>JBBQNR010000064.1:0-16878 GCA_038330145.1 Solirubrobacterales bacterium
GGGAGCCGTCACGACCGGGTGGCGGATGACTTCACGCTGCACCATCAGCTCCGGGGCTGAGCTCCGGGGGCGCTGAATTGGTCTCGGCCGCTCCGGATCATGGCGCCGATCCGAGCGCAAGGACCTTTCCCAGGCTGGTGGCGAGGTAGACGCGGCCGCCGACGACTGCGAGCGCGCCGGGAGCGCCGGTGACCGGCACGCGCCACCGCTGAGCCCCGGTCAGAGCGTCCACGGCGTACACGGCCCGATCGCCACCGGACACGAAGAGGAGATCGCCGGCCAGCGCGCCCGATGCCTCCAGGGTGCCATGGCCATCGAACGTCCATGCCGCCAACCCGCTGGTGGTATCGACGGCGTAGAGCTCGCCGTCCGCTGAGGCTGCGTAGACGAGGTCCCGGCCCAGCGACGCGATGATGAGCGACTGCCCCGACGGCGCTGCGAATCGCCAGCGTTCCTCGCCCGAGGCGGCATCGAGTCCGAACAGCGCGTGCTGCGCGGTGGAATCCAGCCCACTGGAGACCACCACCAGGCCATCAGCCACGGCCGGCGAGCTCAGCTGCCCGGCGCCAAGGGATGCCTGCCACCGCAGGTCCCCGCTGGTGGCATCGACGGCGCTGAGGATGCCGGCGTCAGCGCCCACATAGATCACGCCCGCGTCCAGTGCAGGGGAGCGAATGATCGGGCCACCCGCCGAAAAGGCCCACCGCCGCGTGCCGGTCGCGAGCTCCAGTGCGTACAGATCCCCATCCGCGCTTCCGATGTAGACGACGTCGCCGACGATCAACGCAGACGAGCGCAGCTCACCACCAGTGCGGAAGATCCACCGCTCCCGTCCGTCGGAGGCGTCGAGCGCGACCACATCCCCGGCCGCGTCGCCGACGACGACCAGTCCGCCGGCGACCGCCGGCGAGGTGTTGACGGCGCTCCCGAGGGCGGCCGTCCAGACGAGATCGCCGGTCGGCGCGAGGAAGGCACTGACGCTGCCGGATTGGTCGCCGACATAGAGCACGCCATCGACGACGGCGGGCGCATTCGCGGCGACGCCGCCGTCCAGGCTCTGCTCCCAGGTCACCGACGGCTGGTTGACCGGTCCCGGCCCCGCAACCACGCCGGTTCGCCCGGGTCCACCGCGGTACATCGCGCTGTCGGACGGCGGTGGCTCCGGTGCCGGCGCGGGCCTGAAGGCCCCCGCGATCGCCAGCCCCGCGACCAGCAGCAGGCCGAGGATGGCGGCCAGCACCATCATGCGAATCGCGGGCGGCGGGCCGCTCAGCAGCGTGCCCATCGTCAGCCCGCGACGGCGCTGCGGCGTCGCGTCGACGATCCCCATGATCTCGTCCGCGAGGCCGTATGGCGCTTGGACGCCGGACGGGATGCTCAGCGCGGCGCGGATCTGCGCATGAGTGAGTGTGCGTCGAATGGTCATCGGCGTTCCACCTTCAACGCCCCCTGGAGTGCCCGGCGTGCGTTCGACAGGCGCCACTTGATCGTGCCGACCGGCGAACCCATCGCTGTCGCAATCTGGTCGAGCGGGAGGCCCTCGACGTAGTGCAGGACGAGCAGCGAGCGCACCGCCGGATCGAGCACCGCGAAGGCTGCGCGAATCGCCTCCGATTCGCCGATGCCGGACGTCTCGTCCGCGACTGATGCGGCGCCGTCTGCCAGCGGGTACAGCGGGTCATCCATCGAGATCTCGCGTCCCGCACCGCGGCGTTGACGGCGAAGCAGCATCCGACAGCTGTTGACAAGGATCTGTGACAACCACGCGTCAAATCGCTGGTGGTCGCGGAGCCGTGGCAGCTCTCGCCACGCAAGGACGCAGGCCTCTTGGGTCGCATCGCGCGCATTCGATTCGTTGCGAGTGATCGCTGCCGCCATCCGATAGAGGCGGTCAAGCCGGGGCCGCAGGACGAGGTCGAAGGCGGCGGCATCTCCGGCCGCCGCCTTCCCGATGAGCTCCGCATCGCCGGCATCGCCGGTCGCTGTGCTCCGCGCTGCCATCAATACGTGGCCTCCACCCATGGCGCCGGCCCGTTAGGCGCCGGGGATCTCGTAGGCCTGAATGTACGTCCACGGGTCCACGCCCAGCTGGATCCCGCGCGAAACGTATAGCACTGCGCCGTCGGGCGACAGTGCGAGTGACTCGCCGCCGCCGAACGACCAGCCACGAAGCGGCTCGCCGTCGGGGCTCAGTTCGTAGACTCCGAGACCGAGGTACGGGGCGACCCGGGTCGCCGTTCCAACATAGACCGTCCCATCCGAAGCGACGGCAACGCCCACGGCATCCGTCCCCGCCGGCAGGGCAAATCGAGCCACTTCGTTGCCGTTTCCGTCAAACGTTCCGACGCTTCCGTGGTCGGCGGTGCCGGGATCCGTGGCGTAGACGTTCCCGGCCTCGTCGACGGTGATGAATGCGCCGAACTGCCCATCGCCGCCGAACGTGCGCAGATAGGTCCCGTCCATGTCGAAGGCCTGGATGTCGCCGCGACCTCCATCGCCCACGTAGACGTTCGTGCCGTCCGTGGCCATCGCGGTGATCTGGGCGAACTGCCCGTCCCCGGAACCAAAGCTCCCCCATTCCTTGACGAACGTTCGCTGGGCGTCGAACTTCTGAATCCGGTGATTCCCGACATCGCCGACGTAGAAGCTCCCGTCCGGGGCGAAGGCGATGGCGCCGAACCCATCGGCGTTCAGCTCGTGGTCGTTGAGGTCGAACTGGCCCGGAGCAGTGCCACCGCTTCCCCACGCTTCGAGGTATGTCCCGTCCGGGGCAACGATCCACCAGCGGTTCTCGAACGGCACCGCGACCCAGACCTGGCCATTCGTGGGGTTCACCGCCAGGGCCATCGTGCTCGTCTGAGCGGCGACCGGCCCGGATGCCTGCCACGCCATGTCGAGGGGCGCGGGACTGGGAAGCGTGACGGCGATCGGCGAGGGGGCCGAGCTCTCGCTTTCGGACACCGCCGCGGAGGGCGAAGCCGAAGCCACCGTTGCGACCGGCGTCGAAATGAACGAAGGGCTCGCTGCCCCCGCGCCACCGCACGCGTTCACGAGGAGCGCGACGGCCGCGAGCGGGAGCAGGACCGGGCGTGGATAGAACCGAAACGTGGGTACCGGTGGCGGCATGGGACTCTCCTGGCCATCTGCAAGCGGTGGCCGAGCGGGGCCATCGGGAAGTGTGATGCCGTCGAACGGGGAAAGGTTGGCGTCATCCCCGGTCCTGCTCACGGCAGGGGGTCCGCGATCGCGTCCAACTCCCCGATGCTGGTGCCCAGCAGGACGAAGCCACCGGCAACGGTGGGCCCGTAGGGAACCCCCCTGATCGGGGCGCGCCACAGCTCGTGGCCATCGGCCATGTCGAGTCCGAACGCCGAACCGCTGGTGGCGGCATAGACCGCGCTCCCCGCCACCGCTGCCACGACCTCCACCGGACCACCCACTGCCGCGGTCCACCGGACGGCTCCGCTCGTGGCATCAAGGGCGACGACCGTCCCGTCCTCGCTGGTCACGTACGCCACCCCGCCCGTCACTGCGGGGGTGTAGACCGGCGCCCCGGTCGGGCTCGCATGGTGCCAGAGGATCGATCCAGACTCGGCGTCGAGCGCGATGATGCGATGCGGCCCGACATCGTCCAGGCCGGTGCTGGCGTACACGCGACCCTCGACGATGGCCGGGGTGCCGATGCGGCCGATATCCCCGCTCTCCGTCCCCCAGCGGACCGTCCCGTCGTCCAGCGAAATGGCGACGATCGAGCCCTCGTTCGTGCCCACGACGACCAATCCCTCCGCGATCGCCAAGGACGAGTAGACCGGCGCCCCCGCGTCCGCCGTCCATCGCACAGCTCCGGTGACCCCATCCACGGCGTTCACCGTGCCGGCGTCGGTCCCGAAGACGACGGCGCCATCGACGGCTGCCGGGGCGCCGCCGATCGACCCGTCAGCGGTCGCGGTCCAGGCCGCGTCGCCCGTGGCGAGGTCGAGGGCCTGCAGCCCGGCGTCCGGCGTCCCCACGACGACCAACCCCCCGACGATGAGCGGCGTGCTCAACGCGCCGGTCGAGACCTGTACGACCCACTTCGAATCCCCGGTGGCGAGATCGATCGCGTGCAGAGACCCGACGCGGGTGGCGACATACGCGATCCCGTCCGCTACGACCGGCGACGTCCCAACCGGCCCATCAAGGCTCAGCTTCCAGCGCACGGCAGCGCCGGCCAGCGGGCCGGGGTCTGGCATCACGCCACTCCGTGCCGCATCTCCGCGATACGTCGGCACATCGGCCGGCTGGGGGACGGCAGTGGGGGTCGTCGTGACCGTGGGCGTGAACGTGCCCGTGGCTGCGGCGGTTGGCAGGGCAGCGGCACCTTTCGCACAGCCAGCCAGGACCAGGAGCATGAGAGCGCCGCCAGGAACGAAAGACACTCGGTGAGCGGTGAACACTGGCTGGATCTCCGTGCGAAAGGTCGTCGCCCGGTAGATGCGCGAATGTGCGGCGGGGTTGGTTCCGGCGTACCGAGCAGGTCCGCTGAGCACGAATGGGGCGGGCGGAGCTTCTGGGCGATTGCGCGGTACCCGTAGGACTGCTACGTGACCGGACGCCTGCGTCCGGCGCCCGACGCTGTCGCCTGACGGTGTTCGAGCACGAATGTCCAGAGCACCTCGAGCTCATCGAACGTCCGCGGCGTCTAGACGAGGACCATGCCCTCCATCCCAGCTGCCGGGGGTGTGCCGCTGGATCAGCCGCCAGACGGGATCGAGGTGGAACCGGCCCGCCGACCCGATTCCCGCGGGCCATCGTCATAGCCGTGCTGAGTGGCGTGCGTCAAAGGCAGATGCGGCAAGGGCCGCGGGATCAGGCGTCGCGCAGGATCGGCTGGCGGTCGCGCGCGAGGCGTTCGAAAAGCTCGACGGCATGCCCGATCGGGGGCAGCGCGGCCATCTCGGCCGCGAAGGCTCGTGCCGCGGACTGGTATCGGACCTGCGCGAGCACCTTGCGGATTGCGGCCCGGATGGTCTCGGGTGTCCGTTCATCCGGACCGATGGCGACGCCGAGTCCGAGCGCCGCGACGCGGCTGGCGGTGTAGGGCTGGTCGCCGCCGACGGGAATGGTGACCAGCGGCACGCCGAGGCGAAGCGCCTCCTTCGTCCCGTTGAAGCCGCCATGGTTCACGAACAGCGCGCTCCGCTCGAGCACGCGGATCTGCGGCACGAAGCGCTCGATGCGCACGTTCGGCGGCGGGACGCCGAAGCGCGCCGGGTCCTGGTCGCGACCGATGACGGCGACACCGTCGACGTCCTCGCCGCCAAGCCGCAACGATCGCCTCCATCAGACCGGGCTGGTCGTTCATGACCGTGCCGAGGCTGGCGAGCACGAGCGGGCGACCGCGCGAGACGTCGAGCCACGGCGGGTCCGCCTCCCCGGCGCGCTCCGGGTTGTCGTAGCGGATGAACTGGACGGTGCGCGGCAGGAGCGCGTCGGCGTCCCAGCTCGGCGGCGAGAAGGCGAGCTGGAGATAGCGAAACATCGTCTCGTTTGTCGGGTCGGGCGGCAATCCGAGCGCGGGCCGGTGCGCGTCGAGCGCCTCGGCGAGGAGGCCGCGGCGGGCGTCGTGCGATGCCCACGACCCGCCGGAGATCCCGGCGTGCGCCAGACCGACCGTCTCCGCCACGAGCGCGGCGCCGTGCTCGCCCGATTCGCGCACGAGGAGGTCCGGCTGCCAGGCCTCGACGTGACGCAGCAGGTCCGGGATCATCCGCACCGGCGCGCGGGTGCCAAAGACGATGGTCTGCACCCAGCGGATGCGACCGGGATCGCCGTACGGGGGCGCGCCGTCGAAGAGCTCCTTGAACCGGTCGACGCCGCCGGGGAGGTGGCGCAGGCCGGACCCCTCGATCTGCGCGGCGTACGCCGGGGAGGTGCACACCGCCACGTCGTGACCCGCCGCCCGCACGGCCAGCGCCATCGGCATGAGCGAGTTGACGTGTCCGGTGGCGGGGAGCGACGAGAAGAGGACGCGCATCGGCCTGAGGATCGGTGCGGCCGCCACATCGGTCAATGGCGAGCGGCGACGGCGAAGCTCCTGAGGCACGAAAATGGGCCCCATGCCGATGTGCGCCGGACCATCGCTCCCAATGGCGATCGCACTGCCACCTCGCCACGCCCGGCCGCCGTGACGGGGATCAAAGGCCACGTCCAACTCCTGCAGGATTCGATGCTACGCATCGGTGCCCCTTGCCCTCCTCCCTGCTCGAACTCGCACTAGCTGCGCATCGAGGGGAGCCCTTGTCTTCTCCCTCGGCTCCAAGCGTCGGCGCAGCGGTCCTGGAGAACGTCGACCTCCCTCCATTGACAATGTCCTAAGCGTCGGTGAGGTAGGAGATCTCGCGCGGTTTTTCGCGGAGATGGCGATCGGATGGCGCTGACCTGCTGACCCCTGGATTGACCCCTTGCACTTCGGGAGTACGCGCTGACGCGTGGCGCATTTCGCGCTGGTCGCGCTAGCTTCTGCCGGACGCCGTACGCGTGTCGCGAATCCGGTATGCGGTACCAGCACTCATTCAGAAGCCCCGATCAAGAATTGATCCGGGCTTCGTCGTGGTCTCGATGCCGTTGATGACCCAGATCATTAACCCCGGGACGGCCCGCCAGGCCGTGTCATCGTTCGCGGAGTCCTGGCGGAATCTTGACGGTTGGATCGCGGCCGCGGATGTCGCAACGCGCGTCAGCCTCCCGCTGCTTCGGGGCCATCCACATTGACGTGCTCAGGCTCGCCGCCGACGCGGATGACGAACGCCTCGAGGTCGGCATCGTGGCTGGTCGTTTCGCGGTGGATCGTCTCGGACGGGACGATGAAGAAGTCGCCGGCTCGCGCCACGACGCTCTCGGTTCCGCCCGGGCCGAAGTCGATCGTCACCGACCCACGGCTGACAAAGACGTACGTGTCGTTGCCACCATGGTGATGCCAGCCACTCACGTCGCCCGCATCGTTCCGGATCCAGTCGGCCTAGCGGCCTTCGCGCTCGAACTGCTGGCGCCGTTCCGTGCCGGACATCGCTGGCGCCCGCATTTCCTGCTCGGAATGGTGAACAACGACCGGTCGGGGTTTGCTCATGGTGTGACCGCAAGCGAGTCTAACCTCGTGGCTCGGACGCGCGATCGTGTGGACCGCATGACTCGGGTCAGCCGTCCTCGGCGGAGAGATCCTTGTCCTCCATCTCCCACGCATGGTTGAGGGTGTGATAGGCAGAGTGCCCGATGAGGAACGGCAGCGTCCACGAGCGCATGCGCCGGGTGACCTCCCCCACGTTGTACGCGCGCATCGCCGCGACGCAGGCGTCGCGATGCTGGCGCAGTCCATCCGGCGTGAGTGCCGCCTCCTCCGGTATCCGCAGCCCGACCTGCTTTGCGAAGTCCTCGCTTTCGGTGCGGATGGTGTGGCGGATGATGCGGTCACGGTCGCGTCCTCCCCCACGCGGGCCTTTGCGCATCTCCGGCGACACCCGCGCCGCGACGTCATCGAAGAACGCCCAACACGCCCTCAATAGCGTTATCCCGCGCTCGAGCTCCGCCTCGGTCATCGGCCGGTGCTCGGTCGCGGAGGGCGTGAAGGAGATGCCCCAGAAGTCGGTCGAGCCTTTTCCGACCTTGTCCTCCACGATCTCGTAGGGGCGGCGTCGAACTCGCGGGCCATCCCGGCGAGGCCCGCGACCGAGCGATAGCGCTCCCGATAGGACTCGAGCATCTCGAGCGCGGGCTCGGCGCTCTTCGCGCCCCGACTACACCCTGGCCAGTCGATGCCGAAGGCCACCGACCGCTTGTCCTTAGGGCCCTCGTTCGATGACGGTGCGGACAGGCATGCCCCACTATGGCATCGGGCGCAAGCGTCCCGGAGGCCGACGGCCGTGGCTTGCCGCGGCGAGGCGCTCGGTCATCCCCGCGCCGCGCGAGATCGCGGCTGGCGCGCTGGCCAGCCCCTCAGATCCCGACCAAGGCGATGAGCGCGGCTCGCGCCCGTCCGACGCGCTCCGCGTGCCGGCCGCCGGTGCCCCGCCGCGCCGCCTCATGGAGAGCCTCGCGCCAGGCCGCACCCATGATCCTCGCGTGGATCAGATCCTGACCCGGCACCAACCCGGCCAGCAGCGCCACAATGCGGTCTGGCGCGCCACTGGGGCCGCGCTCCGCGATGAGCTGCGCCACCTCCTGACGAACCGCGGCGTCGAAGCCGACGAGGAGCGCTGCCCGGACGGTCGCCGCGCGACCCTGATCGGCAACGGCCGCTGCGGCGCCCTCCATGCGGTCGAGGACGCGGCGTTCGGCCTCCTCGCGGACGAACGCATACAGGCCCGGCTTCCCTCCGAAGTGGTGATACAGAGCGCCAGTCGTCACGCCCCCTTTGGCGCACAGCTCGGCCACTGCCACCCCGTCGTACCCGCGCCTGCCGAATTCGTTGAGCGCGATGAGGGCGAGGCGCGCCTTGGTCGAGCCGGGGACGGGGATCCAGTTCTGCATCTGGCCAGCATAATCCATTGACGATTTACCATAATGGTATTACGCTATCGAACACTTGATCGCTCAATGAGGACAGCTCAGATGAAGCTTGCCTTCGTCTACGTGCCGGTGAAGGACATCCCGCGAGCCTTGGCGTTCTACCGCGACGCGCTGGGCCTTGAGGAGCTGTGGCGGGAGGGGGATGGCACCGTCGCGCTGCGTGCGCCCGACGATGAGGCCGCGATCATGCTGGATCGAGTGGACACGGATGCGGCACCTGGCCCGCTTTTCGTGGTCGACAGCGTCGCCGAGTTCTATGAACGTCAACGGTCCGAGCTCGACTTCGTGGCCGAGCCCGCGGAGATCCCGGGAGGCTATTGGGTCGAGCTCCGCGATCCCGACGGCACGCTGGTGCGCGTGCTCGATCAGAGCACCGAGGCGCAGGACGTGCCCGCATTGAGCGGGTGAGCTGGCTGCGATGGCGTCCTCGCCCAATCGATGACGACACTCGAATTCGCTCGACGATCTTCGGAACCGAGCGCGCCGACGGGCGAGGCGCGTCATCGAGCGTGCAGAAAGCACCGAGCCCGAGAGGGTCGTACGCGCCATTGCGATCTCCTTGACGAGGACTTCGAAGAGAGCTGGCACCTGAGCTCGGCCAGACCTTCCTGGTCGGCGACGGGAGGGGACGCACCCTACCGAGTTCCGTGCGACGGCGAGACGGGTGTGGAGGTTCAACCGATGACCACGAGCTGGTGGTTCGCGTTGCCCGTGATACCTCGGTATCGTTATACCGATCCATCAGGGATGGCAATAAACGCTGCGCGTTCCAGACCACCGTCGAGTTCGTGGAGCGCAACCGCCGAACTTGGGTTCCAGCGCCCGGTGATCCGGATGAGACCGACCGCGTGATCCGCGCCTCGCGAGTGGCGAGCTGAGCGAGGGGGACTTCCGCGATTGGATCGCCAACCGTTGCGGCTGAAGGCCCGCACCGATCCGAGTCTGCCCCATTTCCTAGCCGGCGATGGGACGGGATGTGAGGTGCCACTTCCCTCAAGCTGAAGCACCCTTATAAGCACCCTTATGGAATCGCACCATGCTTACCACAGCGATTCAAACGTGCTCAATTGACCCAGACTGGGACGCATGACACGGTTATCCTGCGCATCCGGTATGCGGTACCAACGCCGCGATGCTCGTTCGATTGCGAGCACGAAATCGGCGTTTCTTGTGTTCTAAATGGGCCGGCCCTACCCCCATTTCCACCCCTATGCCCCACCATCACAGGCCGAACACGCTCGCGAGCCTGTCTGCGAGCATTCGCTGCATGCCGGGAAGAAGATGACCGTAGCGATCCATCGTGATCGCGATGGATGAATGCCCGAGCTGCTGGGCGATTAGCTGGGCGTCGCTCCCGCTCGCGATCATCAGCGATGCCGCGGTATGTCGCAGCTGGTGGAAATGGAGCACTGGCAGCCCGGCGCGCTTCAGCATCGGTTTGAAGCGCCGCTCGGTGACATGTGCTCCGATAAGCGGCATGCCCCACGGATCGGTGAAGACCAAATCGAGATCCTCCCACGCCTCGCCGGCCGCGACGCGCTGGCGCTTCTGTGTAGTACCACGCGCGCGGAGGACACCGACGCTGCGAGCAGTGAGTTGGATGTTGCGGCGCGAGCGATCCGTCTTCGGTTCGGCTAGGAACCAACCCTTGCCGGTGCGCACAAGCGCGACCTGCACAGAGAGTGCGGCTGCGTCCAGGTCGATGTCCTGCCAACGGAGCCCCAACAACTCCCCGAGCCGCATGCCCGTCCCGAGGGCCAAGACGTAAAGCGCCTCAAACTCGTCGCCGTGCACTGCTTCAAGCAGCCGGCCAACTTCCTCCGGTTTGAGCACCTCCATAGGCTTGCCAGCGGCCTTCGGCGGGCGGATTGCGTCGGCCGGATTGACCTGCAGCAATCGCCTCTCCAAGGCTGTTCGCAGGATCGAGCGCAGGCAAGCGTGAACCGCACGAATCGAGGCAGGTGCCATTTCGATCCCGCCCCGACCAGTCTTACGGCGGCAGTCGGCATGCACCTTGGCAATGTGGTCGGGTGTGAGGCGGTCTAGTCGCACCCCGCCGATGCTGGGAATGATGTGCAGACGCACAATGCCGTCGTAGCGCTCTAGCGTGCGCGGCCTCAGTTGATGCGGTGCGACCTCGCGTAGCCAGCGCTGCGCGAAGACGCCGACGGTCTGGGCGGCTGAACCGACCGGCACACCGCTTGCGGCGCTCTGATGGATCTCCGCAAGCGCGCGTTGGGCGTCGCGAGGCGTCGTGCCGGATGGCAGATACCGCGACCGCCGCTTGCCCTCGGCGTCATGCCATCGCAGCTCCACTGAGCCATCACGCCGACGGCGCCAACCGCCAGCCCCATATCCGCCTCTTCGCCGACTCATGTGAGCCATCGACCTATGTCAAAACTGTCAGCGACGCAAGCCACTGCTCCAGGGCCGCGCGCGGGAAACGCACGGATCCGCGCAAGCGAACGTGCGGAATCTCGCCGGCCGCCGCCATCCGCGTAACCGTCGACGGCGACACGCCCAGCAATGCCGCAACTTCGACCCGGTTGAGAGCCAGACGGTTCAAGCGCTGCGATGCGCCCAAGTTGCCGGACCTTCCCCGTGGATGGCTGTACTGGTCGTTCACACATCCATCGTAGGGAGCCAACCCCGAAGCCAGAACGCACAGCGAACGGCCGCGAGCTGGCCATCATCCGCTCGGACCCTCGATGGATCGTAGGTGGAACGATTCCCTCGGCGTACATAGTCACCTCGATCACGCCGTGCAAGGTGGTCAGGAAGTCGACCGGCTGGGTCATGGCTGCCGCGGCCGCCGGCCTGGGCGGCCCAACTGCTCGACGCGGTATCTCTCGACCTCGGCCGTGTCCAAGTGCCAGTCGCGCCCAATCTTCTCGGCCTTGAGGCGACCGTTCCGAATCTGCAGCCGCAAGGTCGTCGGGCTCACCCCTAGCGCGATGGCGGCTTCGATCAGGGTCATGCCGCTAGCATAAACGCTAACCGTTAGATACTCAACAAAGCGGCGGTTCTGTGTGATCGGGCATTTGTGTGGCTAGGATCAACCAATGGCACCGAAGGGATTGTTTCCTAACTACCCGGGGATCCTTGGTCGCGACCTAGACAGGATTGTCACCTCCGCGCATGCGTTTGAGGCGACATCGCGAGCGATCCAAGAGATTGCCAACCTGACCTACCCGACCATGCAGCGGCGCTGGCTTGGCGAGATTGCCGACCTGGACGTTGCTCGGATCCTAGGAAGCAATGCGGCGAGGCAAATTGCCGAGCTTGTTGAGAGCTACACCGCACCAAGCCTGGCTTCGGTGATCGCCTCCGTCGACCGCCTGTCAACGAAGGCGATGCACGTCGCAATCGATGCCTCTGTCACGCGCCTTAGCTCGATAATCAATGGTGCGACGACGACGGCGCTGATCGATTGGATCAATCGCCTCGAAGATCGTGCTCAGCGCGACGCAGATGCCCACGTGCGCAGCCGGGGATGGTGGACGCTTCCTAGTTGGACGGATGAACAGTTACTCCTTCTTGGGGCTTTTGCTCGGGATGAAGGGAAGGCAGCCTTCACCGCTCGGCTATGCGGACTCTACCGCCGAAGTCGCCTTCGGCTGCTTCGACGGATGGTTGGTAGTTGGATGGACTTGCCAAGCTTCCGTGACCGCAGGCCGATCATCATGGAGGCGTTGAAGTGCCATTGGGATCGACGGTATCGCGTGGCAATCCCGGCGTTGCTTCCACTGGTCGAAGGCATTGTCGGTGAAGAGTTCCCACGACCACCTTGGAAGTCCGTCCCCCGTGCCGTTCGCGACATTCTCGCCGGCGTCGCGGAGCTGGACGATATCGAAACGGCGGCCACCCTGTCCGCGCTTGACGCCCTGTACCAAAACTACCGACCTCAAGAGACGAAGCGGCGCAATCGTGGACTCAATCGACACGGCATTCTGCATGGCTACGCTCTCAGCTACGGCAGCGAGGGGAATTCACTCCGCGTCTTCGGCGTGCTGGACCTGCTCCATTCCCAGGCCCTGACCCGCCGTAAGCTGAGTCAGGCGGCCTAGCAACACAGCTACCTCGGGCCCCCGACCCGGCGCCGATTTGGAGTGAAGGTCGCTGCTCGGCCGCTAGACGTCCACGTCCTCCACCCGCACCCAGCCGAGGGCCAGTCGCACCTCGCCGTATGACTCGCTGACATTCGTTTGCTCCGTGCTCGCTAGTAAGCCACTGGTAAGCGGGCGGGCCGTAGGCTGCCAGGCGCCGGGTGTCCGTGGCAGCGTGGCCCATCCGAGAGGACGGCGAGCGGCTGGCGGCCCCGGCCTACACTTGCGACTTGGATACGAACGCCCTCTACTACGGCGATAACCTCGATGTCCTTCGTCGCCACGTCGCTGACGAGTCTGTTGACCTTGTCTACCTGGACCCGCCGTTTAGCTCCAACGCCGACTACAACGTCTTGTTCAGGGAGCACGGCGAGGGCGCGGCAGCCCAAGTCCAAGCATTCACAGACACTTGGGAATGGAACCTTGATGCTCGGGCCGCGTATGAGGGGACCGTAGAGCAAGGCGGCGAGGTCGCGGAAACCATGCGAGCCTTCAGGACAATGCTTGGTCCGGTCGACATGCTCGCCTATTTGTCGATGATGGCCCCGCGCCTCGTTGCGCTCCACCGAGTCCTAAAGCCAACCGGCTCGATCTACCTCCACTGCGATCCAACGGCTAGCCACTATCTGAAGCTCCTCATGGACGCCACGTTCGGTGCGCCATCCTTTCAAAACGAGGTCATCTGGCACTACCGGGGTGGCGGGGTGTCCAAGGAGCGCTGGGGGCGCCGTCACGACGTGCTGCTGTTCTATGCGAAGGGCAAGTCTGGGACCTTCAACGTCGACGCAGTCCGCGACCCCTACTCGAAGGAATCGCTCGACCGCCTCCGATACAAGGCCAAGTCCTTTCGAGGCGAGAAGGTCTACGACACCTACGAGCCGAACCCGCTTGGGAAGCATCCCGACGACGTGTGGGACATGCAGCCGATCATGCCATCGGCAAAGGAGAGGCTGGGCTATCCAACGCAGAAGCCGCTGGCCTTGCTCGAACGAATCATTAGCGCCAGCAGCAATGAGGGCGATATCGTGCTCGATCCCTTTGCAGGATGCGGGACGACGGTGGACGCAGCACAGGCCCTGAACCGCCGATGGATCGGCATCGACATCACGCACCTGAGCATCGGCCTCATCAAACACCGTCTGGCTGATCGCTACGGACCCGAGATCGTGAAGGCCTACCGAGTCACCGGCGAGCCGACGACCGTCGATGATGCCGCCGTCCTCGCGAAAGAGGATCCATTCCAGTTCCAGGCGTGGGCACTCGGCCTCGTCGGCGCGCGGATCGCCGGGAGTGACAGGAAAGGTGGCGACAAGGGAATCGACGGCCGGCTGTACTTCCACGAGGGAACATCGGAAACGCGCCAGATCGTCTTTAGCGTCAAGGCCGGCCACTTGGTACCGGCCTTCATTCGGGACTTGTCCGGCGTCCTCACACGGGAGAACGCACAGATCGGAGTGCTGATCTCATTCGAGGAACCCTCAGCCGGCATGCGATCCGAAGCCGCGGAGGCTGGCTTCTACGAATCGCCCTGGGGAAAGCATCCGAAAATCCAGCTAAGGACGATCCGAGAGCTGCTCGATAACCGCGGAATCGACTATCCGCATGTCACCGGATCAAATATCACGCACCGCCGAGCGGTGCGGGCTGAGGCCGCCCAGCCCGAGAACCTTCCTCTCTTCGATGCTCCGCCGCTGCCCGAGGGCATGAACGAGGACTAGCCCCCGGCCTGCGCAGGCGACTGGTCAATTACTCAGCCTCCGGTTCCCATTCATCTTGCCCCAGCGTTCGCCGAGCCTCGCGTACGATCGACTCCTGCTCGTTCAGCCAGGGCCCAGGTACGGCGGTCCAGCGCGCGAACTCGGTGACGCCCCGGGTGGGGTCAGCCAATGCGATGGCCGCGTGCACTGGTGCCTCGGCAACGAAGACGCTCAGCAGGTGCGCTGCGGCCTCCCACGCAGTCTGCAGCGCGCTGATGTCATTGGCCACAGCGTGAAGGCCAGACTCCACCATTCCGACCGACTCGCCAACCGTCACGGAGCCATGGCGACCAACCCGGATGCAGTAACCCTCTTCCTCGGGGAAGCCGGCATTCCACAAGGTAAGAGCGTGTTGACTTACGTCGCCGCCAACTCGGTTCTGCTGGTACCCGCTGATGGGGGCAAAGGCGAGTCTGCCGTTGAGTACCGCAACCGCGGACTGGTAGGCAGATTCGGTGAAGATGACGGTCGAAACGTCACCGAGGAACGCAGGGGAAGCCATCGCAACCACAAGGCTGCACTGTCGTTCCGCAGGAGGGTCTCGGAGCATGTCATCGCGGGCTGCAACGGAGATGCTGGCAGCCTGTACCCGCGACTGCTCGCCGCGGCTGACGAGCTCGCGCATTGAAGCCGGATCCCGTACCTGGTGGGACACGCCCGACAAACGCTCCCAAATCTGACCATCACGGGTGATGACCGGGGGAACAGAGACCGGCCGGAAATTCACCACCACGACATGCCGGTCGGTCGCCACAGGCCACGATTTGGTATCGGTCGCTGGTCTTGGCCGAATCGCATCGTTCAGAAGGCATTGGGAGACCCACGTTTGCGGATCCGTAGGAAAGGCGTACCCGTCCACCACCCAAGGAGCGGTAGGACTCGCCCGTCTTGCCCCGAGGACGAGGAACCCCCCAAGATGGCTATTTCCGAATGCGGAGGCGGCCTTGATTACGTGCTCGGTCCGGATGTTGCCCCCCTTTGCCTCCCACGTCAGACCTTCGTCGCTCGCGGCGGCGAAGAAGGTTCGCAGATGCTCGATATCGAGGTTTTCCCATGAGGCGCCAAACGGAGTTGGGATCACGCCGAGGAGCATATCGCGCGACCGAGCCACGGCCGCTGGGTCTGCGGGTTGCCGCCCCCGGTCATCGGTGCCGCGCTCCCTCTACACTCGGGTTGGCCGAGATAAGGTGTCCTTTTCCAGGTGCGCCGTAGTCCGGTCGCTCAACCTTTCCACGTCCGCCGTCGATGACGCGCAGCTCGGCGGGTTGGTAAAGGGCGTCGTTGGCGACAGACGAGACCAAATCCGCAGCCGACGTGTGCAGATAGACCTGGGTACTGGACAAGGCCGAGTGGCCCAACAGGGCTTGCAGAGCTGGCAGTGGTGTGCCGGCCTGCGCGTGACGGTTACCGAATCCATGCCGCAACGCATGTGGGTTGTATGCCTCACCCAGTGCCGCCAGCGTGAGCCCTCGGACGATGCGCTGCACCTGCCGCGGCGTCAGCCGCCCTTCGCGGCCCTGGACGAGCGGGCCGCTTCGGCGGGCCTCTAGGTATGCGGTCAAAGCAGCTGCGCTTGCTGCCGGCAGCGGAATGAATCGGCTCTTGCCACCCTTCCCGCGGACATGTAGGACTCCGTCGGCCCAATCCTCAACATTCACACTGCACGCCTCCGACACGCGTAGCCCTCCGCCGATCAATAGCGCGAGCAAGGCGGCCTCGCGATCATCCTTGGCCGCAGAAAGGACTGCGCGCTGTTGATCGACGCTCAGCCATCGCCGACTGCCAAGGTGGTCGACGTGCGGCCGGCGCAGGATGGCGTCCATCGGGTTATCGGCTCGGATGCGCCGCCTGACGAGGTAGGTGAGAAACGTGTTGAGTGCTGAGAGTTTGCGGGCCGTTGTGGCCGGTGCCTGCTGCAGGATAGCGCGGTGATAGCGCAATACATCCTCCTGCGTCGCGTCGTCGAGCCTGCCAGTCAGACGTGAGAACTCGTCCAGGCTGCGTCGGTACGTCGCGGCCGTTGTCGCTAGGTGTTGGCTCAGGAACTCCTCCTGCAGCGTCATCGATGGCCCTTCGCCTTCCGGCCGGGCTTGCCCAAATGTTCGGCGCGGTAGCGTTCTAGATCGCGGCGCGTGATAGTCCATACGGGTCCGACCTTCCGACCCCGCAGGACGCCGTTGGCGAGCTGCTGCCGCAGGGTCGCAGGGTGTACTGCCAGTTCAGCAGCGGCCTCGCGGAGCGTCAACATGTCCCGGATATTATCTACGCTGCTGAAGAAGAACACAAGCCCGCAGCACCCTACACGGCACACGCCCGTTCGCTCCACAGCGACGTACCGTCAACCGGCGGTGAGGCCCGCCCTCCGACAGCAGAGCTAGGGCGGCGACCCAGATGCAGGAGGCGCTTGAGCCAGCGGGACCATGACGGTCCTCTCGCCGTCCGTTACCGAGTAGTTGGGGTCCTGCGCCGCC
>JBBQNR010000065.1:0-16494 GCA_038330145.1 Solirubrobacterales bacterium
TTGGCGGCCCGTCGCACGGAATGGATGTGGACGTGCTCGACGAGCGGGGGAACCCCGTGCGCGGAAGGGTCGGCGAGCTCGTCTGCAAGCAGCCCTGGCCGGGGATGACACGGGGCATCTGGGGCGACCCTGAGCGCTACCTGGAGACCTACTGGTCGACTTACGACGGCGTCTGGCGCCACGGTGACTGGGCCTTGATCGACGAGGACGGCGACTGGTTCCTTCTCGGTCGATCCGACGACACCATCAACGTCGCCGGCAAGCGGCTCGGGCCCGCCGAGGTCGAGTCGGTGCTCGTCTCTCACCCGGCGGTGGCCGAGTCGGCGGTCGTGGGCGTGCCCGACGAGACCAAGGGCGAGTCGATCTGGTGCTTCTGCGTTTCAACCGGCGGCGAGGAGGACGGGGTGGTCGAGGAGCTGCGCGAGCTGGTGGCGAAGGAGCTGGGCCGCCCCTTCAAGCCCTCGCGCGTTGTGTTCGTGGATGCGCTGCCCAAGACTCGCTCGGCCAAGATCCTGCGCAGGGCCGTGCGCGCGGTCGCGATCGGCGAGGACCCCGGCGACATGTCCTCCGCCGAGAACCCGCAGGCGCTGGACTCGATTCGGGACGCGCTGGCTTAGTGGGCCTGGAGCACAAGAAGGGGCACCAGTGGCGATCGAGACGGCCCGGTGGGGTCTAGTGGCCGTTCTCGACCGGCGCCAGTGACGGCAGCATCGAGGGCACGAGGTCCGAGTCGATGCGCCTCACCAGCAGTTCGGTGAGATCGGCGACGTCCTCCACCACCTCGGCCTCGATGCGGTCGATGTCGTCGCTCTGGTGGTGGTAGTTCGGGATCCGTCCGTACTCGTCCGTGCAGCAGATCGTGACCGACGGAAAGCCGCGCATGGCCGGAATCACCCCGTCGGTGCCGAGTCGCCACACGAGAGGGGTGCGATCGTCGTCGTCGGGGAGCAGCGACGTCGCGAGCTGGATCAGCCGGGCGTCGTGCTGGTAGATGATCACGTAGCCCTCCGCACCCACGACTCGAGGCCTTCCGGTGCCCACGTTGTCGACGTTGACGAAGAACGTTCGTCGAGGATCGAGCTCGTCCTGGTGCGCCCGCATCCATCCGCGCATGCCGAGCGTGATGCCCTCCTTGGCGCCGGGGAACACGAGCCATACGTTCAGGTTCGCCGGCGGGTTCGCGTCCAGCCGCCGCCCCACCTCCAGCACGGCAGCCACTCCGGAGGCGTTGTCGTTCGCTCCCGGGACGGGCTCGGACAGCGCGACGTCGATGAAGAGCGTGAACGCCACCATCAGCGCCACTGTCGCGACGAACTCCGCGATGGTGAGGGGGGTGGCCTCGTCGGCGTCGAAGCCGGCGAGCAGTCGCACGACCGCCATCGCGAGCGCGGCGATCATTGTCCAGAACACGAGATCGACCGGTCCGGCCAGGTTTCGGAACGGGCGCAGCAGGCGAAGCGGCCGACGGCGCTGGGCAAAGATCATCCCTGAGCGAGCGCTGTCGTGGTGAGCCGTCAGCACGACGGTCGCGGAGGCAGCGGGATTGGTTCCGGGCGAGGTGACGTTGCGCGACCAGCGACGCGGCATCAATCGGCGCAGCAGGTGAAAGCGTGCCGTCAGGTCACCGAACATGGACAGCGACACCAGCAGCAGGATCAGGACCCCGAGCGGCGGCGAGTAGACGGCGACCACGTTTCCCACCACCGCAAGCGCTGCATGGATCGCGTACGTGAGCGCATACGAGGGGCGAACCGAGACCGGCTCGAGCGTCGCCTTGCGGCCGAGTCGCCGCACCTCGTCGGCGACGTACTCCGCTCCCTGGCGCTCACCCTCGCTGCCGGGCCAGCGTCCTCTCAGTGAGGCAAGGTGCCTGATGGTGTCCATTGGTGCCATGCGTTACGCCGATTTTGCACCAATGACCGCCCCGCGGGCGAGCGCCACCCTAGACTTCCCTGGCGCCCGGCCGTCGAGGCGGCCGGCAAGGCACCTGCGGCGGTGTCGGAACGGTATACGAGGCGGACTCAAAATCCGCTGCCCGCAAGGGTGTGTGGGTTCGAATCCCACCCGCCGCATCCGCCGGTCGCGTCGTCGCCGCGACCCCACAAAGGAGAGCGGCCACCTGAATCAGGTGGCCGCTGCCGGGTCTCCGTTCCCTGGGGGGAGGGGGATTTGCATTGACAAAGGTAGGCCCCGAACCTGAAAACGGCCTAAGAGTTGGTTAAGGGAATCGTTAACGGAATTCCGCTTGAAGCCTGGCGGCCTTCGGGTAATCTTGCGGCAATCGTCACGAATGCGGATCAAAAGGGGGCCGAGCCGATGCTGGTGAAGGACGGGATGTCAGAAGTGGTCCTGACCGTTGGGCCGGGCCACAGCCTGCGAGAGGCCGCACGCTTGATGGCGGAGCGCAAGATTGGCGCCGCCGTCGTGATGGACCCGGACAGCCCGACGCCGGGCATCGTCACCGAGCGAGACATCCTGGAGTCGATCGGGACCGGCCAGGATCCCGAGAAGGAGCGTGTCCAGGACCACCTGACCGGTGAGCTGATCGTCGCCTCGCCCGAGTGGAGCCTCGCGCAGGCCGCCGAGACGATGGTCGAGAACAACTTCCGTCACCTGATCGTCATCGACGGCGGCGAGCTGCTGGGCATCCTCTCGATGCGCGACATCGTTCGCTGCTGGACCCGCGACGGCGCCTTCTCGCAGGGCGCCCGCTAGGCGCTCGGCGACCAGGGGTTGACGGCGACGGCCGCCGCTCCGAATGACCTGCTAGTGCCGCTCGGTCGGCAGGCTGGCGATGTCGTTGCGCACGTCGCCGATCCAGCGTGTCACCGTGATCAGCAGGATCACCCCGCCGAGCGCGACGAACCACCAGGACAGGATCAACCCGACCAGCGCGGTTGCGATGCCGACAGCGGCGAAGAACGGGACCAGCGTGGGCCCCGGAAGGTGGATCTGCTCGCCTGCGCCATCGCGTTGGTCGTGCGGTGTCATGGAGTCAGTTGAGATAGGAGGCCGCGACCAGGAAGGTGAGGCCGAAGATGACGGCCGCCACGGCTGCGACGACGAAGCCTGACAAAAGATTCTTGCGTGCGAGCTTGCGGTCCATTGGGGCGGATCCTAGCCTCTCAGCCGACGATCAGCGCGTCCGCCGCCATCGCGCAGAAGAGCAGGGCCAGATAGGCCAGTGAGTAGTGGAAGAGCAGCAGCGCCGAGCGCCGGTCGGCACGCCGGTATAGGCGCAGACAGAGGCCGATGAAGACGGCGTTCAGCACCAGCGCGCTGATCGCGTACACGACCCCGAACAGGCCGCCGGCCAGCGGCAGGACGGTGATCGCCATCAGCAGCCAGCCGTAGAGCAGGATCTGTCGCCTGGTCTCGGGCTCGCCGTCCACGACCGGCAGCATCGGGATGCCGGTGCGGGCGTAGTCGTCCTTGATCAGCAGCGCCAGTGCCCAGAAGTGCGGCGGCGTCCAGTAGAAGACGATCGCGAACAGGTAGAAGGCCGAGGGGTCGAGCTGGCCCGCCGCGGCGGCCCATCCGACCAGTGGCGGCACGGCCCCCGCTGCTCCTCCGATCACTATGTTCTGCGTCGTGCTCGGCTTGAGCCACATCGTGTAGACGAACACGTAGCCGAACAGGCCCGCCATCGCGAGCAGCGCCGCGGTCATGTTGACGCCGAGCGCGAAGATCGCGAACGAGAGCGCGCCCAGCAACACGCCGAAGTAGAGCGCGTGGCGCGGCTCGAGGCGCCCGGAAGGCAGCGGCCGGCGTGAGGTGCGGCTCATCCTGGCGTCGATGTCGCGCTCTATGTAGTGGTTGATAGCGCCGGCGCCGCCCGCGGCCAGATAGCCACCGAGCATGGTCAGCAGCACGTTGCTGAGGCGCGGGCTGCGGTCGGCGACGAACATCGTCGTCACCGTGGTCACGAGCAGCAGCGAGATGACCCTTGGCTTGGTCAGGGCCACGTAGTCGCCGATCACCAGGCGAGCCGCCTGGAGCCAGGCGACCCCGACGGGGGCGCGGCGTGCTCCGGCCTCCATCAGCGCTCGCCCTCCGCCGAATCCACGCTGCTCATGCCGGCACCGCCTGCATGCCGGAGTCCCGCCGCGCGCGACTTGCCGACGGCTGTGCCTGGCTGACCGCGAGCAACGAGACCAGCACCAGCGAGCACCACAGCAGCGTGCCGACGGTCAGATGGGCCACGATCAGCCACTCCCGCTCGCCCACCCAGACGTTGAGGGCGCCCAGGAAGACCTGGGTCGCAAGCACCAGCACCGTCAGCCCCGCCGCCCGTACCAGCATCGGGTCGCCGCCCCTGCGCCGGCGCCACATGACGGCGGCGAACAGGGCCAGCACCAGGAACGAGGCCAGATACATCAGGGCCCGGTGAGTGAGGTGGATATCGACCTCGCGGCTGCGACCGAAGGGCATGAACTCGCCCGCACAGCGGGGAAAGTCGGTACCGCATGCCGTGTGCACGTCGGGCCCGCGCTCGGGCGTGCCGTGCAGCTCGCTCGCCGACATGTAGCCGCCCGCCACTATCGTCGCCAGCACGGCCGTCGTTGCCCCGATCGCGAGCAGCCGGATGCCCCGCGGGGTGGGAGCCACCAGGCTCGAGTCCCGGCCCGGCACGGCTGCCGGCCGGCGGTCACCGGAGCGAGCCATGTAGGCGATCAGGATCAGCAGCCCGATCTGGATCATCGCGATACCGAGGTGCGCGGCGACCAACTCCTCCTTCAGCCCCTTCTCGACCGTAGCGCCGCCCAGGGCGGCCTGGAACAGAACAAGGCCGAAAGCGGCGGTGCTGACACGCACCAGGCCGCGATCCTCGCGGTGGTGGCGGCGCACGTTGTATGCGATCAGGCCGATCACGATCGCCAGCGTGCCGGCGAGGATGCGGTGCGAGTACTCGATGATCATGTTGGTGTCTATCAGCGGCACGACGCGCCCGCCGCACAGCGGCCAGCCGTCAGTGCCGGCGCCCTCGGCTCCACAGCCGAGGCCGGAGTCGCTGATGCGGACCACGCCGCCGACGATCACCAGCGCGAAAGTCAGGCCGACGGCCAGGTAGGCCAACCTCCGCGGCTGCTTCATCGAGTCACCGGTCGGCGTCACGTTGATCGAGGTTAGCGGCCATTCTCGGAACGTTCGCCGCTGCCTTCTGCTGGATGGGCCACTAGTGGGCCTTCTCGGAACGTTCGCCGCTGCCTTCTGCTGGAAGGGCCACTAGGCAACCGGTTCCGGCGTCTGTGGCTCTTCGGCGCGACCCCTCACGCGCTGCTGCACGCTGCGCCTGATGTCCTTCATCGGCTCGGCGCTGCGGACCGTCGGTATGACGTCGAAGTTGTGCTCCGGCGGAGGGGAGGTGGTGAACCACTCGAGCGTGTTCGCCTTCCAGGGATCGGGCCCCGACGGGCGGCCGTTCCGAAGTGACTGCACGACATTGATCAGCGTTACGAGCACGCCCAGCGCCAGCACGAAGGAGCCGATCGTGGACGCGATGTTGTAGCCCTCGAGACCGCCGTGCGTCGAGTATTCGTTGACGCGCCGCGGCATTCCCGACATCCCGGCGGAGTGCTGGGGCAGGAAGGTGAGGTTGAAGCCGATCACCATCAGCCAGAACGACAGCTTGCCGAGCCCCTCGCCGAGCATGCGGCCCGACATCTTCGGGAACCAGTAGTAGAGCCCGGCCATGATGCCGAAGGCGGAGCCGCCGAAGAGCACGTAGTGCATGTGTGCGACCACGAAGTAGGTATCGGTGAGCTGCCAGTCCACCGGGAAGATGGCCAGGATCACGCCCGTGACGCCCCCGACGACGAACTGGGCGATGAAGGCGGCGCAGAACATCAGCGGCAGCCGGAACTCGATGTTGCCTCGCCACATCGTCGCCAGCCAATTGAAGAGCTTGATGCCTGTCGGCACGGCGACCGCGAGCGAGGTGAGCATGAAGAAGATCAGCACCGCCGTCGACATCGGAGTCGAGAACATGTGGTGCGCCCACACGAACGCGCTCACGAAGGCGATCGCCGCCGTGGCGGTCGCGACGGCCTTGTAGCCGAAGATCGGCTTGCGGGCGAAGACCGGGATCACCTCGCTCAGGATCCCGAAGGCCGGCAGGACCATGATGTAGACCTCGGGGTGCCCGAAGAACCAGAACAGGTGCTGCCACAGCAGCGGCGACCCGCCCTGGTTGGGATCGAAGAAGGTGCCGCCGAAGTTGCGGTCGACCAGCAGCATCGTCAACGTGCCGGCGAGCGAGCTGATCGCCAGGATGATCAGGTACGAGTAGATCAGGATCGTCCAGATGAAAAGCGGCATGCGGCTCAGCGACATTCCCGGCGCCCGCATGTTGTGGATCGTGACGATGAAGTTGATCGCCCCGAGGATCGTTGAGAGGCCCACGAGGTGCAGCGAGACGATCCACGCGTCCATGCCGTGCGTGGGCATGAAGGAGTCGTCGGAGAGCGGGGCGTAGGCGGTCCAACCCGACGCGGGCGGCGAGAAGAAGAGGCTGGTGTAGAGCACGGTGCCGCCTAGCACGAGCAGCCACCACGAGAGCATGTTGAGGCGCGGGAACGCCATGTCTCTGGCGCCGATCATGAGCGGCACCAGGTAGTTCGCGAAGGCGGCGAAGACGGGAACGACGAACAGGAAGATCATCGTCGTGCCGTGCATCGTGAACAGCTGGCTGTACGTCTCCCCGTCCAGGAACGTGTTGTCGGGAGAGCCCAACTGGATGCGCATCAGGAGCGCCTCCACTCCACCCAGCAGGAAGAAGAAAAAGGTCGTGAAGAAGTAGAGGATCCCGATCTTCTTGTGGTCGGTGGTGGTGACCCAGTCGATCCAGCCGGCACGCCGAGCAGGAAAGCCGCGGACCGAGATCTCCGGCCTGCGGGCGGTCAGCGGTCCGGCTGCGTGTTCAGGCGTCGCCATCTCTCACCCTCCGAACTGCTTCCTCTGCTTGAGCACCTGGCTCTGGGCCTGCTGGACCAGCTTTTTCTGCTTCTCGATCCACTGCTGGTACTGGTCGGGCTCGACGACCAGGACCCGCGCATACATGTAGGCGTGGTTGACGCCGCAGAACTCGGCGCATTGACCTTGGAAGATGCCGGTCTTGTCGGCCTTGAACCAGGTTTCGTTGGTGAGCCCGCGCAGCGCGTCCATCTTTCCGCCCAGCTTCGGTATCCACCAGCTGTGGGCGACGTCGTTGGAGGTGATGGACAGGGTCACGGTCGTGTCCCTGGGCACCACCATGTCGACGAAGGAGAAGGCGCCGTTCGGGTACTGGTAGCGCCACAGGAACTGTTGGCCGGAGACCTTGATCTGGATGCCCTTGTCGTCTGGCGGCGGGGGCTGGTCGGTGACCGCGCTCTGGTCTCGCACGCTCGCAAGAGCCGCGGGCCCGCTCGGCGCAGGGTCGCGGATGTTGTCCAGGTAGAAGAAGGTGATAACCGCGACGGCGATGGCGAGCGCGCTGGCGCCGATCGTCCATCCCAGCTCCACCGGCGTGTTGCCCCTGATCTGCGGCGCTGTGCGACCGCGCCGGGCCCGGAAGCGGACCAGCGAGTAGAAGAGCACGCCCCACACGAGCGCGATCACGCCGGCACCGAGGGCGAACACGATCTTGTAGAGCGTGTCGATGTCCTTGGCGTTGTCCGTAGGACCGGACTCGGGGCTGATGGCGTCCGCGCCCGCGACGGTGGCGAACACCAGGCCGGCGGCCGACAGGACCAGCAGTAGGACGGCAAACAGCGGCCAGCGCGCCCTGCCGAAGTTGGGGAGAGGCCACATCGGGCGGCGATTGTATATCCCGCTGCGCCCGTAGATACGGCGACCCCTGGCGCTGCTCGAGCGTGTGATCATCGATACACGTAGTGGCCACGAGGGTCGGTCGGACGCGACTCCTATGCCCCTTTGAAGTCGGGGTCCCGTTTCTCGACGAAGGCCTGCACGCCCTCTATGAAGTCGCCCGTCTTGGCCATTTCGGACTGGATGTCCGCCTCGAGGTCCAGCTGCTCCTCCATGATTTTCAGAACGCTGTTGTTGAGCGCCCGCTTGGAGTTTGCATAGGAGAGAGTCGGGCCCGCCGCCAGCCTGCGGGCAAGCGAGCCGGCCTCGTCCATCAGCTTCCCGTCCGGCACGACCCTGTTGATCAACCCCCAGTCGTGGGCCTGGGATGCGGGTACCGGGTCCCCAAGCAGCGCCATTTCGAGTGCGCGCGCCTTGCCGGCAGCCGCCGGCACGAGGAAGGTAGAGCCGCCGTCGGGCACCAGCCCGATGTTCACGAAGGCGAGGCCGAACACCGCCGACTCGGCGGCCCAGATCAGGTCGCAGGCCAGCGCGAGCGAGCATCCGATGCCGACAGCCGGGCCGTTCACTGCCGCCACCACCGGCTTCGGCAGCTCCCGGATTCCGACGATGATCGGGTGGTAGCGGTTGCGCAGCATGTCGCCCACGTCCGGCCGCTCCCCGCCCGAGGCGCCCTGCTCCAGCATCTCCTTGAGGTCGGCGCCCGAGGAGAATCCACGCCCGGCGCCGGTGATCAGAACAGCGCGCACGGCGGGGTCGGCACAGTCCTCGAGGATCGCCTGGCGCAGCTCGTCCCCGAACTGCTGGTTCCAGGCATTCAGGCGCTCCGGGCGGTTGAGCGTGACCTCGGCCACGCCATCTTCGATCCGGAAGTCGACGGTCTTAGGGGACATCGGCGGCTCCTTTGGGGTCGGCTGATTCCATTCCAACCTATTGTTTTTCCATGCCGTTCGACCGCCTGGAGCAGGATGTGCAGTGGCTGGGCCACGCCGGCTTCCGCCTGCGAGGCGGCGGCAAGACCATCTATGTGGACCCCTACCGAGCGCCGCCCGGGCCACCGGCGGACTATGTGCTGGTCACCCATGACCACTTCGACCACTTCTCGCCCGAGGACCTCAAGCGCGTCGCCGACAGCCGAACCCAGATCATCGCGCCGGCGACGGTGACCGAGCAGTTGCGCGGGCTTACGCACACCGTTGCGCCGGGCGACTCGCTGGAGCTCGACGGCCTCTACGTGACGGTCGTCGCCGCCTACAACACGAACAAGCTCAACAGCGAGGGCAAGCCGTTCCATCCACGGGAGGCGGGGTGGGTCGGTTACGTGCTCACCTTCGGCGGTCACCGTGTCTACCACTCGGGAGACACCGACGTGATCCCCGACATGGATCGAGCTGAAGGAGTCGACGTGGCCCTGCTGCCGGTGAGCGGCACCTATGTGATGAACGCGGTCGAGGCAGCTGAGGCCGCACGACGGATCCAGCCAAAGATTGCGATACCGATGCACTGGGGCACGGTGATCGGGTCGCGCGAGGACGCCGCGCAGTTCGCCGAGCTGGCCGACGTGGAGGTTCACATTCCGGACAGGGTCGGCGAGGGATGACGGCCCCGGCGCCCCCGGACGTCACGGCACCTCCCGTCTTCATCGGCGGAGCGCCGCGCAGTGGCACGCACGCGGTGGCGCACCTGCTGTCGCGGCACTCCCGCTACGCCATGATCAGGCAGGAGGTGCGCCTGCATTCGGTTCGCTACGGCCTGATCGGGCTGCTCGAGGGGTCGCTCGAGCGGGAGGAGATGATCGAGGAGCTTCCCAAGAGCTGGTGGAAACGACCGATTCCGTGGGAGCCCGAGCGAAGCTACGGCCTGTACAAATCAGTGGCGCGCGACGACTTCGATGCGGCGGTGCAGGCGTTCGCATCGATCGAAGATCCGATCGCGGCATCGAGGGCGCTGATGCGCGGCATGCTCGACCCGATTGCTGCCAGGGCCGGCAAGGCGGGGTGGATAGAGCACAGCCCCAACAACCTGCCGGTCGCGGACACGCTGGCGGACATCTTTCCGGAGGCGAAGTTCATCCACGTCGTGCGCGACGCGCGCGACCGGGCATGCTCCGTGTTGACTCTGCCCTGGGGCCCCAAGACTCACGAGGCGGCGATCGACGCCTGGGAGGTGCGGCTTCGCGGCGGTGACCGCGCGACTCGCCGGCTGCCCGCCGGCAAGGTGCTCGTCGTGCAGTTCGAGGACCTCGTCCTGCTCGATCGCGAGCGCGCCTACCGGCGGCTGTTCGACTTCGTGGAGCTCGAGCAGGAGCCCGCCAACCGCGAGTTCTTCGAGCAGGAGGTGACCGTGGAGCGGGCGCACGTGGGCCGATGGCGAGAGGAGATCCCCGCCGATCGGATCCAGCCCGTGAACGCCTACTACGGGGACAGGCTGGAGCGCCTGCGCGCCGAGGGAATTGCCTGCACGCCGCCTCTCTACGACTTCGAGGTCAGCCACGCCCGCGACGAGGCGGAGCCGGTGAACCCGTTCGACCCCTGGTCGGACGGCAGAGGGCTCGACATCTGAGCCAGATCCAGCAGTCGTCCGCAACGCTCGTAGACTGCGCCGGTCGGTGAGAACTCGCCCGCGCAGACGAGCAGGCCGGCGGCGCGGGGCGCGCTCCCCGGTGCTGCCATTGAGAGGGCAGGCGTTGCGATCGCTTGCCTGGGGCGCTGTCGCCGCCGCGCTGGCGGTGCCGCTAGCTCGCAGGCGGCTTCGCGTGCCGCCCGTCGTGACGGCGGTCGCGTGCGCTGCCGGCCCCTTCGGGCTCGCCGTAGCCACGCCGCGATCGCGCGCCCGTGACGCGGGTATCTATGCACTTCAGATGTGGGCCTTCATCGTCGTGCACGAGCTCCCCTACGATCGGCCTGATCGCGTGGAGAAGAGGGTGCACGTCAACTACCCGATCGCCTGTGATCGTGTGCTGGGGCTTGGGGTTCCACCGACGATTCGGGTGCAACGCCTGCTCGGGCGACCGGGGAGGACGACAGCTCTCGATCGCACCCTCACATGGGTGCACTGGCTCTGGTTCCTCGAGCCGCACGTCGTGGCAGGCTGGATCCTGCTGCGCCACCCGCGGCGCTTCCCTCGTTCCGCGGCGATGACGGCCGCCGTCTTCGACCTCGGCGCGATCGTGTACGTGACGCTGCCGACCGCGCCGCCCTGGTGGGCCGCCGAGCAGGGCCTGCTTCCCGCGAGACGGATCATGGTTGAGGTCGGAGAGCGTTTCTGGGGTCGCTTCTGGGGGCCTCTATACGATTTCCTCGGAGGCAACCCAGTGGCCGCCATGCCCTCCCTTCATTTCGCGACTTCAGTCATGGCTGCCCAGATGCTCTCCGAGACCGGCCGTCTCGAGGGGACCCTGGGTTGGGCGTACGCGAGCGCACTGGGGGTCGCTCTGGTCCATCTTGGCGAGCACTACGTGATCGACCTGATTGCCGGCGCCGGCCTCGCAAAGGCCGTCCATTCGCTGGGACCGCGCACGACGCCCGCGCTCGGGCTGGTCTCGCGAGGCTTGCAAACGCTGGAGTCCCGCGCAGGGGCCTGATGCGCGGCGACCGTTCGGACGATCCCCCCGTGGGCACTCCGCCGGACGACACGGCAGCAACCGGCAAGACGCGCGCGCAGGACCTGGGCATCGACGAGGCGGAGAGGATGGAAGGCGAGCTGATGCCCGAGCCCGACTCGGGCCTGGCGCTGACTCCGCGCCGGATCGCGATCTACATGGGCGTCGTGCTGGCATTCGTCGCCGCCCTCTACATCGGGCTGCCCGCGGCCCTCGACGGCCTGTCGGACATGAAGCGGGTGGTAAAGGGCGCCGACCCGGTCTGGATCGTCATCGCACTCGGCTTCAACGTGTTGTCGTTCGCTTCCTACGTCGCTCTCTTTCGCGGCGTGATCGGCGGGCAGTCGAAGACCGAGCTCTCGTACCCGCGCCTGGACTGGTCGGCGTCGTACCAGATCACGATGGCCGGGCTCGCGGCGACGAGGCTGTTCGCCGCCGCGGGGGCCGGGGGAATCGCGCTCACGTACTGGGCCCTGCGGCGCGCCGGGATGGCGCGCCGGGACGCGGCGCAGAGGATGGTGGCGTTCCTGGTCCTGCTCTACACGGTCTACCTGGTGGCGGTCGTGGTCTTCGGAATCGGACTGCGGGTCGGGATCTTTCCCGGCCCGAGCCCCGTGGGAATGACGATCGTGCCGGCCGCGATCGCGGGTGTCGCATTGATCGGGCTCGCGCTGGTGTCGCTGATCCCCGGCGACATCGAGCGGCGGCTGGCCGCCTGGTCGCAGGGATACCGGCGCCGCGCCGTCTGGCTGCGGCGGCTGGCGACCGGGCCAGCGTTGGTGGCGGCCGGGACGCGCACCGCCATGACCCTGCTGCGCCATCCCTCCAACGGCCTGCTTGCCGTGGTGGGGGCGGCCGGCTTCTGGGCTTCCAACATCGCCGTGCTGTGGGCCTGCTTCCACGCTTTCGGCGAGACGGTCCCGAAGGCGGTGCTGGTGCAGGGCTTCTTCGTCGGCATGACGGCCAACCTGCTGCCCTTCTTCCCGGGCGGCGTCGGCTCCGTCGACGCCGGCATGATCGCGGCCTTCCTGGCCTTCGGGGAGCAATCCTCAGCCGTTATCGTGAGTGTGCTGGCCTACCGCGTGATCGCCTTCTGGCTGCCGATCCCCCCCGGGGTCGTCGCCTACCTGCAGCTTCGGCGCACCGTGAGCCGTTGGCGGGATGAGGGGGTACACGCACCTTGAAACGCCTGCGCTACAGCCGAGACATCGCGACTGTATGCTTCATAAAGTAAAGCGATAGGGAGAGAAGAGGAGATCGTGGACACAGACCTCAACGAGCGCTACGAGATCATCATCGTCGGAGCGGGCCCGGCCGGACTGACGGCCGCCCTCTATGCCGGCCGCTCGCGGGTGCCGACGTTGGTGCTGGAGCGTGGTGTCCCGGGCGGCGAGCTCTGGAACACTGCGGAGGTCGAGGACTATCCGGGCTTCGAGCACATCATGGGGCCGGAGCTGGCGGACAAGTTCCTGAGACACGCGGAGAAGTTCGGCGCCAAGTTCGAGACGGCGGAGGTCGAATCGATCTCGCTCGACGGCGACGAACGTGTCGTCAGGACCAGCCATGGGATCGAGTTTCGCGCCCCTGCCGTGATCGTGGCGGCGGGAGGCGAGCCACGAAAGCTGGGAGTTCCCGGCGAGGAGGAGCTGGCCGGCAAGGGCGTCTCCTACTGCGCGGTCTGCGACGGCGCCTTCTTCGAGGGCGAGCAGATCGCGGTCGTCGGCGGTGGTGACTCGGCGGTCGAGGAGGGAACCTTCCTAACCCGCTACGGCGACAGGGTGCACCTGATCCACAGGCGTGACGGCTACCGCGCGCAGCCGATCCTGCTCGAGCAGATGCGAGGCTCCGGAAAGGTCGACGAGGTCCTCAACACGGTCGTCGACGAGATTCACGGCGACGAGGGACGTGTCAGTCACGTGACACTGCGCAACATCGACAGCGGCGAGCAGTCGCAGCTGAAGGTGGGCGCGGTGTTCCCGTTCATCGGGTTCATCCCGCACTCCGACCTTTTCGATGACGAGATCAAGGACCGCATCGAGCTGGACGAGTCGGGCCACATCGTCACCAACGACAAGATGGAGACAGCCGTCCCCGGAATCTATGTGGCCGGCGACGTGCGCTCGCAGTTCGTGCGGCAGGTAACCAACGCGGTTGGCGACGCCACGACGGCGGCGCTGGCGGCGGGTGCGTACGTCGAGCAGCTCAAGCACCAGCGCTCGAAGCAGACGGCCTAGTCGCTTCGTAGATAGATCGGGTTCGAAAGGATCCAGGTGCGCTCGCGGCCGCGGGCGTGCTTGTATGCCTCGACGCGATAGACGCCCGGCTCCGCCGTCTCGTGCTCGAGCCCGTCCCCGAACGTGCTCGCGACCTCACTACCGTCACGCATCAGCCGCACTCGCGCGGGCTGCGGCAGCTTTACCTGCAGGCGCCGGGGCAGGCCGGCCGGCGCCTCGTCGCCCATCACGAGTGGCGCCTCGCCGTCGGCGACGAAGCTGAACCCACGCGCGGGGGCGACCGAGTCCATCGCGATGTATGCGCGCCCCCGGCGCAGCGCCGAGTAGATCGCCTCGCGATCGGGCTCCAGTTGCCGGGTGAGCGGCCTCTCGAGCAGCAGGTGGGTTCGCAGGAACCGGAACGAGCGCCTGTAGGCCATCAGCCGCAGCGGGACGCGGCCGCCGACCCGGATCCCGATCTGATGAGCGTCGATGCCACCGAGCGCTACGCATCGCCGCCGTGCGCACAACCGGTCCCAGGTCTCGAGGTTGTGGCGCGGCGGATGGTCGACGAAGCGGCCCGGCATCGCGATGAATCGCACCGCCTCCGCAATGCTGGTGAGCTTCTCGCCGGTGTCGGTGACGAAGCTCCACAGCTCGACGCCGGTATAGCCGCTGGCGTCCAGGTCCCGCCACGGCATTCCGCCGGCGCCGCGGCTGAATCTCTGCGAGCCGACCGAGAACGGGTGCGAGAGAAAGCCGAAGCCGCCGGCCTCGTTCACGCGCTCGACGATCTGCTGCGGGCTCAGGCCGCTGTGGTCGATCGGTTCGTCGAGGCCAAAGGCGAGATAATGGTTCTCCCGTCGCGGCGAGACCTCCTCGCCGACCAGCATCAGGACGGAGCCGTGCCAGCGTTCCTCGCCGCGCTTCCTGGCCTCGAGCGTGTCGTGGTCCGTCAGCAGCACGAAGTCGAGCTGGTTTGCCTCCGCCGCCGCGGCGATCTGGGGCACCGTTCCGGTGCCGTCGGAATAGACGGAGTGACAGTGGACGACTCCCGCGACGTCGTGCATGACGGGTGCTGACATCAGGGCTGAGCGTAACCGCCACGGCCGCGGCGATAGCTGCGCCCGACCGCGATCCGCGTGGGATCTCCGGCGTGCGGATTCGGATGCCGGTCCGCGAGCCGCAGCCACCGGCGCTCGAGGACTACAAGAAGAGGCTCTTGGCGGTCCTGCCGAGCCGCGATTCGCAGCCGCCCTCCGGAGCGGTACCGTGTGAACGGTACTGAGGCGAAGCGAGGGAGGTAGGGCGAGATGGCAGCGACAGTGAGCCCAAAGAAGTTGGGGATCCGTCCCTTCGACGACTTCGCCGAGGTCGATCAGGTCTGGCCCCGTGGCGACCGGCTCGACGCCGTTCGGGAGGCCGCGACCCGCTTCCGCGAGCGTTTCGCCACGCCGGACAACCGCATCGACGCGGTGCAGACGGTCGACCTCGCCTCGGCCGCCTACCCGACCAAGTTCGCGCTCGCCGGTGCCGCCAAGGGGCTCAACCCCTACATCAACATCATCAACCGGCTGGTGATCGTGCAGTTCGAGGACTTCGACGGCAAGCTGCGCACGCTCGCGTGGGAACCGACGATCGCCGAGGGCGCGGCTGAGGCGCCGTTTTACGACCAGCTGCTGCACCGCTACGGCGAGTTCCTCTCCTACAAGGTGTTCGCGACCTTCTCGCACACGGTCGCCGAGGCGGTCGCCGTCTGCGGGCTGACTCCCGCCGACATCGACTACGTCAGCTTCGACCACCTGCACGTGCAGGACCTGCGCCTGACGATGGGCACGACGAAGCCGATCAACGGCGAGCCCGAGCCGCGCGCGCCCTTCTTCCCGAACGCCAAGTTCCTGTTCCAGCGCAAGGAGGTCGACACCTTCAGGGCGATCCACCCGATGCAATGGGCCTGGTACGTGCCGGGCGGGATGGACGACGTGATCGAGGACAACATGGTGCTGCTGGACGGCGATGTCGAATTGGGCAAGGGCGTTGCGCTGCTCCACACCCCCGGCCACACCGATGGCAACCACAGCCTGGTGATCAACACGCCCGAAGGCGTGTACGTCAGCTCCGAGAACGGCGTCAGCGCAGACTCGTGGCAACCCAGCCTTTCGAAGATTCCCGGGGTGAAGAAGTACGCCGAGTTCTGGAACCGCGAGGTGATCCTGAACTCGAACACGCTCGAGGACACGCTCGACCAGTACGACTCGATGGTGAAGGAGAAGGCGATCGCCGACGCCAACGCGCAGGACCCGCGCTGGCTGAACGTCTTTCCCTCGTCGGAGATGGCCCCCTACCGGCGCCAGTGGCCGGTGGTGCCGAGCTTCTGGCACGGCGGCATGAACCACGGCCGCATCCAGGAGCCGGCCGGGCGCAACGGCGCCTCGCCGAACGGCGCCTCGGGTTAGGCTGACCTCTACCCCGCGCCCGGGCGGCGGCTCACCCCTGATCACCTACCTGGTCCCCGCCTACGAGCAGTGCACCTCACCCAACAGCCAGCACGTCGCCCCGCTGGCGCAGGGCTCCTGCACGCCACCGGTGCAGACCTCAGATCTGCTCACCACCTCCAAGATCGGCCAGGGCAAGGGCTTCGTGCGCCTGGACGTGATGGCGGGCAACCCCGCCACGGCCGCCGACGAGGCCGACGTCAGGATCGAGGTCAACATCTCAGACGTCCGAAATGCCTCCGACCAGTCCGACTACTCGGGTCAGGTGCTGGTTTCCTCGAGACTACGCATCACCGACCGCTCCTCGGGCTTCGGCGGCGTCTCGGCGACGGTGTCGGACTTCCGCTTCGACGTGCCGGTCAGCTGCACTCCAAGC
>JBBQNR010000066.1:0-15791 GCA_038330145.1 Solirubrobacterales bacterium
GCTCGGCCGTGGTCCCTGAGTTAAGGCATCGCCGATGAGTGCTTCGCAGTCCGAACCGTCCTCATCTGCTCCACGCTGGAGATCGTCAACCCCGACATCGGTTTCGCCGGTCACTACGAGATAGCCGACATCAGCCCGTGAGCCGTCATCGACATCTACCAGCCGTGACTCGATCCGTGCGCCGAGCGAAGGCGCGTAACGACCCCAGTTTGTTCCGACGTGCACAAGCACGCGTTCGCGGCCCTGTTCACCTTCGGGATCTCCGGGGTCACGAGCAAAGACGAGCACGGAGCGAGCGGCGTTCACAAACGCCCCCGCACCACTTACCCGGGAGATCAGCTTCTTCGATTCATCCTTCGTCAAGTGCGCGACGACGCCGACCGCCAGGTCCAAGTCCTCAGCCAGAGCGGCAAGCGGTGCGAGCGCCCGGCGTACCGGGGCGTCCTTGTGCGAATCGGTCTTGTCAGCCAGGAAAGCGCCGATCGGATCGACCACGATCATTCCGACCGTGCGGCCAGCCTCCCGCAGCTTCACGATCTCTCCTTCAAGCAGGTGCACGTCGACGGGCAACGTGAGCAGTGACTTGTCTCCGATTTCCTCGTAGACCTCGATCCGATGGACGCGATCGAGGTCGGCGCCGTGGGCCATCAAGCGCGGCTTGATAACCGAGGCCCAGTCGTCCTCGGCGGTCGCGATCAGCACATCGGCGGGCGTTCCGTGCAGTTCACCGTCAAGCTCGCCGCGCGTCAACTTGGCCGCGATCGAGGCGTTGGTCAGGATCGACTTGCCGAGGCCCTTCTCACCGGCAATGACCGTCAGGCCACGACGAGGAATCCGGCCCGTCCAAACCCAGCGCACGCGCTCGGATCGGATCGTGCTGCTGGAGGTCAGCGCTATGCGGCGACCGTTATGCGGCGACGCGCCGTTGGAGGCAGGAGCCGGCGGCTCATCCTTGTATCCAACGATCGCCAGCACATTACGATGAATCAGCTCGTCGCTGTTCGGGATGGGAGTCGCGATGTAGCCCATTTCCCGCGCGTCGTCGATGGCAGGCTTTGCGCCGACTTCACCTCGATCGAAGCGCTCCTGCTCCCGCTGGAGCTGCGCGACGATCTCGTCAGCCGTGCTCAACGGTCCCCTCTCCAGACGGGAACAGCTCGGCGACCGGGACCTGCAAAGCGTCGGCCAGTCGTTGGGCTGTGCGAAGCCGAGGCGCTCCGCCAGCCTCAAGGTTGCTGATCGTTTGCCTCGTGAGGTCTGCGATCTCGGCCAACTGATCTTGAGTGAGCCCGGCGGCGACACGAGCCACTTTGAGCGGCGGGACCATCCGTGACGACAAATAACTTGGCGCTATGTCCATTGGGCCAGGGTTGCAACGGTTGCGCGATCTGCGGGCCTCTCGCGGCGAATCTCCGGGCGTTCGCGGACAACCGACGCCCTCCGACCTGCTGGACAGGCTCTCCGACGTGCTGGACGAGGAAGGGCGCTTGTTAGATGACGAGGGCCAAGCGCTCCTGCCGCCGTTGCGGGGTTGGTGGTTTCCTGAACACGGCGGCTATTGGACCGATTTCGACGTGCTCATGTTTTGGTGCATTTCGATGCCAGTGGCCGACCGCGACGCGGACTCGGATTTCTGGGCGGTTGTGAAACGTGTCCGACCGCAAATTGACGCTGCCGTCCGAGCGAGTCGTCGCCTTGAGGCGGCCGAGGATGCTCTGGCCAAACATCAGGACGATCCAGCCTGTCCGGCGATCGCGATCGAAAAGCTGCGCGAGCATCGCGACGATGCGGCGCAGAGGCGGGTGGACTGTTTCACCCCGCTACTTGAGACTGGCTTGCGGGTGCGACTAGGGCTCGCTCTTGATATGGGCCTCGGCGTGGCTGGCGGCGGGATGCATCGGATTGCGTTCGAGTGGGTCAGGGAATGTGCAGCAGCGGCAATGCCGCCCGGGCTGGCGGTCTGCGAGTCCTGCTCGGTCGTGTTCGAGCCGAGGCGGAAGTCATACGCCTCCCGTTGCGACCCGTGTGGGCACTGGAAGCCTGGTCGCCGGGTGCCACTGGCGGTCGCCCGCAATGAGCAACGGGGCTACGACCTAGGGGGTTTCGGCGGGGAGTTGATTCTTCGAACCGGCGTATGCCGGGAATGTGGGGAGACGTTCGAATGCAACCGGGCCGATCGCATGTTTTGCACCGATCGCTGTCGGAAGCGGTCGGAGCGCCGCAGCGAGGGCCGGGCGGCCCGCTCTGCATAACGATCGCTTAAAGCGTGCTGCGGGCTCAGTCGAATGGCCTGCCGGGTGGCCAGTCCGGCGGAAGACCAAGAATTTCGTGAGGTTGGCGCGTGGCGTCGGCTGTGACTAGCCGGTTACTGGCGAGGTCGCCGCTGACGGTGCGCCAAGGAAGTTCCGCTTCAAGTGGCATGGACGCCCACGGGTTCGTCCAGAGCGTAAGCGGCATCGTCGCTACGAAGTATGGACCTAATCCGATTGCGGTCAGGACTCCCGAAACCCGAGTGGCCCGCTGTTCGGTGCCACGCTGCCACAGTCCCATTGGTTCGCGATCGACATAGGCGGTCCCTGCGCCTCCCTCGGGAAGGATCGGAATTCGAAAAACCTCGGGTCCGTAAAGCGCAGCATCTATGTCGCGATCTTCGACGAAGTCACGGAGGCAGAGCGCGGCGATAACAAAGGGGTGGTCAGGACGCCCATAGTGCGAGGCTTTGTCGTGGAGGTCGGAATAGATATGGCTAGCTTCGTCGACCACACCGCCTTGAGTAGGACCGGCAGCTACCGTCGGAAAGCTGGGGTCGCCGCGCGATTGAGGTGGCTTCGGATACGGCTGCAGGGTTAGCACCGAATCCCTCGGGGTGAACGTGCGCTCCGCCCGATTATGCTGGCCCTGTTCGACTAAGGCGCGCTCCGTTTCCCAATCGAAGCCGGAAAGCCATTCTTGGATGGGTTCGACTACCTCGCTGCGCCTCGGAGTCGTAGGGCCCGCAGCAGCGGTACCCATAAAGACGGCGAAATCGGGGTCGAAGGCTTCGTTCACCAGATCCACGAGCAAGCCATCCCGCCGCCGTTGGGCCGCTTCGAACCTGCTGTAAGTGACGACCGTTGCCTCCAAATAGAACCGTCGCCCGTCCCCTCGCACAAGGAAGTCTGGCCGCTTGCTAGTTTCCGGCACTGTCGGGTCGCGGTGCAGATCGAAGCCCAGGCGGCAGTGGACCTCATGCAGATAGATCTCCCAGAATGCGCCGAGGTACTCAGCCTGGTCGGCGGATCGAAAACGACTCCGAACGTCTGCTTGCGCCTCGGCCGGGAAGCTGGCGAACCACGTCTCGAGGAGTTCCCGCACGGACGCGAACATGGGTCGATCGACCCGGTTGAGGAATGCAAAGTGGCTCTCCCCGTGAGACGCCGGCGAGCCGTCTGTTCTCTCCCTATCGTCAAAGAGCGATGCGATGACTGGAGCCTAGTTCCCGTCTTAACCGGCCGTTGCCCCAGGCGTTGCCCCAGCACGATCTACGCGCTCGCTGAATCACGTTGTGCCGCTCTACAATACGGGCACGCGGACGTAGCTCAGTTGGTAGAGCGTCGGCTTCCCAAGCCGAAGGTCGTGGGTTCGAGACCCATCGTCCGCTTACCTTCGTGGAGCCGAAGTTGGCTTAGTCGCCCGCCGCGCTATGGCGGGATCGGCTCGAGCGCGTCCTCTGATACGCCGAGGTCCTTGAGCGCGTCCTCTCGGTTCGCGTACAACTTGGAGTAGACGACGACGCCGTCGCGCCACCTACACACCTGAGCGAACGACATCGCGACATTCGCGCCGCTCTGCCGCCCGCGGCCGTGCAGCACATAGAACAGGAGGGTCTGCTCGCCGAGGTCGAAGTATGCCTCCGGCTCGGTGTGAAGCTCGTCTCCAAATGCGTCAACCTGGTCTCGATACCAGCTCCTCATCCCGTCGTACCCGTGATAGACGGCACCGCCCGCCGCCGCAAGTACGGGATGCAGCTCGACGCCCGGATCGAAGTATGCAATCAGGGCCTCTATGTCCCGCGCGTTGTACGCATCTACTGCGTGTCGATGGAGTTCGACGTTCTCGTCAGACACAACTTCAGCTTAGTCCGAGCCTCGACCGTCGCCCAGCGCTCGTACCCAGCCTTCGCTGTCGCGCCTCCGCAAAAAGCGGCAGTGTTAGGAGGAGCCCCTCCCGTACCTAGCCCGACAGCCCCACGGCGTCGAGGGCTTCCGCCCTGGTGACGTACCACTGGACACGGATTGCCTTGCCGTTGCGCATAGTGAAGACGCCGGCCTGCTCGCGAAAGACATCGAGGGAAAGGCCGCTCCCCTTGCCGTGACCGCGCCAGCGAAAGAAGACGACCACGCTGTTCCCCGTGTCGATGAATCGCTCCGGTTCGGCCTGCAGTGCGCCGAAGACATCCAGCATGTCCCCGGTCGCCGCTCGAACTCCCTCGTGCCCGTGGTAGCAGGGGGCGCTTGGGAGCTCGGCTGGAGGAAACCAGTCGACCTCCGGGTCACACATTTCGACAACGGCCTCCACGTCGCCCCGGTTGAATCCGTCGAATCCTCGGCGAATGATCTCCAAGTTCTCCTGCGACATCGCTCTCGCAGTATCGCGCAAGGCACTCGCGCTTTCGGCCCGGGGGCGGGCGCCGGGCTTGACGACGGTCAGCGGACGGCGGAAACGTTGAGGCGCACGTAGTCCAGCGGCAGGCGCACCCCCGCCACGACAGCGGCGGCGAACCGCTCCCGCCGGTCCTCGGGCAGGCGCTCGAGGTGCGCTGCGAGTATCGACGTGCGCACGAACGCGGCCACGTCCAGTGGATTCGTCGGGCGTTCCTCCAACCAGCACCGGGTAACGGTGAAGCCCGCCTCTCGCAGCCGCCGCTCCGTCTCCTGCGGCCCCGCGAAGACCCACGGCGACCAGCCGACCAGCTCCGGCGCGGTATCGCGGGCAACCGCCTCGATGACCTCGCGTACGCCGTCGATGTTGCCCTCTCCTCCGCACTGGACCTCGAGCACCCCGCCCGGCCGCAGGGCCCGGGCCAGCCGCACCCAGAGGCAATCGTGGTCGGTGACCCAATGCAGCGTCGCTGTCGAGACGATCGCGTCGACCGGCTCGACGAGGTCGAGTTCGAGCACGTCCTGGCACCACACCTCTGCGCGTTCGCCGAGCCGCCGCCGCGCAAGTGCCACCATGTCGGCCGACGCGTCCATGGCAAGCACGTGACCTCGTGGCACGAATGCCGGCAGCGCCTCCGTGACGCGTCCGGTTCCGCAGCCGACATCCAACACCGTGGCATCCTGCGCGATGCCCTCGAGCCGCGCGAGCACCTCCGACGCCCACGCCTGCTGCGGCTCGCTCGAGCGGTCATACGTACGCGCGTCCCAGGGAGTGCCCGCCGCCGCGCCATGCGAGTTCCGCTTCGACACGCGTTCAGTATCCCGCAGGCCGGGACGGCGGCCCCGGAGCCGCGCCGTTTCCTGGCGAACGTTCCGAGAAGGGCCACCAGCCGGGTTGCGCGCCAATCTGAAGTTTGAAAGGGTGGGGGCCGATTCATCCAACGACAAGGGGAGGACCGATGCCCACCATCTCGCGTGAGGATGCGGTGGTCGAGTTCGCGGACGGCGATGCCGAGCTGCGAGCCACGACCGCCGGCAACATGACCGTCGCCTTCGTCCGTGTTCCGAAGGGCGCCGACTTCAGGCCGGCGCTCAAGGGCCTCCCCGGCGACATGTGCCAGTGCCCGCACTGGGGCTACATCCTGAAGGGGAAGATCCGGATGCATACGCCCAACGGTGAGGAAGACTACGAGGCGGGCAGCGTCGTCCATTGGCCGGCCGGCCATGCACCGGAGGCACTCGAGGACTCGGAATACATCGACTTCTCACCGACCGCGGAGTTCCGCTCGGTGCTCGACCACATCAAGGGCCAGTAGGGCTGCCGCCGGGCTCCTGGCTCGACGACAAAGGCAGTCGCTCCTCGAAGCGCTCGGACACCGCGGTCAGCACGCTCCGGCCGCCGGGGTCCTCGGCGGTTGACGGCACGATGCCGACGACGTCGGCGCCGGAGTGGTGGTAGGCGCGGATGCGCGCGACCACGTCCTCGATCGCGCCGATCGCGCCGATCTGCTCGAGTAGCTCGAACGGTATGCCGCGCGCGAGCTTGGATCGCTGCGCCCCCTTGCGCGCGCGGTCGACCAGCTCCGAGAACCCGAGGGCACTGAACATCTCGCCGTATCCGGGAACTCCGAGGTAGACCGCAATCTGCGCGGCGAGTTGCGCTCTCGCTTCATCGCCCGGCTCCAGCGCGACCGGCACCCAGACCGCCAGGTCCGGGGCGGATCGGCCCGCGGCCGCCGCCTCGGCGTCCACGGTGGCGCGAACGGCGCCGACATGCTGCGGCGGAACGAGGTTGAGGACGACCTCGTCCGCATGTCGCGCTGCGACGCGCGTCATCGCGGGGCCGAAGGCCGCCACGGTGATCTGCGTGTCGGGCTGCGGATGACGCAGACGAAAGCCGTGGGTGCGCACATGGCGACCGTCGTAGTTGGAGGGCTCGCCGCTCAGGATCTCGCGCAGGCAGCTGACTGTCTCACGCATGCGGGAGGCGCTGTGCGCCCATTCACGGTCGTGCCATCCCGACACGATCACCGGGCTGGAGGCACCGAGCGCCAGCCCGACCTCGCTTTCCGTGAGGGTCGCCAGCGACGAGACGGCGAGCGCCATGGCAACCGGACTGCGGACACCCACCGCCAGTGGGCCGATCTTCAGCCGTAGGCCGGCTGCGCGATGTCCGATCGCCGTGGCCAGAGCAACAGCGTCGTACGTCGCCATCTCGCCGATCCAGAGCGTTCCCAGCCCGGCGCGCCGAACCTCGAGCGCGATCTCCAGCGCCTCCTCGTCCGGCCGGTCGAGCCAGAACGGCAGCACGCCCTCGACGCGCCCGCTCACAGCGTCGTGCTGTCGGCCGGCTGCCCGAGGAGGAGCCGGCCGGGAAGCTCGTAGGACGCTGCGTTGACCTGAAAATGGGCGGTGGCCGTGTGCGCGTCACGGAAGCGGCGCTGAAGCGGCGAGTCGTCGTAGATCGCCGTTCCGCCTCCGAGGTCGTACATCGACCGTGCCACCTCGGCGGAGCTGCGAACAGCGTGTGTGGCCGCCAACCGCAGGCCGTTGCGCAGCTCGACCGAGACCGGCTGGTCGTGTTGGGCTGCCTGCCAGGCCGTGTCGATCGCCTCGTAGTACGCGGCTCGTGCAGCGCGCAGCGACGCATCGGCCTCGGCGACCGACGCCTGGATGGGGGTGCGCTCGGCGAGCGTGCGGGTCGAGCCCAGGCCGGTCTTGCCCGCTGCCAGGGCGACCAGCTCATCGATGGCTCCACGTGCGTTGCCCAACGCGGCTGCGCCGATCGAGAGCGCGAAGAAGCCGAAGACCGGAAAGCGGTACAGCGGACGGTCGAGCACCGGCCCCTCGAACAACGAGGACATGCGCGCTTTGGGAACGAACACCTCGTGAGCGACGGCATCGTGGCTGCCGGTGCCGCGCAGGCCGAGCGTGTGCCACGTGTCGAGGACCTGCAGGTCCTGCTTGGGAATGGCGACCAGGCTTGGCATGGGCTTCTCACCTTGCGGGCTTGCGTCGTCCTCGACGAAGCAACCCGCGAACAGGAGGTCGGAGTGCGTGATCCCGCTGCAAAAGGCCCATCGCCCCGAGAGCACGAAGCCGTCTTTGACTGGACGGGCCTTCCCGCGCGGCGCCCAGACGCCGGCCGCGATGCCCTTTCCGTTGCCGAACAGCTCCGCGCGACTGTCGGCAGGTAGGTAGGCGATACACAGGCTGCTGGTGATCGCGATCGACACGCACCAGCCGGCGGAGCCATCGCCGCGGGCGATCTCCTCCGCACAGCTCAACGCCAGGCCGGGCGCCAACTCCTGGGCTCCTACCTCTTCTGGCCCTCCGGCCCGCAACAGACCGGATTGCCGCAGGTGGTCGAGGAGACCGGCGGGAAGCTGCCGTCCGCGTTCGATCTCCGGCGCCATTTCGCGGGCCATCGACGAGATCTCACGCGCGACGCGTTCGACCTCTTCGGGACTCGATGGAGGGGTCACCGTTCAGACTCCTGCCTGGCGAAGGAAGTCGATCACCTCTTGGTTGCAGCGCTCCGGCTCGTCCTCGAACAGGAAATGGCGAACGCCCTCTAGGAACACGAGCTTGGAGCCGGGAATCTCCCTCGCGAAACGTGAGGCGAAGTCGACTGGGATGTACTCGTCCTGCTGGCCCCACAGAATCAGCGTGGGCACCTCGAGTGCAGCGAGCTTTGTCTGGTAGGGCTCGAGCTCGTCGAGGTCGAAGGAGCGATAGAGCTCGAGCATGCCGCGGCGGCCTTCCGCGGTGGAGAACATCTTCCAGTACTCGTCCAGCGCGCGCTGGTCGAACTCGCTGGAGGCCGCCTCGAGCAAGGTGGCGAACGCCTCCCGGGAGAGGCTGTCCACAAGTGCCTCGCCCTGGATCGGGGTTCGCATCGTCTTCGCGATCTCGATCCATCCGGAGTCGGGAAAGAAGCCCGTGTTTGTGATCACCAGGCCCCGCACGGCGTCCGGGTGATCGCATGCCCAGCGCAGGCCGATCAAACCGCCGGTGTCGTGGACGACCAGCACGACCCGGTCGAGTCCGATCTGGCGGCGGAAGCGTTCGACCGCCTCGACATGGCGTTTGAAGGTTCCGGGGGGATCGGGCGGCGAGTCGCCGAAGCCGGCGAGATCCGGCGCCACTGCTCTGTGCCCCGCCGACGCCAGCGCCGGAAGCAGGTGACGCCACATGTATGAGCTCTGTGGCCACCCATGCAGGCACAGCAGCGGCACCTCGTCCGACGTTTGCTGAGTACCCGCCTCCCGGTAGGCGATCCCGCCCGCTTGCTTGAGGACCACCTGCGGCACGCGCTAACCGGTGCGGCTCAAGGCCGCAACCCGCTCCGCCGGCTCGACCGGGGAGCCCGCGTCGGAGAACTCCATGCCCTCGTCCTCGACCTTGCCGTACCTCAGCAGCAGGATGTCGCGCGCGTAGTTCTGATGCAGCCGCCACGGTGTCCTGCTCCCCTGCTTGGGGAAGGCATCGATGGAGCGGCGCACGTAGCCGGAGGAGAGGTCGACGAGCGGATGGGTCGGGAGCGAGGGGTCGGGCGCCTGCGGAGTGCACTGCGTGTAGCCGTGCTCGTCCATGTGGTTGAGGAGCCGGCAGACGTACTCGCTGGTCAGGTCGGCCTTGAGCGTCCACGAGGCGTTCGTGTAGCCGAGCGCGATGGCGAGGTTCGGCAGGCCACTGAACATCATGCCCTTGTAGCCCACCGTCTCGGGGAGAGCGATCTTCTCGCCGTCCACGGCGATCCCCATGCCGCCCAGCGGCAGCAGGTTCAGGCCGGTGGCGGTGACGATCAGGTCGGCCTCCAGCTCGGTGCCGGAGGCGAGCCTGAGCCCCTTCTCGGTGAAGGTCTCGATGCGGTCGGTGACGATCGAGGCCTGCCCTTCGCTGATCACCTCGAAGAGGTCACCGTCGGGCACCAGGCAGACGCGCTGATCCCATGGGTTGTAGAGGGGCTTGAAATGGGGATCGACCTCGTAGCCCTGCGGCAGCCGCTTCGCCACGCCCCTGCGGATCAGTGCCTTGATCATCTTCGGGAAGCGCCGGCTGAGGTTGAAGAAAACCGTGGTCAGCAATACGTTCTTCCAGCGCACGATTGGGTAGGCGACCTTTGCGGGCAGAGCGCGGCGAAGCCGATCGGCGATGGGATCACGGGCCGGCAGCGTGACGACGTAGCTGGGGGAGCGCTGGAGCATGGTCACGTGCGCGGCTCGCTCCGCCATCGCTGGGACCAGCGTCACCGCCGTCGCGCCGCTGCCGACTATGACCACACTCTTGCCGTCGTAATCGAGGTCCTCGGGCCAATGCTGTGGATGCACGATCTGGCCGCCGAAGCGCTCGATGCCCTCGAAGTCAGGCGTGAAGCCCTCGTCGTAGCGGTAGTAGCCGGTGCACGTGAACAGGAACCCGCATGTCATGTGCAGCGTCTCATTGGTGTCGGTGCGCTCAACCTCAACGGTCCATTGCGTGTCGGTTGTCGACCACTCCGCACCCACGACGCGATGGTGCAGGCGGACCTTGCCATCGATGCCGTGGTCGCGTGCCGTCTCGCGGATGTAGGAGCGGATCGACGGGCCGTCGGCGATCGCCTTCGCCTCCTCCCAGGGGCGGAACGAGTAGCCGAGCGTGAACATGTCGGAGTCCGAGCGGATGCCCGGGTACCGGAACAGGTCCCACGTCCCGCCGACGGCGCCGCGCGCCTCGAGGATTGCAAAGGTCTTGCTCGGACATCTGGACTCCAGATGGCAGCCGGCGCCGATGCCCGACAGGCCGGCGCCCACGACCAGCACATCGAAGTGCTCGAGCGGCTCCTCAGTCATTTCAACGCTCACTGTACCCGGCGGCCGGGTGATCAGGCGAGGCAGCTGCGCAGGACACGCAGGGCGTTCTGAGAGCCGATCGTCGCCGCGGTCTCGGCGCCGTAGTGATCAGCGAGCGCCGACTCGAGCTGCCGCATCTGGCTCATGTCGTCCAGCCCTGCGAGGGTCGGCTTGATGAACCCGTCCAGGTCAGAGCCAATCGCCGTGTGCTCGTGCGTACCGAGCACCCCGTGGATGTGGTCGATGTGCGCACGAAGCACCTGGAACGAGTCCTCGAACGTCTTCGTGCGCGACTTACGAAGCCCATCGGTCATCTGATGTTCGGCGAAGATCATTCCGATCAACCCGCCGTGATCGCGAATCCGCACGATCGTCTGGTCGCTCAGGTTGTAGGACTGCGGGCCGAGCCGACAGCCGACATGCGTCGCGACGATCGTGGCATCAGCCCCGTTATCCGTCGAGTCGAGCAGCACGAACAGTTCGGTCAGCGCCGCTTCGCTCATGTGGGAGACGTCGATCACGATTCCCTCGTCCACCATGGCCTCGACCGCGACCCGGCCGAGCTCCCCGAAACCCTGCATGGGCTGGGGAAAGAGCCGCCGGTAGAGGTCATCCGAGAGGAACGGGATGGCTGGAGCGTTGGTGGCGATCTGGCGCCAGAACAGATGGGCGAGGGTCACATAGAAGACTCCGTGCCGCCGAAGCTCTGCGACGTTCGCTCGGATCTCGGTGTCCGTCGCGCCGAGGTGAAACCCACCCTCGATGCAGTGGACCATTGCGATCTTGCCCGCATCGAGCGCCGCATCGAGCTCGGTGCCGTTGCGGGCGATGGCCGCGAATCGGGAATGGTTCGAGTCGATGTCGCGTTGAACCATCTCGAGTTGCTCGATCAGGTTCGGGAAATAGGCGGAGGAGGGCGGGGCACCGGCCGGCTTCGAGAGGTCCATTTCGTCGAAGGGCTGGTAGAGGACCGAGAGCACGACTCGGACGTCGCCCTTGCGCAACGACTCGACGGTCACTCTCGGACCGGATGAGAACGATCGCCAGTTGGCGATTCGGTTCGCGATCCCGAGCACCAGGGCCTGCAGGCGCGCTTTCCATTCGTGCTCACCTGCACGCAAGAGGCGAAGCAGCGACATCCTCGGCCGTTGCAGATGCATCGCATAGTGGGCGTGCAGGTCCGCTATCACCACGCGGCCTCAGAGTACGCCGGCTCACCGCGCGACGGCTCGTGCTCCTCGGCCTCCACCTCCGGCGCCGCCTTTTTCTCCGGCTCCAGCACCGTGATGGCGATAACGAGGGCGGCCAGCACAAGCGCAGCTCCCACCGCGAACGCAAGGTGATAACCGCCGGTCAAGGCGGCGGCGGTGGAGTCTCCGGCGTCGCGCAGGTGCTGACTTCTCGTTGTCGAGAGGGTCGCGAGCACGGCGAGGCCCAGAGCACCGCCGACCTGCAGCGTCGTGTTGACGAGGCCTGACGCCAGCCCGGCGTCACGCTCCGTTGCGCCCGACATCGCAAGCGTCATCAGCGACGGAAAGGAGAGCGCCACGCCGGTGCCGAGCATCACCATCACCGGCAGCACGTGGATCACGTAGTTGCCGTCCACCGGCGCTCGTGTGAACAGGAGCAGGCCGCTCATGATCAGCATCAGGCCGGGCAGCAGCACGGTCCTGGCGCCGAAGCGCGTGATCAGCCGCTCGGAATAGCGCAGCGACAAAGTGCCCATCACGAGCGTTGCCGGCAAGAAAGCGAGGCCGATCTGGAGCGGGTCGTAGCCGAGCACTCGCTCCATGTAGAGGGCGCCCATAAAGAACAATCCGAACATGCCGGCCACGATCAGCGCCTGGATCGCGTTCGCACCGGCAACGTTGCGGGAGCGAAAGATCCGCAGCGGTATGAGTGGGTAGCGGGCGGTCGCCTCGCGTGCGACGAAGGCTGCCAGCAGCGCGAGCGCGGCGGCCCCAAGCTCGAGCGTGCGAGCCGCGCCCCAGCCGTAGTCGGCTGCAGGCTTGACGATCGTGTAGACGAGCAGCATCAGTGCGCTGGTGATCAGCAGCGCGCCGAGGACGTCGGCTCCGCGGCCGAAGCCGATGCCCTTGTCCTTCTCCAGCAGGCGCACGGCGAGCACCGCCGTCACGATTCCGATCGGGATGTTGATGAAGAAGATCCAGTGCCAGTTGATCGACTGGGTCAGGACGCCGCCGGCCAGCAGGCCGATTGAGCCGCCGGCCGAGGCGACGAAGCTGTAGACGCCGATCGCCTTCGCCTGCTCACGCGGCTCGGGGAACATCGTCACGATCATGCCCAGGATCACCGCCGAGGCCATCGCCCCGCCGACGCCCTGGATGAAGCGGGCGCCAACCAGCATCTCCTGCGTCTGCGCCAATCCACACGCCAGCGAGGCGACCAGGAAGATCCCCAGGCCGGCCAGGAAGATGCCTCGCCGCGAGATCAGGTCGCCGAGCCGGCCGGCCAGCAGCAGCAGGCCGCCGAAGGCGATCAGATAGGCGTTGACGACCCAGGCGAGGCTCGACTGGGCGAACCCGAGGTCGTTCTGGATCGAGGGCAGGGCCACGTTGACCACGGTGGCGTCGAGGACGATCATCAGCATCCCGACGCAGAGCACCACGAGGGCGACCCAGCGCGAGCGGTCGTTTTCAGCAGCGCTCGGTGTCATTGCTCGTTGTCAGCTCCTGGTGGTTGCTCGCGGGCCTGGATGCAGAGACCCACCGCGGGGCCAAAAGTCATCGATCGTCGAGGAAGACCTATACGGCGAAGCCAACGATGTTAGCGATGCCGAAAACCGGCCTCATCGCTTCGGCTGCCAGAACGCGATCTCGCCACCTGCCGGCGTTGAGACGACGCTGCGCCAGCCCGCCGGGCCCTCGCGCGGCTGGAGCAAAACGGAGCCACCAAACAGGCTCGCCCGGTCGGTGGCCTCGACGATCTCGGCGACCTCGACATAGGGCAGCCACAGCGACCGCTGGGTGCCGCATTCCACGATGCCGCCGCCGATCCCGGAGGCCAGGTCGAGCGCCAGGTACGAGCCGTCGCCGGCCTCGATCCGTTGCGGCTGCCAGCCGCACAGCTGCGCGTAGAACGCGCGGGCCCGCTCCCGGTCGCCGGTGTGCAGCTCGAGGTGGACTACGGGTTTGCGGTCGCCTGGCATGATGCCTACGTGTTAGACCGCAAGCGCGCGCCGAACTAATCGCAGCGATGAGTCCGGGCCGATCGGTCGGTCTAATCTGGTGACGGGATGGCTACCTCTACAACAAGCGCGACGGCGCAGGAGCGAGCGCTGCTCGAGGCGGCTCGAGGCGGCGACCAGGACGCGTATGGCCGTCTCCTGGAGCGCTACCGACCGGAGCTGCAGGCGCACTGTTACCGCATGCTCGGCTCGCTGCACGATGCCGAGGACGCCCTCCAGGATGCTTCGCTGCGTGCCTGGCGCGGGCTGGCTCGGTTCGAGGGGCGAAGCTCGCTTCGGTCCTGGCTCTACACGATCGCGACCAACACCTGCCTGAACCAGATCGCGCGGCGGCCAAAGCGCGTGCTACCGATCGACTACGGCCCCGCGACCGATCCCCACACGGGACCCGGTGAGCCACTGGTCGAGTCGGTCTGGGTCGAGCCCTACCCGGACGAGCGACTGGGCGTCGAGGACGGCTTTGCGGCGCCCGAAGCGCGTTACGACCAGCGCGAGAGCGTCGAGCTGGCGTTCGTCGCGGCGCTCCAACATCTACCTCCAACGCAGCGCGCCGTGCTGATCCTGCGTGAGGTGCTCGGCTTCTCGGCCAAAGAGGTCGCGGAGTCGCTGGAGACAACTGTCGCCTCGGTCAACAGCGCTCTGCAGCGCGCCCGTAAGGCAGTCGATGAACGGCTTCCCGAGCAGAGCCAGCAGGCGACCCTGCGATCACTCGGCGATGAGGGTGTGCGCGAGGTCGTGGAGCGCTACGTCGACGCTTGGGAGCGGGGCGACGTCGACTCGGTCGTGGCAATGCTGACCGAGGACGCCGCCTTCGCGATGCCGCCGCTGCGGACCTGGTACCAGGGCCGGGCGGAGATCGGCCTCTTCCTGGCCGGCTGGCCGCTCTCGGGCCAGTGGCGCTGGAGTCATGTCCGTGCACGCGCAAACGGTCAGGAGGCGCTCGCCTTCTACAGCTGGGATGAGCATGAGGGGAGCTACCTCCCGTTCGCGCTCAATGTCCTGACTCTGCGCGGAGCGCAGATCAGCGACGTGACCGCCTTCGTGATGAGGACCACGCAGGTCCCCGATCCCGAGGCCTTCGAGCGCTGGCCGGAGCAGGCCGCCGAACCGACGAGGTTCGCAGCATTCTTCCAGCGCTTCGGTCTGCCCGAGCGCCTGGACTGACCAAAAGTCGAGTCCCGGTGTTCCCGAAACCGTGCCGTCCCGATACGGTGCCGAGGACATGGCCGGTTTCATATCCCGAGGCTTCAGAGGCCGCCGGCGCGAGCCCGAGGACGTAGCGCAGAAGCTCCCTCCGGGCCAGTACGCCGAGGCCGGCTTTCCGGTGCTCACCGCCGGCCCGACCCCCGATGTGGCGCTCGACGAGTGGCGTTTCAAGATCGACGGCATGGTCGCCCAGTCGCAGGAGTGGACGTGGGACGGGTTCCGGTCGCTTCCGTTCGAACAGGTCCCGTGCGACATCCACTGCGTCACCAAGTGGTCGAAGCTCGGAACGAGCTTCGGAGGTGTATCGGTCGACACCCTGCTCGAGGCGGCGGAGCCGCTGGGCGCCTACGCGATGGCGTACTCGCACGGCGGCTACACGACCAACCTGGCGCTCGAGGACCTCAGCGACGGTAAGGCCTGGGTCGTGTGGGAGCACGAGGGCGAGCCGCTTCCGCGCGGGCACGGCGGGCCGGCGCGGTTGCTCGTGCCGCACCTCTACTTCTGGAAGAGCGCCAAGTGGATCGAGGGGCTGCGGGTGATGGACCACGACGAGCCGGGCTTCTGGGAGCAGAACGGCTACCACAACCGTGGCGACCCCTGGAAGGAAGAGCGCTATTGGAGCGACTGACGCCGGTCGAGCAGCGCGCGCCCGGTCGCTGGCAGCTCGGCACCGTCTCCGCGATCAAGCAAGAGACCCCGCGCGTGAAGTCCTTTTGGATCGAGCTGCCGATGTGGATGCCGCATCTTCCGGGTCAGCACTACGACGTCAGGCTGACCGCCCCCGACGGCTACCGTGCTCAGCGCTCCTACTCGATCGCGTCATCACCACTCGACGTGGGGAAGATCGAGCTGACGATCGACCTGCTCGACGACGGCGAGGTGTCTCCGTACTTCCACGAAGTC
>JBBQNR010000067.1:0-15117 GCA_038330145.1 Solirubrobacterales bacterium
GCCCGCTTTTGGCCGCGAAAACCGAGCCTGCCGAGGACGCAGGGAGCCCCTGTGCTGGTGGCACAGGGGCGACTGAGGACGCTGGCAGGCGAAGGTTTGCAGCGAGCCAAAGCGGGTGTGGATTGCTGGATGGGGCACTAGTGCCCCTTCTCGGAACGTTCGCCAGGGAACGGCGCGGCTCCGGGGCCGGCAGGCAAGGACGCAGGGACCGCGCGTACTCGGTGAGTACGCGGGTGACCGAGGACGCAGCCTGGTGGTTCCGGAGACCGTCGTTTCCGGTGAAACGCTTTGAGGAGGGCCACTAGCGACCCGGCTGGTCGGCCGGCGGTGCCGCGGGTGCCTCCGGAACGAGGCGCGCCCAGTAGAGCAGCCTGGCCGTCCGGTAGAGACAGCGGTACTCCTTGACCGTGCTCGCCTCGGCGTGCGCGTCACTGCGCCGGTAGTAACGGGCGAACAGCTTCGGGTTGCGGCTCGAGGGAGTGTTGCAGCGCCGCTGCGGACGGCTGGCGAGCCAGGAGTCGCCGACCGGGTCGAGCCCGACGGCGAAGGACGGAACCCAGGTCATCGCCGTCACGCCGACGTAGTCTCCCTTCTTGGCGCGCAACGGCTCGGCGAGCTTGAAGCGCGCGCGGCCCTTGGCTCCGAGGTGACTTTGCAATTGCTCGGTTGCGCTCTGGCGCACGAGCCGCACGCGACCGCCCTTGCCGCGTCGCAGGATCGAGAGCCGCGCCGCCGGAGGGCCGCCGAAGAGGTCGCTGAAGGACTTCACCTGCGTGCTTCGCATTGCGGGCAGCTTCAGCCACCAGGCGACGACCTGACCGTCGGTGGGAGCGCGGAAGGGGTGGTCCACCCCATCCGCTTTCATCTGGATACCGGACACGCGCGCGAACACCTCGCAGCCCTGGGACTTCGGGCAGCCCGAGGCCGGGTAGTTCTGCGTCTTGCCGAGCACCACCGAGCGCGAGGCCTTCGGCCCCGCGGCAAAGGCGCCGCCGCTCGCCGCGGCGACCGCCAGAACCAGCACTACCAATGTCAGCTTTGCCTTCATCATCCGACCGAACACATGCTCGCCGGCTTAGTTTCGCCCGCAACCACCCCGGACCCTTCCAGGCCCGATAGGGTTGCCGGAGCGGATGCAGAGCGAGGAACAGTTCGAGATCTTCGTGCGGGCCGGCCTGGCCCGCTTCGGGATCGAAGTCGAGGAGGCGGAGATGCAGGTGATCCGTTTCGCCGACCAGGTGTACGGACCGCATCTGGATGCGCTGATGGCGGCCGACCTGAGCGACGTCGAGCCCGAGACGCCCCTGGATCCCGCCCGCGCGCCGCTGCCCTCCTTCTCGGCGGAGAGGGGACGGACCTGAACGGCCATCCGCAGGATCTTTCGCTGCGCGAGCAGGCCCGCACCGTGGCCGCCGGCGAGTTGGACGCTACCGAGTTGCTGGAGGCCACGCTTGCGCGCATCGCCGAGCGCAACCCGCCGTTGAACGCGATCGTGGATCAGTTCGCAAGCGAGTCCGTGGGCATGCTGGCGGAGGCGCCCGATGGTCCGCTTCACGGTGTGCCGGTGGCGATCAAGGACCAGTTCGCTCTGCCGTGGCGAGCGCCCCGGGACGGCGCGTACGCGAACCCGTTCGGCGTCGGCCCGGGCGCGTCCGGCATCTTCCGCCGCCTGCGCGACGCGGGCGCCGTCGTCGTCGCCGTCACCAACATGCACGAGTTCGGCCTTGGCACGACCGGCCACATCTCCGCGTACGGGCCGGTGGGCAACCCGTGGGATCCGGCGCGTTGCGGCGGAGGATCTTCGGGAGGCTCAGGCTCCGCCGTCTCGGCACGCATGGTGGCGGGAGCGGTCGGCACCGACGGAGGAGGCTCGATCCGAATTCCGTCCGGCTATTGCGGAGCCACGGGATTGAAGTTCACCTGGGGCCAGATCCCGGTCGACGGCTTCACGCATGGCCACCTCACCTACGGCACCGCCGGCCCGATCTGCAGGGACGCGGCCGACGCCCGCCTGCTGGGAGAAGTGCTGCTATCACGCCCCCTCGAGGCCGGGTCCGCGAGTGGCCTTCGCATCGGCATCCCGCGGGCGCAGTGGAACGACCTCGATCCCGAGGTGGAGCGAGCGTGCCAGGATGCGATCGACCTGCTGCGCGGCGGCGGCCTCGAGACACGGGAGATCTCGATCGCCGGCTCGGAGCACACGACGATCGCCACCGCCCTGCCGGTCGGGATGGAATCGATTCCATCCAGCAAGCCCGAGTTGGTGGCCGAGATCACGCCGCACCTGTCGCTGCTGGTGCGGGCGCTGCTCAAGTACCAGCTGATGACGCCAGCGCCCGCGATCTTCCAGATCGAGCGCGTGCGCACGAAGATAAGGCGCTCGGTGGCCGAGGCGTTCGAGCAGGTGGACGTGCTCGCCTTCCCGTCGACAGCGGCTCCCGCGCCGCCGATCGAGAACCCGACCGTGAGCCTGCCCTCGGGTGACTACCCGGCCGACTACACCAACATCCCTCTCGGCGGCATCGCGAACACCGCGGGCGTGCCCGCCGGGTCGATCCCCTGTGGCCACAGTTCAAACGGCCTGCCGATCGGGCTTCAGCTGCTGGCACCGTGGGGCGATGACGCGCGCGTGCTCGACGTCGCGGAGCACTTCGAGCAGCTGAGCGAGCGCCGCTACGTCGAGGCCGTCCCGCCGATCGCCGCCACGACGGCGGCCTGAGCGAACCGGTCCCGGAAACCGAACCGCCCCGGCAGGGTGAGGCCGGGGCGGTCGATGCTTGCCTGTTGGCTTAGCAGGGAGGTTCTCCCCTTTAACCGAACCGCCCCAGCAGGGTGATACCGGGGCGGCCGTTGCTTGCCTGTTGGCTTAGCAGGGAGGCACTAGCGAGTGTACGCACGTCAGGTCGCTTGAAAACCCCTCTGGACGGATGTCCGAGGCGCGACGTGACCCGAAGCGCGTAGCGGTCACTCGCGCGTGCTCGAGCGAGCGCACAGAGCCGCGTTACTTGTACCGATACGTGATACGACCGCGATCGAGGTCGTATGGAGAGAGCTCGATCTTGACTCGGTCGCCGGGCAGGATGCGGATGTAGTGACGGCGCATCTTGCCGGAGATGTGCCCCAGCACCATGTGGTCGTTGTCGAGCTTGACCCGGAACATGGTGTTGGGGAGGGCCTCCACGATCTCGCCCTCCATCTCGATCTTCTCCTCTTTGCCCATCCGGTGGGAAAAGGTACCAGCAAGGCGGGAGATCTCCGGACAAGCACCACAACGGCGCTGCCGCGCTCGCTACCGTCGGCGCAGGCGCTCGGCGACCACAGCGATCTCCTCGGGGTCGCCCGCGCCAGGCACCCAAGGCAGCTCCAACGGGTCGCCGGCATACCTCGGGACCACGTGGAGGTGGAAGTGAAAGACCGTCTGCCAGGCCGGCCGTCCACAGCTGTTCAGGATGTTGATGCCCCCCGGATCGACCGTCTCACGCATCCGCAGGGCCAGGCGGCGCGCGGCGCTCATGCTCGCGAGCAGGTCCTCCTCTGGCACCTCGTAGAGGTCCGCCGAATGCGCGCGTGGGATCACGAGAGCATGGCCAGGGGTGGCGGGGGCGATGTCCATGAAGGAGATCGTGCGCTCGTCGGAGTCAACGATCTGCGCCGGTAGCTCTCCCGCGACGATCTTGCAGAAGATGCAATCGGGATCCCGGTCAGCCACGGCGGGAAGCTTAGAGGCTTTAACAAATTGCTGGTCGTGACTGAGGCGGCGAAAGCTAGGCTGCTGAGGACGCAGGGAGGTCGCATACCGAAGCGGTATGTGGCCGACCGAGGACGCGGGCAGCCGAAGGTTTTGCAGCCGCGTCAGGCATGACCGGTGATTTTGTTAGAGGCTCTTAGAGCGGTTCTGTTTATGCTGCGGCTCCCGTGCCCGTCGACAACCAGCTATACGACAGGCTCGCCGACGCTTGGTGGAGCGAGGACTCGGCCCTGGCGATGCTGCGAACCGGTCTCAACCCGGCCAGGTTCGGATACATGCGAGACGTGCTCGTCGAGCGCGTCGGTATCGATCCGGCCGGCAAGCGGGTGCTCGACGTGGGCAGCGGCGGCGGCCTGCTGGCGGAGGAGTTCGCGCGTCTGGGCTGCTCGGTGACGGGCATCGACCTCTCCGAGGAGTCGGTCGCGGCGGCCAGGGCGCACGCCGCTGAAAGCGGCCTCGCGATCGAGTACGTCGCCGGAGCCGGTGAGCAGCTGCCATTCGAGGACGGCCGCTTCGACATCGCCTACTGCTGCGACGTGCTGGAGCACGTCGACGACGTGCAGCGTGTGCTGGCCGAGACGGCGCGCGTGCTGCGACCGGGCGGCATCTACATGTACGACACCTTGAACCGCACGCGCCGCAGCAGGTTGATCGCGATCAAGCTGTTTCAGGAATGGAAGTCGACCGCTTTCATGGAGCCCGACCTGCACGACTGGAACATGTTCATAAAGCCGTCCGAGCTGGAGGCGTCGCTCGCGCGCGCCGGGCTCGAGAACCGCCACACGATCGGCATCGGGCCCGGTGGCAATCCCGTCTCGCTGCTGCGAGAGATGCGCAGGCGGGCGCGCGGAAAGATCACGCACGCGGAGCTGGGGCGCCGGTTGCGGATCACGACGACGCGCGATCGATCGGTTCTCTACGCCGGCTACGCCGTGAAGGTCTCTTGACGCTCGCCGCCTCGAGCCGCAACGGCCGCTCGCCGTCGCACGAGCAGCTGCGCGAGCAGGTTGCCGACCTTTCGACCATCCATCGCCCATCGGCTTCCGAGGGCGAGCGCCTCGCCGCGGAGTGGATCGTGCGGCGCTTCGAGGAGATCGGCGTGCCGGCGCGCATCGAGGCCGAGCGCGTGCACGGCGACTATTGGCTGCCGCTGGCGCTGATGTCGGGTGCCGGGGCGCTGGCCGGCATCGCATCCATGCGCGGCCATCGCATCGCAGGCGCGGCGCTCGGAATTGCTGCGGCAGCGGCGATCTGGGACGACCTCACCGCCGGCGAGCGGCACTTCCGCCGCCTGCTACCCAAGCGCAGCACCTGGAACGTGGTGGCGGAGGTGGGCCCGCAGGACGCGAGCCGCACCGTGCTCCTGATCGCCCACCACGACGCGGCTCACTCGGGACTGATCTTCAACCCCGGCATCCCGGCCTTTGCCTGGCGCCACTTCCCGTGGCTGATCGAGCGCAACGACACCAGCCCGCCGCTGATGTTCCCGGTGCTGGCCGGCCCGGCTCTGGTCGCGCTCGGCTCCGCCGTCGGCAGCCGCCGGCTCACAACAGCCGGCACGATCGTGTCGGCCGGAGCGGTCCCCGTCTTCACCGACATCGGCGCGCGCGAGACGGTTCCGGGCGCCAACGACAACGTCACCGGCGTGATCGCGCTGCTGGAGGTGGCGCGCGCGCTGGTCGAGCACCCGACCTCGGACCTGCGCGTGATGATGCTCTCGACCGGGTCGGAGGAGTCGATCATGGAGGGAATGCAGATGTTCGGGAGGCGCCACTTTCCCGACCTGCCGACTGACTCGACCTACGTTCTGAACCTCGACACGCTCGGCTCGCCGCACCTGGCCGCGATCCGCGGTGAGGGCATGCTGAAGATGTACGACTACCCGCAGCCCGCCCTCGACGTGGTGGACGGCGTCGCCGAGGAGCTCGACGTCTTCCTGTTCCCGAACCTGCGCCTGCGAAACGCCACCGACGGCCTGTATGCGCTCAAGGCCGGCTATCCATCCGCCACGCTCGGCTCCGTTACCGAGTACAAGGCGCCGTCCAACTACCACTGGCCTTCCGACACGGCCGAGAACGTGAACTACGAGACGATGGCCGACGGCGTGCGCCTGTGCGAGGCGATCGTGCGCCGGCTCGACGAGCGCTGGCTTTAGACCCGGCGCGCCAGCTCGATCGCTTCCTCGGGCGAGTTGACCTCGCCCGCAAAGGCGGCCTCGCGCAGCAGCTCCAGCAGCTCGCCCACGCGCGGCCCCGGCTCGAGGCCGAGCTCTCGCATCAGCTCGTCGCCTCGCACGGGCGGCTCCGGCGGATTCGCCCGCCACGCCAGTGCCTCGCCGGCCATCTCACGAGCCAGGTCGAGATGCGCCTGCACCGCCTCGTCTCGCGTACGCGCCCCGCGCGTCGCGAGCCGGTCCGCGACCGTCAGCAAAGTCACCTCCAGCTCGACCGGCTCGCACGCCCGCAGGTAGCGGTAGACGTGGCGCCGCGACAGCGGCTGCTCGTGCACGAGGAAACCGAGCCGCAGATGATGGCGTGCCAGGTCCGCGAGGTAGTCCGCAAGCGCCCTGCTCGCTCGCAGGCGCTCGCACAGCTCGTGCGTCATCGCCACGCCCACCTCGTCGTGGCCGATGAACATCACGCGCTCGCCCGCGACCGTGCGGGTGGGGGGCTTTCCGATGTCGTGGAAGAGGGCGCTCAGCCGCAGCGCCTGACCTCGCGTCAGGTCGTCGGCGAGCGGCCTCGTCAGCTCGGCCGTCACCGCCTCGGCGTGCTGGCCGAGAACCTTCTCGGGGTCACGCTCCAGCTCCAGCATGGCCTCCAGCACCGCCAGCGTGTGGCCCCAGACGTCGAGATGGTGGTACGGGTTCTGCTGCACCCCCTTCAGCTGCTCCAGCTCCGGCAGCAGCTGCGCGACCAGGCCCGCCTCGTCCATCAGCTCGAGTCCCCACATCACCTGGTCGCAGACGATCAGGCGGCGCAGCTCGTAGAAGACTCGCTCCGGCGAGACGGCGGTGATCGCCGCGGAGTGCCGGCCCGCCAGCTTGCGGGTCCTCTCCTCGACCTCGAGCTCCAGCTCGCATGCGAGCCTCGGCATCCTCAACGTCCGCAGCGGGTCGTCCGAGTAGGAGCTCACGGCCACGACCCGCAGCAGGCGGGCATCGAGGTCGGCGGCGCCGCCATGAGGGTCGTGCAACGGCTCGCCGGCGAGCAGCGGCACCGCCATCGCGTTGATGGTGAAGTCGCGCAGCGCCAGGTCGGCCTCGATGCTGCCGCCGCGGATCGGGGTGATGTCCGACTGCCAGCGGCGGTCGCGGTCGATCACGCGCCAGGCGCCGAAGCGGTCCGAGAGCGAGAAGGCGTGCCCTCGAACGCTGCGCGCGAGATCGGTTGCCGCGGCCTGCGCGTCTCCGGGGACGACCATGTCGACGTCCTCGAGCGGACGACCCATCAGCAGGTCGCGCACACCGCCCCCCACCAGCCAGGGCTCGTGCTTCCGCAGCGCCTCGCGCATCGGCGCCAGCACGCTGGAGCGATCCAGCAGTGACGCGATCGACGTCATCTCAGGCCGATTCGCCGTCCGCGTGCTCGAGCTCGGGGTGCTGCGGCTGCGGATCCCCGTCCTGGTGGTAGAGGCGCCGCACGCGCGGTGCGATTCCGCAGCTGACCTCGTAGTTGATCGTCTGCACGTGAGCGGCGATCTCCTCCGCCGGCACGCGCTCGTCGCCATCGCTCCCTATCAACGTCGCCGCGTCGCCCGGCCGCACACCGGAGTCCGGTCCCAGGTCGACCGTGATGTTGTCCATGCTGATCGTTCCGACGACCGGAAAGCGACGCCCGCCTATCAGCAGCTCGGCCCGGTTCGAGAGGCCACGCCGGTAGCCGTCGCCGTAGCCGATCGGCAGCACGGCGACCTCGGTCTCGCGCTGCGCGCTCCATGAGCGACCGTATCCGACGCTCGCTCCCGGCTCGAGGCGCTTGACGTCGGCGACGTAGGACTCGAGCCTCAGCGCCGGCTCCAATCCGCGCGCCGACGGATCCTCGTGGAAGGGATCCATGCCGTAGATCGCGATCCCGCAGCGAGCCATGTCGAAATGCGCGCCAGGGTCGCGAAAGACGGCAGCGCTGTTGGCGGCGTGGACGACGCAGTTCGGATGAGATCGCTTGACCTGCTCGACCACCGGCCGGAAGCGCTCCAGCTGCTGGTCAAAGAACTCCGACTGCAGCTCGTCGGCGGTCGCGAAGTGCGTCATCAGGCCCGCCGCATCGAGCCCTTTGTGGCCGTCGGCCAGAGCGATCAGAGCCAGCGCCTCGTCGGGATCAGGGGTGCCGAGCCGGCCCATGCCGGTGTCGAGCTTTACGTGCAGGCGCGCACGGATGCCGGCCGCGGAGGCCTTGCGCGCCACGAGCCGGGCGAAAGGCTCGCGCCAGGCGACGATGTCGGCGTCTGCCACCAGCGCGACTCCCGCCTCCTCGGCCGAAAGGGCCCCCATCACCAGGATTCGGCCCCTCGATCCGTGGCGGCGCAGTTCCGCAGCCTCCTCGGCAGTCGCGACCGCAAGCCAGCTCGCACCTCCGGCGAGCGCCGCCCGCGCGCACCACGCCGCGCCGTGCCCGTAACCCTCCGCCTTGACCACGGCGCAGAGCTGCGCATCGCCGATGCGTCGCTTCAACTCGGCACAGTTGCGCCGCACCGCTGACAGATCGATGCGGGCGAGTGCCCGGTCGGTCATCCCTCGCCGCTGAGCGCGGCGAGGACGTCCACCCGTGTGACGACGCCGACCAGCCGGCCATCGTCATCGACCACCGGCAGGCGGTTGTGGCCGGAACGGGAGATCAGCCGTGCCGCCTCGTGCACGCTCGCGTCCGGCGTGATCGTTTCGGGATCAGCCGACATCATGTCGCGGACCTTGGTGGCGAAGGCCTTGCGCAGCTTGTCCTCGAGGTGCTGAAGCGGCTCGACGAACACCACCCCGCCAAAGAGCTCGAAGTAATGCGGCAGGCGCAGATCCGCGTCGTCCTCTCTCAGCACCAGGTCACTCTCGGTCACTATCCCCGCCAGTCGACCGTCGCCATTCACGACCGGGACGCCGGGCAGCTCGTGCTCGCGCAGGAGCCGGATCACCGTTTCCACGTCGTCGTCGGGTGAGACGGTGACGGGATTGGACTGCATGATGTCTGCGACTCTCGGGTCCGCCATTCGCCGCAGCCTATCGTTTAGATGATTGATCCCCCGGCCGGGTCAGCCATCCGGCCTACGACTCGTTCGCCGGCTGCGATGGCCGTTGCAGCGCCGCCGGCAGCGCCGCTATGACGTCGGTGGCGATCACGGAGTCGGCACCGTACTCGCCCGCCGCGATCCAGCCGGCCTGCGTGTGCGCATAAACGGCGGCGCACGCCGCCTCGAACGGCGAGACGCCCTTCGACATGAACGCTGCCACGACTCCGGACAGCACGTCTCCGGTTCCGGCGGTCGCGAGCGCCGCGCTGCCCCCTGCGCTGACCGCTACGAAGGACGCTCCCTGCCGCACCACCAGCGTGTCGTCGCCCTTCAGCACCACCGTCGAGCCGCTGCGGCTGGCGGCCTCCTTCGCGCTCGCGAGCCTGTGCGCCGACACCTGTGCCGACTCGACTTCCAGCATGCGAGCAAGCTCGCCGGCGTGCGGGGTGATCACCGTTTGGTCACCGCGGGCCGACAGCCGCTCCATCTCGCCGCCCGCCAGCGCGAACAGCCCGTCGGCGTCGACCAGCAGCGGAACCCGCAGCTCTCCGACCAGCCGCCGCACCAGCTCCAGTGACTCGCCCTCCCTTCCCAACCCGGGTCCCAGCGCGACGGCATCGGCACGCTCCGCCGCCTCCAGAACCGCCGCCGCCGCGGCGAGCTGAAGATGCCCGTCCCGGTCCTCCAGCGGCACCGACATGACCTCGGTCAGCTTCTGCTCGAAGATGACGTTGAGTGACGCTGGCACTGCGGCACGTACCCACCCCGCCCCTGCCCGCATCGACGCCTCGCACACCATGCAGACTGCTCCCGTCAATCCGGTCGAGGCGCCGACGGCGAGCACGGACCCGGAGCTGAACTTGGTCGAGTCGATCGCCCGGCGGGGAACCAGACCGAGCACCGAAGGGCGTATGAGCCCCGCGTCGAAGGCGACCGGCCCGCCGTCGGGGATGCCGATGTCGATGATCTCGACCTGGCCCGCGAAGGCCTTGCCCGGCATCACCCAGAGGCCCAGCTTGGAGGCGTGGAACGTGACCGTAACGTCCGCTCGAACACAGGGGCCCTCCACCTCGCCCGTCGAGGCGTCGACCCCGGACGGGACGTCGACGGCCACCACCGTCGCGCCGACTCCGTTCACCGCCTCGATCGCAGCGTCGAGCGGCGGTCGCGCGGCGCCGCTGAAGCCCGTGCCGAGCAGCGCATCGACGACCGCGCCGGAGCCCGCGAGCGCCCGGGGCAGCTCGCCGGCCGACAGCTGCCGCACCTGGCCTCCGCTCGAGATCAGGCGCTCGTGGTTGGCGCGCGCGTCCGGGCTCAGCTCGTCGGGCGGCCACAGCGCCAGCGCCTCGGCGTCCACCCCCCGCTCCTGCAGCAGGCGAACCGCGACCAAGCCGTCGCCGCCGTTGTTGCCCTTGCCACACACCACCCGCACCGGCCCGGCCGGCCCCAGCTCCGCAACGGCCGCGGCCACTCCGGCGCCCGCCGCCTCCATAAGCTGCAACGAGGCAATGCCGCATTGCTCGATCGCCCAGCAATCGAGTGCCTGCATCTGCGCCGAGGAGTAGAGCGGCTCGAGCCAGGCCGCCTCAACCGAGTAGTTGGGGTCGCCGAGCCCCATGGGGCGAAGCTACTACAACCAGGGGCCGGAGGCCGGCACGTTGTTGCCGCTACGCGCGCTCGGCGCAGGCGACCGCTGCAGCCGTGCCGCGGTCGTGAGTGAGCGAGATGTGTACCGACACACCGAGCTCACGGGCTCGCTGCTCGGCCCGATCCAGCAGCCTCACCGTGGGCGGCGAGCCGGAGACGACCTCCACGTCGCCGAAGCTCCAGCCGCCGATGCCGAGCGACTTGGCGACGGCCTCCTTGGCGCAGAAGCGGGCGGCGAAGTGCTGCGCCGGTCGTGCCCGCGCGGCCGCGTAATTACGCTCGGCCTCGGTGAACAGCCGCTCGCCCAGCCGGGGCCAGCGCTCCAGCGCGCGCTCCAGGCGCTCGATCTCGAGCAGGTCGATCCCGATGCCGACCAGGGCCAAGCCCTACTCGACGGTGACAGTCTTGGCGAGGTTGCGCGGCTGGTCGACGTTGAGGTCTCGCAGGCGCGCTATGTGGTACGCCAGCAGCTGAAGTGGGATCACCGCGAGGATCGGCTGGAGGATCCAGTCCGTGCGCGGGATGTAGACGGTGCGATCCGCGACTCGCTCGACCTTGTCGGAGCCCTCTGTCGCGATCGCGATCACCTCGGCACCGCGTGCCTTGACCTCCTCGACGTTGGACAGGACCTTGTCCAGGATCGGGCTGTCGGTGGCGATCGTGACCACGGGCGTCGACTGGTCGAGCAGCGCGATCGGCCCGTGCTTCATCTCGCCGGCCGCGTAGGCGTCGGTCGGGATGTAGGAGATCTCCTTCAGCTTCAGCGCGCCCTCGAGACAGACGGGAAGGCCTATGTGCCGACCCAGGTAGAGGAAGAAGTCGCGGTCGTAGTGCTTCCGGGCGATCGCCCGCATCTCGTCATCGGCGGTGGCGAGCAGCGTCTCGATCTTGTGCGGGATCGCCTTCATCTCCTTGATCAGCCGCCGCAGCTCGCTGTTGCCGAAGGTGCCGCGCACCTCGGCCAGCTTCAAACCGAGCAGGTACATCGCCGCGACCTGTGCCACGAACGTCTTCGTCGCCGCGACGCCGATCTCGAGGCCGGCCCGTGTATAGAGGACTCCGTCCGCGTCCCGGGTGGCTTGGCTTCCGAGGATGTTCGTCACCGCGAGAACCTTGGCACCGTGGCTGCGAGCCAGCCGCATGGCAGCAAGCGTGTCCGCGGTCTCACCGGACTGCGAGATGCCGATCACGAGGTCCTCCGGGCCCACCACCGGGTTGCGGTAGCGGTACTCCGAAGCGATGTCCATCTCCACCGGCAGGCGCGCCCACTCCTCGATCGCGTAACGACCCACCAGCCCGGCGTGATAGGACGTTCCGCAGGCCACGATCACGATCCGGCGCACGCTCGCGAAGTCGCTGTCGTCGATGCCGATGTCTCCCAGCTCGACGCGGTCGGCGTGCGGCAGGCGGTCGGCGATCGTCTCGGCGACGGCGTCGGACTGCTCGTAGATCTCCTTCAGCATGAAGGTCGGGTAACCGGCCTTCTCAGCGGCGTCGTCGTCCCACAGCACCTCTTCGGTCTCGCGCCAGACCGGCGTGCCATCGGCGCTCATGAACTGCGTTTCATCCCCGCGCACGACGACGATCTCGTCGTCGTTGACCAGCTGCACGTTGCGCGTCTCGCGCAGGAAGGCGGGGATCGCCGAGGCGACGAAGTGCTCGCCCTCGCCGACGCCCACCACCAGCGGGCACTCCTTGCGCGCGCCGACGATCGTGTCCTCCTCGTCAGCCGATACGGCGACGAAGGCGTAGTGGCCGCGAAGCTCCAGGTAGGAGCGCCGTGTCGCCTCGGCGAGGGTCGCCGCGTCGCTCTCGAACAGGTGTCGCTCGATCAGGTGGGCGACGACCTCGGCATCCGTCTCGGACGCGAAGGTGTGGCCCTCCGACTCCAGCTGCTCGCGCAACTCGACGTAGTTCTCGACGATCCCGTTGAGGACGATGTGCACGCGGCCGGTGCAGTCCGGGTGAGGATGGGCGTTGCGCTCGGAGGGCCGGCCGTGAGTGGCCCAGCGCGTGTGGCCGATCCCGGTCGTGGCCTCCAGGACGCCCGTCACGACGAGGTCATCGGCGCCGGCGCCGGCGCCGTTTCCGTGGCCATTTCCATGGCCGTTGCCGTTGCCGTTGGCGGCAACCGCCTCGCGCAGCCGGCTCAGGTTGCCGACGGAGCGAACCGTCTCGATGCGTCCGTCGACGACCAGCGACAGGCCGGCCGAATCGTAGCCCCGGTACTCCAGCCGTTCGAGCCCGTGCAGAAGAAGCTCCTGACAGGAGCGGTCACCGACATATCCGACGATCCCGCACATACCTCAATAGCCTCCGTACTGCCGCATGCGGCAAATTCCTTTGAAATCGAAAAGAGCCGCTCTCAGCGGCTCTTCCTATTCCCCGCTCGGGACACCCAAGATGCTACCACCGGGTTGTTTCCCTGTCGCGTCGACTAGAACAGCTGTCTAGCGGGATTCTTGGTGGTTTTCGACCCCACTTTGCGGCTTCCTTCGACCTCGACCACCGGCCTGGCCGGACCCCCCCCGCGACCGTCAGCTCGCGTCGGAGCCGGTGGGCTGACCGAGCTCTCGCACGACCACCTGCACCAGCCGGTCCGCGACCTCACGACACTCCTGCTCGTCCGGCGCCTCGACCATCACCCGCACGAGCGGCTCGGTGCCGGACGGTCGCACGAGGACGCGCCCCCGTCCCTTCAGAGCCGCCGACTCCTGCTCGATCGCCTCCTGCACGGCCGGCGAGCGCTCCAGCGCATCGCGATCGGAGACGGGAACGTTGACCAGGCATTGCGGAAGCTTCTGCATCGCCTCGATCTCGGCGAGGTCGTTGCCGTTCAGCGACTCCAGCAGCAGCAGCGCCGCGGCCATGCCGTCACCTGAGGGAGTGAAGCGCATGTCGATCACGTGTCCCGACTGCTCGCCGCCGAGCGCCCAACCACGTTCCAACAACTCCTCCACAACGTAACGGTCACCGACCCTGGTGCTGACGACGTCGATCTCTGCCGTGCTCATGGCCTGGTGAAAGCCGTAGTTGGTCATCACCGTCACGGCAACCCCGTTGCCGGCCAGCTCGCCGCGACGCTTCAGATGCAGAGCCGCGTGGGCGATGATCTCGTCTCCGTCGATGACGCGGCCGTTGCGATCGACGGCCAGCATGCGGTCGCCGTCACCGTCGAATGCGAAGCCGATGTCATAGGCGCCCTCGCGCATTCTCTCCACCAGGGGCTCCATGTGCGTCGAGCCGCAACCGGCATTGATGTTGGTGCCGTTGGGCTCGGCCGCCATCACGTCGACCTGTGCGCCGAGCCGCTCGAACAGCAGTGGCGCCACCCTATAAGTCGCGCCGTTGGCACAGTCCAGCAGCACTCGCCTGCCGGCGAGGTCGAGCTCGAACTGCGATTGCAGCTCGCGCAGGTAGTCGTCCAGCGCTCCCGTGAGAGCGCGCACCTTTCCGCTCTCGACCGGGGTTTCGCCGACCGCCACCCGCTCCTCGATCATCTCCTCCATCTCGTCGGAGAGCTTGTGCCCGTCGGCGTTGAAGAACTTGATGCCGTTGTCCTGGAAGGGGTTGTGCGAGGCCGAGATCACGACGCCCAGATCGAGGCCGAGCCGCCGCACCAGCACGGAGACGGCCGGTGTCGGCAGCACCCCGCCGAGCAGCGCGTGCCCGCCGGCGGCAGCGATGCCGGCGCAGAGCGCCGACTCCAGCATCTCCCCCGAGATGCGCGTGTCGCGCACGACCAGAACCTGAGGCGCCGCGGCCGGAGAGACGGCGGCGGACGCGCGGCCGAGCGCAAATGCAAGCTCGGGCGTGAGGAAGTCGCCAACCGCTCCTCGGACGCCATCCGTTCCGAACAGCTTTTGCTTCTGGCTCGCCACGGCCGTCCCGGGGCGGGCTAGCGCTTGGAGAACTGGGGCCGCTTGCGAGCCTTCTTGAACCCGGCCTTGCGCCGCTCCTTGACCCGCGGGTCACGGGTCAGGAACTGACGCCGCTTGAGCTCGCCGCGCAGATTGGGATCTGCCTCGATCAGCGCCTTCGCGATGCCGTGCCGGACCGCGTCCGCCTGTCCCGAGATGCCGCCGCCGTGAATCCTGGCGCGGATGTCGAGCCGGTCGATGTAGCCGGTTGCCTCGAGCGGCTGGCGCACGACCGCCTGGTGCTTGGGACGCGGGAAGAAGGTCTCGAGCGAACGGCCGTTGAGCTCGAATCCACCGCTGCCGGGCCGGATGATCACACGGGCGACCGCGGACTTGCGCTTCCCGGTCGCGAAGTAGCGCGCGTCGGCAGCGAGCACGACGGGCTGGGGCGGCTGATCCTCGGCTGCCTCGCCAGAGTCCCCGGCGCCGGTCGCCGCCGCGCCGTCGCCGGCGGGAGTCTCGTGGCTGTCCGCGGCAGGCTCGTCAGCGGCCGAGTCGCCGGCTGCAGTGTCCTCAGCGGCTGGCTCCTGCGCGGCTGGCTCCTCGGCGGTGGGCTCCTCGGCGGCTGGCTCCTGGGCGGTG
>JBBQNR010000068.1:0-14722 GCA_038330145.1 Solirubrobacterales bacterium
TGGAGTTTCGGTGGGCAGCGGTCTATGAGATAGACGGCGAAGAGCTGAAGTCAGAGCACCTGTTCTTTGACCAGATGGATCTCCTCGGTCAGCTCGGACTGCTACCCGAGTAGGCACTCCGACTTCCGGGCCGCCAGACTCTGTGGCCGACCAGACCGCTAGCGTCGCCCGACGCGCCCCCGATTTGGGGGCGCTTACGAGAGTCGGTCTAGCCTCCGGCTAGCCCGGCAGAGGGAGAGTGCCTGGTGGGCTGATGAGGCCAGGAGTGGTCTCGTTACATGCACGACCAGCTCGGCGTCGACATGCCGCCGCATGAGATCTCCGCCGAGGTGGTTCGGCGTCTGGCTCGGCTGTACCGGGAACGGCTGCCGCTCCTGCCGGGTGCTCATGAGGCCGTGAAGCGGCTGGCTGCGCGCTGGCCGCTGGCGCTGGCGTCATCATCGAACCGCGAGTTGATCGACCTCGTGCTCGAGATCGCGCGCCTGGCTCAGGATTTCCAGGCGACCGTGTCGTCCGAGGAGGTGGCGCATGGCAAGCCCGCGCCGGATGTCTATCTCGAGGCGGCGAGCCGCCTCGGATCGGAGCCGTCCCGCTGTGTCGCCGTCGAGGACTCGCACAACGGCATCCTCTCCGCCGTCGCTGCCGGGATGCGCGTGATGGCGATCCCCAACCGAGACTTTCCTCCTGGCCGGGAGGCTCTCGCCAAGGCCGACCGCGTCCTGTCTTCGCTCGACGAGCTCACGCCTGAAGTTATCGAGCCGGCCGCGTAGCGATCGGGTTGCACCATTACGGGGAGGTGCCGGCCGGTAGCCGCTGCGCCGCGGAGCGGTCGAGCAGCACGGTCAGCGCGCCTGACGTGGGCGCGACCAGGCTGGCGGGAGTGCGGCAATCGGCCTCACCCGAGAATGCCCGCTCCACCGCGGCTGACTTGTCCGCGCCGGAGACCAGGAACACCACCTGGCGGGCTGAGTTGAGGACGGGAATGGTCAGGGTCACGCGCGGAACCCACGGTGCAAGCCCGGCTCGTGCCACTCCAACCACCGATCGGTCGCGTTCGTCGAGCTCTGGGCGTCCGGGAAAGAGCGACGCGCAGTGGCCGTCGGGGCCGAGGCCGAGTAGCACCAGGTCGAATCGAGGCATCACTTCCCCGAAGGACTGGCGCAGCTCGCGCTCGTAGGCGGCCGCGCCCTCATTCGGCCCCAGCTCACCGGAGATCCTGCGCACGTCCGGAGCGGCGCCCGGCAACCGGTTCAGCAAGGCGTCGCGCACCATCCCGAAATTGGAGCGCTCGTCGTCGCGAGGTACGCAGCGCTCATCGCCGAACCACAGCGTGCAGCCGGACCAATCGACCTCCATGGCGGCCAGGCGCTCGTACGCCGGTCGTGGCGTCGAGCCGCCGGTGAGCGCGATCTGCCCGCCCGCGTTCGCCGCGGCGGCGAGCCGCTCGGCGGCCTCTGCGCCAGGATCTTCGAGCACGAGCATGTCCGTCACGTCGCCACCCCGGGTGCCGCTAGCGGTAGCTCCTCCTCGAGTGAGCCCAGGACATAGTCCGCGCCGGCATCGCGCAGCTCTTCGCGGCTGAAATGGCCGGTCGCGACGCCCACGGCGCGCACGCCGGCGCCGTGCGCGGCGTCGACGTCATGGGGCGTGTCGCCCACGACCAGGACCTCCCGCGGCTCGAGCGGGCCGCCGAGCAGCACACCCGCGCGCTCGAGCGCGCGGCGCGTCAGCTCGGTCCTGTCCATGGAGTCGGACCCGTAGCCCCCGAAGAGGAAGTAGTGGCAAAGGTTTGCTCGCGCGAGCTTGATGTGGGCGGCCGCCTCCACGCCGCCGGTCGTGATCCCGAGCAGGCAGCCCGCTTGATGGAGACGGTCGAGCGTCTCCCTGGCGCCGGGCAGCACGCGGTAGCTCTTCGACTCCGCGACGGTGCTTGGTAGATAGTGCAGGCGCCTCGACATCACGCGTGCGAGCTCCTGCCTGCTCGGATCGCGACCGATCACGTTCCTGAACGTCAGTGAGGCGACCTCGGGATCCGTCATCCCCGCGTCCGCGTACTTCCCGATATCCGCCGGCACCCCGTACAGATCGTCGAACGCCATCCGCCACGATGCCGCACCGGCGCCTCCCGTCGAGATCAGGGTCCCGTCCACGTCGAAGAGGACCACGAGCATTTCAGTGAGCGGGGAGGTGCCAGCGACGAGGGGCGATCAGTCCGCCCATGGCAGCGGGACCCCAGGAGCCTGGTTTGTAGGGCATCACCGGCGGCGGGCTCTCGAGCACGGGCGCTGAGACTTCCCAGAGCCGTTCTATTCCTTCCGACGTCGTGAACAGCGTCCGGTCGCCGATCATGACGTCGTGGATGAGACGCTCGTAGGGCTCGAGCGCGTGCTCGTCGCCTCCGAAGGCGCTCGCGTAGCTGAAGTCCATCTGCGCTTCGCCGAGCTCTATCGCGGGGCCGGGTATCTTCGCGAGGAAGTTCACCGCGATGCTGCCGGGGTCGCCGAGCTCGAACGTGAGGTGATCAAAGCCGAACGACTCCGTAGCGAATTTGGAGTCGATCGGGAACATTCGTCGCGGCGGCTTGTGGAACGCGATCGTGATGACCTGCCGGCTCTCCGCGAGGCACTTTCCCGTCCGCAGGAAGAAGGGGATCCCGGCCCAGCGCCAGTTGTCCACCCGGGCTCGCACGGCGACGAATGTCTCGGTGTCCGAATCGGATGCCACACCCTGCTCGCCGCGGTAACCCTCGTACTGCCCGCGCACGATGTCCGACTGTCCCAACGGAGGCATCGCTTCGAACACCTTCGCCTTCTCGGCCGCCAGCGTACGCGGCTCGAACGCAGTGGGAGGCTCCATCGCGACGAAGCCGAGCACCTGGAACAGGTGCGTCACGACCATGTCGCGGAAGGCGCCCGTGTCCTCGTAGAACCCGGCGCGAGTGCCAATCGAGAGCGTCTCCGGAACGTCGATCTGGACGTGGTCGATGTGGTCGCGGTTCCAGATCGGCTCGAACAGTCCGTTCGCAAACCTCAGCGCGAGGATGTTCTGTACCGCCTCCTTGCCGAGGAAATGGTCGATCCGGAAGATCTGCGATTCGTCGAACGCCGTGTGGAGCGTCTCGTTCAGCTCCCGCGCGGAGGCAACGTCGGTGCCGAACGGCTTCTCCATGATCACACGCGCGCGCTCGTTCAGCCCGGTCGCTCGGAGCTCTTCGACGATGCCGGCCGACGCGGACGGCGGGACCGAGAGGTAGTGCAGCAGCCCTGGCCTGCCGCCGACCTCGCGCTGCGCTTCACCGACGGCATTCGCCAAAGCACCGAGGCCCTCGGCGATGCCGACATAGGAGAGCAGCCTCGCGAACGGCTCCCAGCGCTCGTCTGCCAGGGCAATGCGCCCGAACTCCTCGAGGCCCGATCGCGCCCGGGAGCGGAACTCCTCGTCGGTCAGCGCAGTGCGCGAGCAACCGACGATCCGGAAGCGCTCCGGCATCAGGCCGGCCTCCGAGAGGTGAAACAGGCCCGGCAGGAGCTTGCGCCGCGCGAGGTCGCCGTTCGCACCGAACATGACGATCACGTAGTTGTCGGGGATCTTGGGCGCGGTGGAGCGGGCGGGCGGCTCCAGGGTCGCTGCGGTGGGCATCTCAGTCGGCCGCCTTCTCGGCATGACCGCCAAACTCCGACCTCAGCGCCGACAGAAGCTGGTCCGCGAAATCGGCCTCGCCCCGCGAGCTGAAGCGGCCGTAGAGCGCAGCCGACAGCACCTGGGCGGGCACGCCGGTATCGACCGCGGCGTTGATGGTCCAGCGTCCCTCACCGGAGTCCGACACCCTGCCGGTGAACTGCTCCAGATCCGGTGACTTCGCAAGCGCACTGGCGGTCAGGTCGAGCAACCACGATGCCACCACGCTCCCACGTCTCCATACCTCGGCGACCTGGGCGAGGTCGAGGTCGTACTGGTAGTAACGCGGGTCCCGCAGGGGCGCCGTCTCGGCATCCCCGGCATCGCCGTCTCGCTTGCCGACGTTCGCGTGGCGCAGGACGTTGAACCCCTCGGCGTACGCGGCCATGATGCCGTACTCGATCCCGTTGTGGACCATCTTCACGAAGTGGCCGGCGCCCGCGGGCCCACAGTGGAGATATCCGTGCTCGGCCGCAGACGGCCCTCCGGCGCGGCCGGGTGTCCGGGGCGCGCCCTCTACGCCCGGGGCGAGAGTCCGGAAGATCGGGTCGAGATGCTGGACCGGTTCGGGCTCGCCCCCGATCATGAGGCAGAACCCGCGCTCGAGCCCAAAGACGCCGCCGCTCGTGCCGACGTCGACGTAGTGGATGTGCTCGGGCTCCAGCTCCTGCGCCCGGTCGACGTCGTCTCGGTAGAAGCTGTTGCCGCCATCGATGATGATGTCGCCCGGCTCCATCAGGGTCGCCAGTTCGTTGACGACGCCTAGGGTGGCCGCGGCGGGCACCATGATCCAGGCAGCGCGCGGCTTCGACAGCTTGGCGACGAAATCCTCGAGTGAGGAGGCGCCGACCGCCCCCTGCTGCTCGAGCGCCTGGGTCGATTCCCGGCGGTGGTCGTAGACGACGCACTCGTGGCCGCCGTCCATCAGCCGCCGCACGATGTTGGAGCCCATCCGTCCCAGGCCGATCATTCCAAGCTGCATGACCCTTCCTTTCCTCTAGCTTCCCTGGCTAACGTTCCGAGAAGGGCCACTGGCTCAGCGCCCGCTCGACAGCTCTGCGGATCGCGGCAAGGCCGGTGTCGACGTCGCCGCCGATGTGGATTCGAAGCGCGCGCCGGCGACGCTCGCCAAGGACCTGGAGGTCACCCCGCGCCTCGGCGGCCTTGACGACACCGAACGTGTACTTGCGCCCGGGCACCGGCAGGTCGCGGGCGTCGTCGCCGGTGATCTGCAGGAAGACCCCCGAGTTGGGCCCGCCCTTGTAGGCCTGCCCGGTGGAGTGCAGGAACCGCGGTCCGAAGCCGACGCAGGTGGCCGCCCGCGTGCGATCCCTGATCGTCCGGCGGATCTCGGCCAGCTCGCGCTCGTGCCCGGGAGTCATCTCCAGGTAGGCCAGCAACGCCGCGTAGTCGCCGCGCCCGATCCGCCCCAGGTGCGCCTTCAGCATCTGCTCGAGTGTGTCCCCGCCCCCTGCTGACGACAGCTCCGAGGCGTTGCGCTCGTCCGCGAAGAGGGCCAGGCCGTCGAAGTGTGCAATCGGCTTCTCGTCGGGCAGCTTGCCGCGCTGCTCGTACTCGCCCGTCAGCTTGCGCGTCACGATCTTGGACGCCTCGACGTCGGGCTGGTCGAAGGGGTTGATCCCGATCAGCGAGCCCGCGACTGCTGTCGCGAACTCCCATCGGAAGAGCTCGCCGCCGATGTCGTAGAGGTCGCCGAGCCTGATCCGAACGACCGGGTGGCCGGCCGCTTCGAGCGCGTCGACGGCGGCGTCCTGTGCTTCGTCGGGACTCGACTCCAGCCTGATGTAGACGAACAGCCGGTCGTCGTCGTAGACGTCCGGCGAGCCGAGCGGCTCGCGATCGATCGGGATCACGCCCCTGCCGTCCTTGCCGGTCGATTCGGCCAGAAGCTGCTCGAGCCAGGCGCCCAGGTCCGCGATCGCGGGTGACGCGACGAGCGTGAGCTTGTCACGCCCGCGGCGCGCGCAGACGCCGATGATCGAGCCCAGTACGACTCCCGGGTTGTCGGGCGCGGGCACGCAGGAGGCGCAGCTGTGAGCCATGCGCTCGGCACGGTCGAGCAGCAGCTGCACGTCGATGCCCATCACGGCGCCCGGCAGCATGCCGAAGTCCGACAGCGCGGAGTACCGCCCGCCGATCGACTCGAGACCGTGTGCGACGTGGCGAAAGCCCTTCTCCTCCGCCAGCTGCTCGAGCTTGGACCCGGGGTCGGTGATGGCCATGAAGCGTTTCGGGGCCTCGTCGGCGCCGACCGTCTCCTGGACGCGCTCGAAGAAATAGCGCTCGAAGATGTTCGGCTCGAGCGTCGTACCGGACTTGCTGGAGACGATGAAGACCGTGCGGGCGAGGTCGATCTCGCCCTCCCGTGCCCGCACCTGCGCAGGATCTGTGGAGTCGAGGATGCGCAGGCTCGGATGGCCCTCGGCGCGCGGGAACGAGCGCGAGAGCATCTCCGGGCAGAGGCTCGAGCCACCCATCCCGAGCAGGAGCACGTGCTCGAAACCGGCCTCGGCGATGTCGCGGGCGATGCGGTTTAGCCGCTCCGAGTGCGCGGCCTGCTCCTCTGCTACTCCCAGCCAGCCGAGCCAGGCCGACTCGTCCGCGCCCGTCCACAGCGTGCTGTCGCCCGACCACAGGCGCCGCACCTTGGCCCCGGACCGCCAGTCCTCGATCGCGTCGCGAACTTCCGCCTCGATCTCGGGCGGCAGGCTCGCTCGCTGAGGAGGTGTGTCTGCGGCAGCCGGCGCCAGCTTGTCGGCGATCGCCGCGAACAGCTTCTGGAAGGCGCCTGTGAACTGGTCCACGCCGTCCGCGGTCAACCTGTCGGTGATCTGCTCGAGCGAGATCCCGAGGTCGTCGAGCGCGGCCAGCGTGTCCCGCGCCCCCGCGACGTCCTGCTGGAGGCTCGCACGCGGGCTCCCGTGTCGGCGGAAGGCCTCGAACGTCGCCGGGGGCACGGTGTCGACGGTCTCGGGCCCGATCAGCTCTTCCACGTACATGAGCTCGCGGTAGCTGGGGTTCTTCGTGCTCGTGCTCGCCCACAGGAGGCGCTGCACGCCGGCTCCCTGCTCTGCGAGCGCCCTCCAGCGGTCGGTGGCGACGCTCTCCTCAAAGCGCTGGTATGCGAGCTTCGCGTTGGCGATCGCAACCTTGCCCTGGAGCTCGCGCGCGAGGGCTCGTCGCTCGGTAGGCCCGCGGCGGGCAACCTCGTCGAGCTCAGCATCGGCGATCGTGTCGATCCGGCTGACGAAGAAGCTCGCCACCGAAGCGATCCGGGCCAGGTCGCCGCCGTTCGCCGCAAGCTTTTCCAGCCCTGTCATGTAGGCGTCCATCACCTGCTCGTAGACGGGGATCGCGAACAGCAGCGTGACGTTCACGTTGATGCCGCGGCCGATCAGCTCCCCGATCGCGGGGATGCCCTGTTGCGTCGCCGGCACCTTGATCATCACGTTGTCGCGCTCGATCGCGCTCCACAGCCGCTTCGCCTCCGCGATCGTTCCCTCCGTGTCGTGGGCGAGGTCGGGCGACACCTCGATCGAGACGAACCCGTCGCGGCGGTCCGTCTGCTCGTACGCCGGCCGGAAGGCGTCGGCGGCGTCCCGGATGTCCTGGATCGCGAGCTGCTCGTAGACCGCCTTCGGGTCGTCCTCGCCTTCGCGCCGCAGCGCCTCGATCGCGTCCGCGTAGTCGGTCGAGCCGACGATCGCCTTTTCCCAGATCGACGGGTTCGAGGTGATGCCGCGCAGTCCGTCCTCGGCGATCAGCCGCTCGAGCTCCCCCGATGTGATCATCCCGCGACGGATGTAGTCGTACCAGACGCTCTGGCCCTGATCGAGCAGCTCGAGCAGCGGATTCTTGCTGGTGGTCCCGCTGCTCATCGACCCTCCGCACGGCGGTGCGCCTCGAGCTGCTGCCGGCAGGTGCCGACGATCGCATCGGGCGTGAAGCCGAACTTCGTCTGCAGGTCCTTCAGGGGCGCGGAGGCGCCAAAGGTGTGCATTCCGATCATCGCTCCGCGGCTGCCGACGAAGCGCTCCCACCCGAACGTCGATGCCTGCTCGACGGATACGCGCGCGGCCACGCTCGGGGGCAGCACCTGGTCCCTGTATTCGGGCGGCTGCTGGTCGAACAGCTCCCAGGACGGCATGCTGACCACGCGCACCTTCTCACCTGCATCCGTGAGTTGCTCGTATGCGGCGACGCAGAGCGATACCTCGCTACCCGTACCGATCAGGATCAGCTCCGGCTCGCCTTGGTCGGGGTCCGCGAGCACGTAGGCACCGCGCTCGAGACCGGCCGCCGAGGCATATCGACCGCGGTCGAGGACCGGGACCGCCTGGCGAGTCAGCACGAGCGCCACAGGCGAGTGGTGGAGTCTCATCAGCACTCGCCACGCCTCCACCGCCTCGTTTGCGTCGCAGGGACGGATGGTGACGAGCCCCGGGGTCGCGCGCAGCCCCGCGAGCTGCTCCACCGGCTGATGCGTCGGGCCGTCCTCGCCGAGGCCGATCGAATCGTGCGTGAAGATCCAGATCGCGGGGATCTCCATCACCGCGCTGAGACGGATCGGCTCGCGCGCGTAGTCCGAGAAGATCAGGTATGTCGCTCCGTAGGGGCGCAGCTTCGAGAGCGAGAGGCCGTTGACCGCGGCGGCCATGCTGTGCTCGCGGATCCCGAAGTGGAGGAAGCGACCACCGGGCTCGGTCGCCGTAAAGACGCCGGCCCCCTCGAAGAGGCCGGTGGCGGTGGAGCCCGTGAGGTCGGCTGCGCCGCCAACGAGCCATGGAACGTTGCGGGCGATGGCGTTGAGCGCCTCACCCGACGCCGAGCGCGTCGCCATCCCTTTCTGGTCTGCAGGGAAGCTGGGAAGGTCGCGGTCCCAATCCTCCGGCAGCTCACGTCGCTGCATGCGCTCGAGATCGTTCGCGAGCTCGGGGTGTTGTGCGCGATAGCGTTCGAAAAGTTGCTCCCACGTCTCTCGCAGGGCGCGCCCGCGGGCGCCGATCCCCGCCGCGAAGTGCTCGACGACGCCGTCGGGGATCAGGAACTGCGCGTCCTCGGGCCAGCCGTAGCTGCGCTTGGCGAGGCGCACCTCCTCCTCTCCGAGCGGCTCGCCGTGGGCCTTGGCCGTGTCCTGGACATCGGGGGCGCCGTACCCGATGTGACTGTCGACGACGATCAGCGTCGGCCGCTTGTGCTCCCGCTTGAAGGAGTCGAAAGCGCCGTCGAGCGCCTCGAGGTCGTTCGCGTCTCCGAGCTTCATGACGTACCAGCCCTGGGCGGTGAAGCGGGCCGCCACGTCGTCGCTGAACGCTAGGTCCGTGCTGCCGTCGATCGTGACGCGGTTGTCGTCATAGATCCAGCACAGGTTCGCGAGCTTCAGATGGCCGGCGATCGAAGCCGCCTCGTACGAGACCCCCTCCATCATGTCCCCGTCGCCGGCGAGCACGAACACGTCGTAGTCGAACAGCTCGAAGCCGGGCCGGTTGAAGTGAGCGGCAAGCCACCGCCCCGCGATCGCCATCCCGACGGAGGTCGCGACGCCCTGGCCGAGCGGGCCGGTCGTGGTCTCGACGCCTGATGTCCAGCGGTACTCGGGGTGGCCGGCCGCCTTCGAGTCGAGCTGGCGAAAGTGCTCGATGTCGTCGAGCTTTACGGCCAGCTCGCCGAGGGTTTCGTACTCCGGGTCCACCGTCTTCACGCGGGCGAGGTGAAGCAGCGAGTAGAGCAGCATCGAGGCGTGCCCCACAGACAGCACGAAACGGTCGCGGTTGGGCCAGATCGGGTCCTCCGGGTCGAAGCGCAGGAACCGCTGCCAAAGCTCGTACGCGACCGGCGCCATCCCCATCGGCGTGCCGGGGTGACCGGAGTTCGCCGCCTGGACGGCATCGATCGACAGCGTTCGAACCGTGTTGATGCACAGCTGGTCGAGGTCTCTGTCCACTGAGGCCGTCATGCCACCTTCGTGCAGCAGCCTATTCTGGTTCATCGGCGCAGGCGCCGCCGCCGAGACACGGCACAACTCAATGAACCCCGAGCTTCCGAAGCGACGCCGAAGCCGCTCTTTGCGAGTGCGATCCTCCGAACGGGCGATTGCGCATTCGGGCCCGCAGGAGGACATTGGATCCCGGCAACCGCCCAGATGTCGATTTCAGGAGGTGACATGGACAACGGAGGTGAGGACGTACGGGAATACGAGTTGGGGAGCTGGAGGCAGGAGATTCGCCGCATGCTTTCCGCTGGACAGAGGCTCTCGGTGGTGGATGACGAGCTGAACAAGGCGGCGTTGAGCGAGACGGAGCGCTTGCTCTTGCAGGCGATCGCCCGCGCCGAGGCCAGGCACTCGCGCCAGGTGGACTTCTATCGGGACGGGCTTGGCTTCATCGATGGCTAGGAGGCATGAGAATTCCAGCGGAAGCGCGTGAGGCACAGCCGGTACTGGCTCTGGCTCGTGAGGTGCGCTACGCGACCGAGGAGCTGGCCCTGTCGCATGGCGAGCTGGCGCTGGCCCTTGATTCTTCCACCGACGATCTCGCCCAATCGCTGGAGGGGCGGTCGGTCACAGCTGCGGTTTACGTCCGTGCCCTTCGCGGGGCGACGATTCGCTACGCACGCCGGCTCGAGCAGGCGATCGACCGCTACGAGGCGCTCAACGAGGATCAGGACTGAGGGCGCTGGAAGGGAACGATCGCTCAAGAGCAGCGTGCGGACTTCCTTGGTCAATAGCAAGCGCGAGTGCAGAGGTTAGGGGGAGACATCGGTCAGTCGACCTTCGACTAGTGGCCCTTCTCAAAACGTTTCACCGGCGAACGTTCCGAGAAGGCCCACTAGCTCGCGTTCGCCGCAATCTTCCGCAGCGCCCCGACGACCTCGTCGAACTCGCGTTGATTGGCCTTGTCGATCCAGCGCCGATCGACGGCGGACTCGACCCGGTAGGCCGGCTGGCGATGGAAGTCGATGTGCTCGACGTTGAGAGCGACAGCGGCATACCCGCGTGCATCCGCAATCTGCTCTTGGACGACGCGCGCGTGACCCCGTGCCGTGAATGCGTTGTCGCCCTCCGTTACCACGGTCAGTGCCACCTGGGCGTGTGTGCGCAGGCACTCGAGCGCCCCACGGGTGCGAACCATGGCGAACGCGATGCAACTGTCATCCGCGCGCAGCATGGCGGAGACGGGAATCGCATGTGGCGCGTGCCTAAAGGTTGTGAGCACCGCCATCGTCGCGGCAGGCCAATCCGGCAGCGCCTCGGCGTGCACGTGCTAGTGCTGCACGACGATGGGCTTCTCCTTGGAAAGAGCCGCGATCGTCCAGTCATCCAGGTTGGTGTGCCCCCGCACGAGCTCTGGCGGGGTCAGCGCCATCCACTGGTCCCGGCCGGATGCGACGGGGAAGGGGGGATGTCGTATTCGGCCTGAGCCGGTTCAGAGACCTCGCAGGGGGGGCGGGATCCGGCTGGGGACGGGGAGGAGGAGGAGGTTCGCGTCCCCGGCTCGGATCCTCGCTGACCTTCCGCACGTCCGGTGGGGGAGAGGAGTGTCACCGGATTGGGGCGCGTGGCGGTGCCCACGGGCATGGCCGGCACTTTGGCGGCTACGCGCTGTGCCCGCCATACCGGTAGGCCCGAGACTTCGCCTCGATCAACCGGAGCCCGCGGGTCGGGTAAACCCTACGTAGGGGGTGCTTTGCGCAAGGTAGGTGAGCACCGCAAGCACGCGCCGGTGCTCCGTCTGGACGGCCCCCAACTCCAGCTTGTGGAAGATGCTCGTGACGTGCTTCTCGACGGCAGCTTGCGTGACGACGAGGGCTTCGGCAATACCTCTGTTGGATTTTCCCTCGGCCATGGTCGCGAGAACGTCGTGCTCCCGTGGGCTGAGCCGGCCGACGGGGCTGTTCTCTTTTCGGCGGCCCAGCATGCGTGCCACGATCTCCGGGTCGAGCGCACTGCCGCCGCTCGCAACGCGCTGGACAGCGTCGAGGAACGCCTCCACGTCACCAACTCGCTCCTTGAGCAGGTATCCGACCCCCTTCGCATCCCCACCGATGAGATCGAGTGCGTAATGCTCCTCGTAGAACTGCGATAGCACCAGGATGCCGGTCTCGGGTCGCTGCCGCCGGAGCTCGAGCGCGGCGAGCAGTCCGTCATCCTCTCGACCGGGCGGCATCCTAACGTCGACGACCGCCACATCGGGCCGGTGGGCGAGCGCCCTGCGCAGGAACTCTTCTGCGTCTCCCGCCTGGGCGACGACATCGAAGCCGCCCTCGGCAAGCAGGCGGCTGATGCCCTCGCGCAGGAGGACGTCGTCTTCGCCGACCACGACCCGCACCTGCTCTGTCGCCATGGGCGCAACAGTACTCTCCTGCGGGGCGACATCGACGGTTTTGGCCGGCGCCGTGCCTCTCCTCACGCTACTCGGCCACCAGAAGCGGGCGGATCGTGCCGTTCGGGAGGTCGGCCTTGTGGACAAAGGCAAGCGCCCCGCTCCGCCGCACGTCATCCGGGCTGGCGGCTTCGCTGTCAACAGAGGTCAGCACGACACGTGGGCTGCATGGGAGCGCCGTGAGCGCGCCCGCCAGCGAGATGCCGTTTCCATCGGGCAGATCGACGTCGACCAGGGCTGCAGCGGGCTCGAGGCTCTTGGCGGCGGTCAGTGCCTGCGCGACGGTGCTCGCCTCGGCGACGACCTGCAGGCCAAGCGATTTGAGCATCCGGATCGCCAGTGCCCGGAAGGCAGGGTCATCGTCCACGACCAGAATCGATCGTTCCATCGCGAGCATCATGCCAACCCGCGGTGGGCTTCAGGGTAGGGAAAACCCGACATCGCAACGGAAGTGGCGCTCCAGGACGCGGCTACCGGAATGGAAGGTTAAGTTCACCGTCGAGGAGGGCTGGCGACCACTGACAACCCGGGAAAAGGAGCGACATGACCCGATACGGCTTCGGTTTGTTTTCACCGCTCCGACCCCCGAGGCCACCGATGCCGAGCGAGCCGGAGCTATCGGCGTCCGCCGGCCCTACGTCGAGCCGCGGGCCACAACCGCCTCGTCGAACTGCGCGCGAGCGCGGCATCGTCGGCGCCGACGTCTTCGAGACGGCCCGGCGCGAAACGGTGTGGCACTACCAGTGGGTGATCGTCAACGACTACCTCCCACGATTGGTCGGTGCCGACCTGGTCAGTCCCATACTCGAGCAGGGCCCACGCTTCTACCGCCCGACGGGGCGCCGCGCATCCCACTCGAGTTCGCCGATGCGGCGTTCCGGTACGGCCACAGCCAGGTTCGCGACTCCTTCGAGCTCAACTCGGGCTCAGATGCGCTGCGGCTGTTCCCCGAGCTGATCGGCTTCAGGCCTGTTCCCGCCGAGCTCGTGATCGAGTGGAGCAGGCTGTTCGACGTGAGGGGAGCGCCGCCCGCGCAGCGCGCGAAGCTGATCGACGGTCGTCCTGGCCGAGTCAGCCAGCCGCGGCCGCGGCGAACAGCTGGGCCCGAGCGGCGGTCGGATCGTCGCCGAGGTCCTGATCGGCATTCTCGACGCCGAGCCGGGCTCCTACCGGGCGAACGACCCGGGCTGGACGCCGACGCTGGCGGCGCGCGAGGAGCGCTTCGGCCTCACCGACCTGCTGTTGCCAAACGACTAGCCGACGGCACCAGCCCGCGCGGTTGCCGGCGGCTCGGCGGAGCGGGCGCGCCAGAGCACGATGCTCGTGGCCAGGGTCCAGAGCATGAACGCGAGGAAGGCGAAGAAGCCAGCCGGCGTCAGCGCGACGATTCCGATTACCAGCGCCGCCCACGCGAGCCACCTCGGCAGCGCACGCGAGCCGAGGCTCGTGATCGCGGTCGCGATCAGGAGCGTCGCTGTCCCGACGGCGACCGGGAAGAAGAAGTCGCTGTTGAGCGCGTTCAGTGCCTGCGCCGCCTGCGGCGTGAGGCCGTCGTCGGCGACGTCACCAAGGGTGAAGCTGAAGCCTGCGAACGAAAGCGCGCCTACGATCAGCACGATGCCGCCGCCGAAGGCAACCGCTGACAGGCGCGCGATCGGTCCCTCGGCTGCGCGCAGCGTCGACCTGAGCACGCCCAGGAAGAACATCAGCGGCACCGTCGACCAGGCCAGGATCGCCCCGGCCCAGAGCTGAGAGCTGTGGTTGTCCACGTAGAAGTCGAGGATCTTCTGCGGGGAGTCGTCGGTGCCCGGGGTTTCCCCGCCGACGATGAATGCGGCGATCGCGAGGGCCACGAACAGCACTCCTGTAAGCGGCGCAAGTACGTGCAGGCGTTGCAGAGACAATTTCCCTCCTTCGGAGTTGTACGGCGAAGCCTCGCAAATGGGGAGGACGGGGCGTTGAGCCCGCCCGCAGCCGGACCAAGCCCCCACCCACTCGGGCGAGCGACAGGATCGACGCTGCCGGTACCGTGGGTCGGTGCGAATAGCGACCTGGAACGTCAACTCCGTCAAGCAGCGTCTGCCGCGGCTGCTGCCCTGGTTGGACGAGCGGCGGCCAGATGTGGCCTGCCTGCAGGAGACCAAGCTCGCAGACGATGCGTTCGCCGCCCTGCTCGGCGACGAGCTCGACCGCCGCGGCTACGTTGTCGCGGCTCACGGCGAGGCGACGTGGAACGGGGTCGCGATCCTCTCCGGTGTGGGGCTGGACGACGTCACGGCCGGTCTCCCCGGCGCGCCGGGCTTTCCGCATCCAGAGGCGCGCGCCGTGTCTGCCACGTGTGGCGGGATCAGGGTCGTCTCGGTGTACGTTCCGAACGGGCGCGTGCCGGGCTCCGAGCACTACCAGTACAAGCTCGCCTGGCTGGCTTCGCTGCGGGAGATGGTTGCCGCCGGCCCCGAGGCGATCATGGTCTGTGGCGACATGAACATCGCACCGACCGACGAGGATGTGTTCGATCCGGACGCCTACATCGGCGAGACCCACGTAACAGCGTCCGAGCGGGCGGCGCTGGCGGAGCTACAGGCGCTAGGCCTGCGTGACGTCGTGCGAGATCGCTGGCCGAACGAGCGGGTGTTCACCTA
>JBBQNR010000069.1:0-14561 GCA_038330145.1 Solirubrobacterales bacterium
ACCATCTTCGTACTGGCCACGACCGAGGCGCACAAGGTGCCGGCCACGATCGTCGACCGCTGTCACCGCTTCGACTTCCAGCGGCCGTCGCTGGAGCAGATCACGACCGTGCTGCGCCGGATCGCCGACGCCGAGCAGTTCGAGGCCGACGACCGTGCGCTCGCGATGATCGCCCGCTCGGCCGCGGGCAGCTTCCGCGACGCGATCGGAACGCTCGACCAGCTCGTCACCTACGGCGGCAACAAGGTGGCCTTCGAGGACGTGCTCGAGGTGCTCGACGTCGCGGACGCCGAGCTGATCTTCAACGCCACCGAGGCAATGATCGAGCGCGACCCGAAGGCGGCCCTGGAGCGGGTCGATGAACTTGCGCAGTCCGGCCGCGACGCGACCCAGTTCATGCGTGACCTCGTGGGCCACCTGCGACAGCTGATCGTGATCCAGACGATCGGCGAGGCGCCCGACACCTTCAGCGTCACCGCCGACCAGACCGAGCGTCTCGAGTCACAGGCGCAGCGGCTGTCGCAGAACGAGGCCGTGCGCGGAATCGACCTCGTCTCGGCCGCGGTGGCGGCCGTCAAGGAGGGCTCGGATGCACGCATCCAGCTCGAGTTGGCGCTGCTGAAAGCGGCGAGCCCGCAATCGGATCCTTCCATCGACGCGCTGCTGACGCGAATCGAGCAACTGGAGCAGGGAGCTCCGCGACCGGCTCCGAAGAAGGCGGCGGAAGGTGGAGGGAGCGCGCGCGCGAGCACTCGTTTTCCGAGGCGCGAGACGAAGGCGGAGCCCGCGCCCGGCGACGTTGCCGCCGCGCCTCCGGACGACGCGCCGCAGGACCAGGACCCCTCCCCCGTCGCGCCGATCCACGAGCTCTCCGTTCTCTGGCCCGCCGTGCTCGAGCGCGTGCGCTCGCAGGAGGGCGGTGGGATGCTGGCCGCCCTGCTGGCAGAGGCGCGGCCGGTGTCTGCCGACGACGGCTGGCTGGTGATCACCTACCCGCAGTCCGCAGCCTTCTCCAAGCGTAAGGTCGAGGCCCAGATCAGCCGCGAGCGCATCGGCGAGGCGGTCCGGCAGGTAACCGGCCAGACGATGGCGCTGCGCTTCGAGCTCAGCGATGACGGGTCGGGCGGCAACGGCGAGGACGGCGCCTCCGAGCCGGTCCTGACCGAGGAGGAGGCGATCGAGCGCATCAGGCAGGTGTTCGACGCCGAGGACGTGCACGACGAAAGGCCGGTCGAGGCAACGGACGTAACCGAGGCCGAGACAGAGGCCGAGACAGAGACAGAGACAGAGACAGAGAGGAATACCTAGCCGAGATGCCGCAGCCCAACATGAACAAGATGCTGAAGCAGGTGCAGACGATGCAGGCCGAGATGATGAAGGCGCAGGAGCAGCTGAAGGAGGAGGTGGTCGAGGCGTCGGCCGGCGGAGGCATGGTGACCGTCAAGATCACCGGCGACCTCGAGTTGAAGGAGATCAGGATCGACCCCAGCGCTCTCGGCGACGACCCCAGCGCGGGCGTCGACGCCGACGACGTCGAGATGCTCCAGGACATGGTGCTGGCGGCCGTCAACGAGGCGATTCGCTCCGCCCAGGAGCTTGCGAACCGCAAGCTCGGCGGCGTGGCCGGCATGGGTGGGCTGGGCGACCTCGGCCTGCCGGGCCTCTAGGCCGCAGCTCGCAATCACGATGTTCTCGCCCCCGGTCGAGAGGCTGATCAGTGAGCTGTCGAAGCTGCCGGGCATCGGCCAGCGCACCGCACAGCGTCTCGCGTTTCACATCCTGCGCGTGCCGGAGCAGGAGGCGCTGGCGTTGTCGGACTCGATCCGTGAGGTGAAGGAGAAGATCGGCCTCTGCGAGGTCTGCTTCAACCTCGCCGACGGCCCGCGCTGCCAGATCTGCCAGGACCAGCGTCGCGACCGCTCGCTGATCTGCGTCATCGAGGAGCCGGCCGACGTGATCCCGATCGAGCGCACACACGAGTTCCGCGGCCTCTACCACGTGCTTGGCGGGGCGCTGTCCCCGATCGACGGCGTCGACCCCGAGGACCTCAAGCTGGCGGAGCTGATCGGCCGTGCGCGAGACGAAGAGGTGAAGGAGGTCGTGATCGCGACCAACCCCACCACGACCGGGGAGGCAACCGCCTTCTACATCGCCGAGGCGATCAAGGAGCTGGGCAACGAGGTGGCGGTCACGAGGCTCGCCAGCGGGCTCCCGGTGGGAGCCGACCTCGAGTACGCGGACGAGATCACGCTGGGACGGGCGCTGGCCGGCCGCCGCACCCTTTAGTGGCACTTCTCCTCCTGGCGGTGGCCCTTCTGCTGGCGAACGTTCCGACAGGAGCCACCGGATCGACGGTCGCTCTATCCTCGGTGCGATGAGCGGCAAGACCCATACTGGACCCGATCCCGCGACGGTCGTGCCCTCGAGCGGCACCGTGGTGATGAAGTTCGGCGGCACCTCCGTGGCCGATCCCGAGCACATCCTCGCGGCCGCGGGGCGAATCGTGCGAGCTCATGAGGACGGCATGGACGTCGTCGCGGTGCTCTCCGCGCGTGGCGCCACCACCGACGAGCTGGTGCGGATGGCCTACGAGATCTCACCTTTGCCCGAACCTCGTGAGATGGACATGCTGCTCTCGACCGGCGAGCGCATCTCGTGCGCTCTCTGCGCGATGGCGATTCACGACCTCGGCAGCGAGGCCGTCTCGCTCTCGGGCTCGCAGGCCGGCATCGTCACCGACACCTCGCACACCAAGGCGCGCATCCTCGACGTCCGTGCGGACCGCATCCGCGAGTTGCTCGAGCAGCACAAGATCGTGCTGGTCGCCGGCTTTCAGGGTGTCTCGACAAGCAAGAACGTGACCACGCTCGGCCGTGGCGGCTCCGACACCACCGCGGTCGCGCTGGCCGCCGCCCTCGGCGCCGAGGTATGCGAGATCTACACCGACGTGCCGGGAGTCTTCTCGGCCGACCCGAGGATCGTCCCGAATGCCCGCAAGCTGGCCTACGTCTCCTTCGAGGAGATGCTCGAGATGTCGGCCTCGGGCGCGCGCGTGCTGCAGCTGCGCTCGGTCGAGTACGCCCGCAACTACGGCGTCCGGATCAGAGTTCGCCCGAGCTTCGGAGATGGCTCCGGTACCCTCGTTCTCGGAGAGCAGGAGACGATGGAACGACCGCTCGTGACAGCCGTGACCCATTCGACCGCGGACGCCCGCGTCACCCTCACCGGCGTCCCGGACCAACCGGGCGTCGCCGGGACCATCTTCGGCGCGCTGGCGGAGGCCGACGTCAACGTCGACATGATCATCCAGAACGAGCCTGTGTCGCCGGTGCATCGTGCCGAGCTTTCCTTCACGCTTCCAAAGGCGGATCTTGCGACGGCGCGGCGGACTCTCGACCGGCTGGCGGGCGAGATCGGCCTCGAGAACGTGCTCGCGGACGAGGACATGGGAACGGTCTCCCTGATCGGAGCGGGGATGCGCACCCATCCCGGCGTGGCGGCAAAGGTCTTCAAGGTGCTGGGCGAGAACAGCATCAACATCGAGATGATCTCGACCTCGCCGATCAAGATCTCGTGTGCGATCAGGGAGGATCGCGTACCTGACGCGGTGCGTCTGCTGCACGACGCGTTCGGCCTCGCCGCCCAGGACGGCGGAGCGCGGATCGAGGCCTCATGAGCGAGGGCGTGCGCGTCGCGGTCGTCGGCGCGACCGGCAACGTCGGCCGCGCGATCCTGTCGGTGCTCGGCGAGCGAGGACTCGACGTGCGAGAGGTCGTGCCCCTCGCCTCCGAACGCTCGGCCGGAAGCACGCTCGACTTCGGTGGCCGCCCGCTCGAGGTGCGCGCGCTGGACTCCGCCCCGCTGGACGGCTTCGACCTGGCGCTGTTCTCGGCCGGTGGCGCGATCTCGCGCGAATGGGCTCCGCGGTTTGCCGAGACGGGCGCGGTCGTGGTGGACAACTCGAGCGCCTGGCGGATGGACGACAACGTGCCGCTCGTGATCGCCGAGGTGAACCCCGATGACCTCGAGCGTCATCAGGGCATCGTCGCCAACCCGAACTGCTCGACGATGCAGATGGTGATGGCGCTGAAGCCGATCCACGACGAGGCGCGCATCGAGCGCGTGATCGTCTCCACCTACCAATCGACCTCGGGCACCGGCAAGGCCGCCGTCGACGAGCTTCGCAGCCAGGCCCGCTCGGTGCTGGACGAGCAAAAGGTGAGCGGCGCCTCGGTGTACCCGCACCAGATCGCCTTCAACGTGATGCCGCAGGTCGAGGTGTTCAAGGACGGCGACGACTACACCACCGAGGAGCGCAAGATGATGGCCGAGACCCGCAAGATCCTCGGCGACGACAGCGTGCAGGTGAGCCCGACCTGCGTGCGGGTCCCCGTCTACACCGGGCACTCGGAGTCGATCAACGTCCAGACACAGCGTGAGCTGTCGCCCGAGCGATGCCGCGACGTGCTGAGCGCATTCCCCGGGGTGGTGGTGCTGGACGACCCCGCTGACGGCCTCTACCCGATGCCGATCCACGCCGCCGGGCGCGACGACGTGCTGGTCGGGCGCATCCGGCGCGACCCCACGCACGAGCGCTGCCTGAACCTGTGGGTGGTGGGCGACAACCTGCGCAAGGGGGCCGCCATCAACGCGGTCCAGCTTGCCGAGCTGCTGGTCGCACGCGGCCTGCTCGGCCAGCGCACCGGCGCGCTCGCCCAGAGCTGACGCATCCGTTCAGGGCCGCTGGCAGAATCTCGATCCATGCGCGCTGCCGCTGCGATGCTCGCAGCAATGCTTGGCCTGATCGTGCCGGCCGTCGCCGGCGCCGCCGGGCCTGAGCCGCCTCGCGACGTCTACGCCGAGACGCCAAGGCCCGACCAGGTCCGACTCAGCTGGCGCCCCGGCCTCGAGCCGCTGCCCGGCCAGCCCTCCGGCGAGCATTACCAGGTGCTTCGCGACGGCGTGCCCGTGGCCGAGACGGACAAGCTGACGCTGCTCGACCTCTGGCTGACGGAGGCGACCTCGTATAGATACGTCGTGCGTGCGGTGGACCGCGAGGGACGGACGGCCGACTCGGCGCCGATCACGACTGCGACAGCTGCTTTCGCGGCCGGTCTGGAGCTGTCGCCTTACCTGCAACAGCTCTCCCCCACACGGGTCGTGATCGTCTGGCAGACGTACGCCCCTGCCACGACGAGCCTCTACCTGGGTGCGGCGGGCGCCCCGGAGCGCAACGTCGAGCGCAACCCGACTTTGAGTCGCGACCACGTGGTGGTGGTCGACGGCCTCGCGCCCGGCACCGCCTATCGCTACCGCTGGGAGTCGGACGGCCGCACCGGGCCCGTCGCCGAGCTGCGCACGCCGCCCGCCACCGTCGGCAGCTTCAGCTTCGACGTCATCGGTGACTTCGGCGTCCCCACTCCGGCCTCCCACGCGAACCTGCGTCGCCTCGCAGCCGACTCGATCGACTTCGCGCTCACGACCGGCGACAACGCGCAGATCTTCGGCAACGAGGAGGAGTACCGCAACTACGTGCTCGGCCCTCTGGCCGGCTTCATCTCGCAGCGGGCCCTGTGGCCGGCGGTCGGCAACCACGACTACTACGGGCTCGCCAACTACAGGCGCTACTTCGCGCTACCCGGCAACGAGCGCTACTACAGCTTCACCTATGGCGGCGTCCTCTTCATGGCACTCGACTCGAATCGCTACAACAGGGCTCAGAAGAGTTGGGCGCGCAGGAAGCTGGGCGCCTCGAAGGCAAGCTGCAAGGTGGCCTACTTCCATCACCCGCTCTGGTCGAGCGGCCGCGGCTATCGAAGCCACGTGCGGCACACGCGCCGGCAGAAGATCGCTCGCATCCTGGAAAAGGGCGGCGTCGACCTGGTGCTCAACGGCCACGTGCAGAACTACGAGCGATCCAAGCCGCTGCGCAGGGGCCGGCGCAGCCGGCGTGGCATCGTCTACGTGGTGACCGGGGGAGGTGGCGCTCGTCTGAATCGCTTCGCGACCCGCCGCAGGCCCCGCTGGTCGGCACGGCGCGGGATGTTTCACCACCGCCTGCGCGTGACCGCCTCGAATCAGCGCCTGAAGGTGAAGGCGATCGACACCGGCGGGCGAACGAGGGACCGTTTCACCGTGCGCTGCCAGCCAGGCTGAGACCCGACCTCAGTCGCCGGGGCCTTGCGGCGGCCGCTCGCGCTTGAGGCGCTCACGGGTCTCGTCGAGGCGCCGCTTGACCTCCTCTGCGCTCCGCTGCTCCTCGGTCACGGGCGCCGTGTCGGCCGGCGTGCCCGAGTCGGGGGCCGACCGCGTGGCGCCGGTCAGCTGACGAACGAGGGCGGCAAGCCGAGCGAGCCGCGGGCGCACCGACGGGTCAGGCGGTAGCCGCAGCGGCTTCGAGCTTGCGCTCGATGCCGCTGGGTCGCACCACGTGCTTGTTCATGCCGAGCTGCTTGGGCTCGAACCCGAGCGCGAGGCCGACCAGCTGAGGCAGGTGCAGAACCGGCATGCCGAGCTCACGGTCGACGATCCTGGCCGCGTCGGGCTGCTGAAGGTCGAGGTTCAGGTGGCAGAGCGGGCACGGTGTGACGAGCGTGTCGGCGCCGGCGTCGATCGCGTCGCCGAGATGCCTGCCGGCCTGCTTCAGCGACGTCTCGCGATTCATGGTGATGACGGGGAACCCGCAGCACTTGCGAGCACCCTCGTATTCCACCGGCGTGCCGCCCAGCGCCTCGATCACCATCTCGAGGTAGCGGTCCCGGTCGGGATGCTCGTGGTAACCGAGGCGCGAGGTGGGCCGCAGGATGTAGCAGCCGTAGAAGGGGCCGACCCGCAGGCCGGTCAGCGGGCGGACAACCAGCTCGGAGAGCCGCTCCAGTCCGTAGTCCTCGACCAGCAGCCAGAGGAAGTTCTTGTTGGTGATGCCCTTCTCGTAATGAAGGCCCTCGGCCGCCAGCAGCTCGTTGATGTGCGCGCGATAGCCGCCGTCCGCGTCCAGCCGTTGCTGGCACTCGCTCTGCGCGCCCTGGCAGGTGGAGCAGATGTTCATCATCGAGAGGCCGGTCTGCTGTGCCATCGCGAACGTGCGCGCGTTGAGCGAGTCGGCAAGCTCTTGGTTGTGCTCGGCGATCACGCCGGCGCCGCAGCAGTTGGCGCGGTCCAACTCCACCAGCTCGATGCCGAGCTTGCCCGCCACCAGCGCCATCGACCCATGCAGCTCGGGAGTGAAGCCGCGCGAGACGCAGCCCGGCCAGTAGGCGACCTTCACTGCGGCTTCCCCTCTCCCACTGCCATGGGCTCGATCGACTCCTCGTCCACGCCTTCGTCGCCGATCACGTACATGTTGACCTCCTCGGCGTGTTCCTCCGCGTGATCGTAGATGCGGCGGATGTTCTCGAGGCCCTCGATGCGCTCGTGGAAGAGGACCTTCTTCGGCGTGATCTTGCCCCGCGCGAAGCCGCGCAGGCCGGTCGGCAAAGCGCGCAGCAACTCGAGCGCGCCCTGCGGGCGAAAGGCCCCGAAGCTGTCCTGGAGCAGCTTGCGCTCGTCGAGGATGCCCTTCTTGGCGATGATCTTGGTGAACGCCTGCTCGTGCCGGCGACCGTTGTTGGGGTCGTTGATCTCGTACTCGTGGGTGGCCTTGCGTCGCAGGCGCATGATCTGGTCCATCGGGGCGACGCCCTTGGGGCAGACCTCGACGCAGTTGAAGCAGTGCGTGCAGTCGTAGATGCCGTGCGGGTCCGTCGCCAGGTCGCGCAGGCGCTCCTCGGTCTTGGCGTCACGAGGGTCGCCGACGAAGCGGTATGCCTTGGCGAGCGCGGCCGGACCGATGAAGAGCGGGTCCACCTCCATCGAGAGGCAGTCGGAGACGCAGGCCCCGCAGTGGATGCAGGCGACGGTCTGCGTGACGTCGATCATGCTCTCCGGCGGAACGACGTACTCCCGTTCGGGAGGATCTCCTTCCGGCAACAGCCACGGAACGACACGCTGCACCTTCTTCCAGTGCACCGCGTCCATATTCACGATCAGGTCCTTCAGCACCGGCATGTTGCCCATCGGCTCGACGGTTATGGCGCCGTCGGGCGCTTTCTCATGGGCATCCTGCAGCTTGGTGTTGCAGGCCAGGCTTGCCTTGCCATTTATGCGCACGCCGCACGATCCGCAGATCGCGGCCTGGCAGGAGCAGCGGATTGCGATCGAGGCGTCCTCGTCGTCCTTTGCCTTCAGGATGCCGTCGAGCACTGAGCGGTGGCCGTCGAGCTCGACGTCGAAGTCGGCCCAGAACGGCGCCTCGCCGGTCTCGGGATCGAAGCGTCGAAGTCTCAGCGTGTAGTTGGGCACGTGCCTAGTATTTCCTTTCCTCAGGCTGCCATTGGGTGATCGTCACGGGGCTGTAGGAGATCGTAGGCTCGCCATCGGGCCCCAGCGTGAGGTTGATGTGCTTGAGCCACTGCTCGTCGTTTCGCTCCGGATGGTCGGTCCTGAACTGTGCGCCGCGGCTCTCGGTCCGGTGTAGCGCGCCGATCACGGTCGCCTCGGCCCCGTCGAGCATGTACCCGAGCTCGAGCGCCGCCAACACGTCCTGATTGAAGACGGTGCCACGATCGTCGATGCCGACGTCCTTGTACTCCTCCTTCAGGCGCCTGACCGTCTCGAGCGCGGTGTTGAGCCCGGCCTCGTCGCGGAATACGGCGACGTACCTGTCCATCGTCGCGCCCAGCTCGTTGCGCAGCTGCGACATGCGGCGCCGCCCGCCTCCCTGTTCGCGCTTGGTCAGCTCCGCGAGTCGCCGCTGCTCGTCGTCGAGCAGCGCGTCCGACGGCGGGTTGAGCACGACTTCACTCGCCCGCGCGGCGGCATGCTCGCCCGACCTGCGCCCGAAGACCAGCGTGTCGAGCAGGGAATTCGCGCCCAGGCGATTACCGCCGTGGACCGATACGCAGGCGCACTCGCCGGCGGCGTACAGGCCCGGGACCTCGGTCTGCCCGTGGACGTCCGTCTTCACTCCGCCCATCACGTAGTGGTTGCCCGGCTTGACGTGGATCGGCTCCTTGGTGATGTCGACGCCCGCGAAGTCACGGCCGACGTTGACGATCTCGCGCAGGGCCTCGTGGATGCGTTTGCGTGGCACGACCGTGATGTCGAGCGCGACCGTGCCGTCGGGGAAGCCCCGACCCTCGTTGATCTCGGTCTGCTCGGCCCGCGAGACGACGTCGCGCGAGGCGAGCTCCATCTTGTTGGGGGCGTACTTCTCCATGAAACGCTCGCCGAGCGCGTTGTAGAGATGCGCGCCCTCGCCCCTGGCGCCCTCCGTGATCAGCAGCCCGTTGCCCGCCAGGGTCGTCGGGTGGTACTGCACCATCTCCATGTCCATCAGCGGTGCGCCCGCACGGTAGGCCATCGAGATGCCGTCGCCGGTGCAGATGAGGGCGTTGGTGGTCGGGTTGTAGCACTGGCCGTTGCCACCGGTGGTCAGGATCACGGCCTTGGCCTTGAAGAGCTCCATCTCGCCGTCGCGGATGTTGCGCGTGATGGCGCCGGCGCATTGCCCCGACTCGTCCAGCGCCAGGCCGGTCGTGAACCATTCCTCGTAGCGCTCCACCTCGCTGTGCTTCATCAGCTGCTCGTAGAGCGTGTGCAGGATTGCCTGGCCGGTGATGTCGGCCACGTAGTAGGTGCGGGCTGCCGAGGCGCCGCCGAAGGCCCGCGTGCCGAGCAGGCCCTCCTGGTTGCGGTGGAAAGTGACGCCGATGTGCTCCAGCCAGAGCAGCTCGTCGGGCGCCTCGCGACACATGATCTCGATCGCGTCCTGATCGCCCAGGTAGTCGGAGCCCTTGACCGTGTCGTAGGCGTGCGACTCCCAGGAGTCCTCGGGGTTGAGAGCGGCGTTGATGCCGCCCTGGGCAGCATTGGAATGTGACCGAACGGGATGGACCTTGGAGATGATCCCCACCGATGCCCCGGTCTGCGCGGCACTGAGGGCCGCGCGCTGGCCGGCAAGGCCGGCACCAATTACGAGGACGTCGTGCTCGGGCAAGGCCGCGTGATTCTATGCAAACTGGCCCGCGGGGCCGCTCAGGTGGCCGGCGACTCGGCAACGCCGCCCTGCAAGGCGCGGCGCACCTGGTCCAGGGTGACGACTCCGCGCAGGCGTCCGTCCGCGTCGACGGCCATCAGCGCGCCGATGCGCCGAAGCGGCTCGCTTCCGAGCAGTGACTCCAGCGGGTCGTCCGTTCGGACGCGCAGGTTTGCCTCGTCCGGGCGCATGATCTCCCGCACAGTGAAGACAGGGTGGCGGTCCTCGGGAATGCGCTCCGCCCGCTCGCGGTCCACCAGGCCGATGAAGTGCCCGAAGCCGTCCACGACCGGGAACCAGGGCCAGCGGTAGCGCAGGAAGTACTCGTCGAGCGCCTGCCCGATCGGCAGGTCGCCAGGGATCACGACCGGCTCGGTGTCCATCACGTCCGCGACCTTGACTCCCTCGATCTTGGACAGCACGGCGGTCTGGTAAACGGCGCCACGGGCAGCCTGACCGAGGAAGAGGCCGATGAACACGAACCAGGCGCCGCCCACCAGGTCGCCCCAGGAGACGATCATGAAGATTCCGAGGCCGATCAGAAGGTACGAGAAGACCTGCCCCATGCCGGCCGCAATCCTGGTCGCGCGGTTGCGGTCCCCGGTCCGCCACCAGGCGATCGCTCGCGCGATGCGCCCGCCGTCGAGCGGGAAGGCCGGAATCAGGTTGAAGACCAGCACCAGCAGGTTGATCGAGGCCAGATAGGCCAGCATGGCCAGGCCGCCGTTCTGGAGCGCGACAGGATCGAAGCGGATGGCGGCCCAGAAATCGGAGCCCGCCGCAGCGATCCCGATCAGCACGCAGAGTGCGGCGATCACCACGGTCACCAGCGGCCCCGCGATCGCGATCTTGAACTCCACCCACGGAGAGTCGGTGTCGCGCTCCAGCTTGGCGACGCCGCCGAACAGCCAGAGGTCGATGCCGGCGATCGGGATCTTGTTGCGGATCGCCACCACGGCGTGCCCCAGCTCGTGCAGCAGGATCGAGAGGAAGAAGAGCAGCGCGCTGGCGGTGGCGAGAGCGAAAGCGCCGGAATCGTTGTTGCCGGGGAGGGCGTCCTGGTAGTAGCCGGTCAGCGAATAGATGACCAGGAACAGGACAAGGAACCAGCTCGGGTCCACGCCGATGCGGATTCCGAACACCCTCACGAGCTGTATGGACCTGCCGCCGAACATGGCTGAAATGCGCCTCCGCTTGGCCGGCGATTGGTGGATCAGGCAGGCACGGCCCCCGCCCTGAACCCTTGATGTTAGCCCGCGGCCAGTTCCTCGCAGGCACGGGCCTGGCCATAGCGCTGGACATTCGTCTGAGCCTGCGCCGCGACCTGAAGGCGTCTCTGGCCACCGACGACAACGGTCGAGAGGACCATGGATCGGTCATCGACTGGACATCCCAAGGACGGGGGTCGTGCGCGCCGCGCACTGCCGCTCGCCACTCTGCTCACCTGTGTGCTCTTCCTCGCCGGCCTCGTGGCGCAGTCACAGGCCCAGGTTCACGGCAGCCGCGGGCCCGACGTGATCGCCGGCAACGCTCAGGACAACGTCATCTATGGCGGCCGCTCGGCCGACCGCATCCGAGGCGGCGGCGGCAACGACTCCATCCACGGCGGCACGGCGAACGACAAGCTGCTGGGAGGATCCGGCGGCGACAGGCTGTTCGGCGACACGGGCGACGATCGCCTTGCCGGAGGATCCGACGACGACTGGCTGAAGGGCGACTTCGGGCGCGACCGCATCGCCGGTGGCAGCGGCAACGACCAGCTGCTCGGCGACGAGGCGGGAGACAGGCTCAACGGCGGCCCCGGCGATGACGTGCTGATGGGCGGCTCGGGCTCGGACAAGCTCAACGGCGGCAGCGGCAACGACCAGCTCTACGGCGAGTCCGGTCGCGACGTGCTGCGCGGCGGCCCCGGAGACGACGTGCTCTACGCCAACGACCGTGGGGCCGATGGACTAGCCGACTGCGGGCCCGGCAACGACACCCTTTACCTCGACGCTTATCACCGTCCGGGCGGCGTGTCGGACAAGCACCTTCGAAAGCATGGCTGCGAGCGCGTGCTTCGCGCAAGTCCGCCCCAGCTCGATCCGAACCAGGGCGTCACGCGCATCGGCAGCGCCGGCAGCAACTCGCTGCGTGGCACGCCCCTCAACGACAAGCTGCTGGGCGGCGCGGGCAACGACATCATCAGCGGCGGCGCCGGCAACGACGTCATCTGGGGCGACCACATTCCGGGCACCAGCGGCAACGACACGATCAGCGGCGGCCCCGGAAACGACGTCATCTTCGGCAACAGCGGCAACGACTACATCCGCGGTGGGAGCGGCAAGGACCGCATCGACTGCGGGCCCGGGTACGACACCGCCGTCGCCGACCGCGACGACGTGGTCATGGGCTGCGAAAGGGTTAGGTAGGAGTCCGCGCCGCAGCGAGTGCCCCCTCAGAACACATAGCCGCCTATCGGCGGACACCTAAAGGCGCGAGAGTCCGCTGCGCCGCCTGCGGCGGCTACGCGGCCTCCTAACTAACTTACTTGCGGCCGGTGCCGCTCGATGATGGCGCCGGTGTCGACGCCCGCGGGCAGCGTGCCGAACGCACGTCCCCAGTCGCCGGTCAGCCGGGAGCCGCAGAACGCGTCCGAGACGGCCGCGTCGGCGAAGCGCACCATCAGCGAGCCCTGAAGCGCAAGCGCCATCCGCTCCACCACTCGCCGCGCCCGGGTCTCGATGTCCTCGAAGTCCGACAGCTCGGCCTTCATCTCCGCCACGTAGGTGTCGAGCCGGGGGTCCGCCCCCTTGGCCTCCTCGATCTCGGCGACGAAGACCTCGAGTGCCTGCGGCGATCGGGCCAGCGCCCGCAGCACGTCGAGGCAGATCACGTTGCCCGATCCCTCCCAGATCGAGTTCAGCGGCGACTCTCTGAACAGGCGCGGCATCCCGGACTCCTCGACGTAGCCGTTGCCGCCGAAGCACTCCAGCGACTCGTGCGCGTGTGCGGGGCCGCGCTTGCAGATCCAGTACTTCGAGACGGCCGTGGCCAGACGGCGGAACTGGGCCTCGCGCTCGTCCTCGTCGGATTGGTCGTATGCGCGCGCCAGCCGCATCCCGGTGATCGTGGCCGCCTCCGATTCGACGCAGAGGTCGGCCAGCACGTTTTGCATCAGCGGCTGGTCGATCAGCAGCTTGCCGAAGGCGGAGCGGTGGGCGGCGTGATGCGTTGCCTGAGCCACGCCCTGGCGCATGCCCGCGGTCGAGCCGAGCACGCAGTCGAGCCGGGTGTGGTTGACCATCTCGATGATCGTCGGCACACCCCGGCCTTCCTCGCCGACCATGCGAGCAAGCGCGCCGTCGAACTCGACCTCGCTGGAGGCGTTCGACCGGTTGCCGAGCTTGTCCTTCAGCCGCTGAAGGTGGAAGCGGTTGCGCGTGCCGTCGGGAAGCACTCTTGGAAGCAGGAAGCAGGAGAGACCCGAGGGGGCCTGGGCCAGCACCAGGAAGGCATCGCACATCGGAGCCGAGCAGAACCACTTGTGGCCCACGATCTCGTACTCGCCGCCGGGGCCGCCGCCGTTGAGCGGGCGCGCCGTGGTGGTGTTGGCGCGCACGTCCGAGCCGCCCTGCTTCTCCGTCATCGCCATCCCGAACAGGGCTCCCGCCTTGTCCGCTGCCGGAACCAGCCGAGGGTCATAGGTCGACGACGTCAGCAGTGGCTCCCAGTCCTGTGCCAGCTCGGGCGTGGCGCGCAGCGCGGGCACGGCGGAGTAGGTCATCGAGATCGGGCAGCCGTGGCCGCCCTCGGCCTGGCCCATCGCCATGAAGATCGCCGCCCTCGCCACATGTGCGCCCGGGCGGTCCTCGGTCCAGGCGAGCGAGTGCGTGCCGTGCGCGACCGCCACGTCGAGCAGCCGGTGCCAGGAGGGGTGGAACTCGACCTCGTCGATGCGGTTGCCGAAGCGGTCGTGCGTGCGCAGGACGGGCGGGTTCTCGTTTGCCTGCCGTCCCCACTCCAGCGCCTCGCCGCCCGCAATCTCACCGACCGTCCGAGCCCGCTCGTAGGCCCACTCGGCTCCCTCGCGCTCGAGCGCCTCGACCAGCGGCCGATCCTGCTCGAAGACGTTGTACCCGGCGAGCGGCACGGATTGGTTGCTGACCTCGTGCGTCGCTCCGAGTGCAGTGCGCGCTGGCTCGATCACTGCCATAGCGCTTGAAACTGTACTCGGGTCGGACGGCGTACGCGCGAAAAGGGCAATAACGCCGTGCGAGGGGGTTGCCCTCGCCGCCGGGCCGTGCGAGGTGCTTGCCCTCGCCGCCGGGCGCGGTTAGTCTCGGCGTGTCGAGCTTCCTTCTGGAAGCGCGGAAACTAGGAGGAACCATGGCGACGACGGAGTCCTTGACCCTGAGCACCGAGCAACGGGATCAGTTCGAGCGCGACGGGTACGTGGTGATCGATCCGGGGATCTCGGACGAGGTGATCGAGAACGTCAAGCGCG
>JBBQNR010000070.1:0-14308 GCA_038330145.1 Solirubrobacterales bacterium
TCACCTCCGTTGATCAACTCTACATGCCGGAAACAGGCTCGCCCGATCAGCGCACCGAGACGGAGATCCTGAAGACGGCCTCGAAGCTGTGGCCAGGCTCCACCAGCGGCAGGGCATCGCCGCTGCAGAGGGCGTTGGTGGGCGCCGTCATCGGCTCGAAGCAGATGAAGTCGGCGCCGGGCGGCGAATAGACCTGCGCATACGGATAGCCCTGGTCGAAGCCGACGGCAAGCTCCCTCCCACCGCCCGACACCACGAATGGCCTTGGCGCGAGGTCGGCGAAGCCGTCGTCGAAGCCACGGTCGGCCAGCGGTCCGCGTGGAAACTCGACCGCCTCGCTGCGGCCGGTGGGGATCATGTGGTCGTCGAGAACAAGCCTGCGGGCCACCGGCAGCTCGATCTCCCAGCGCTCGCGCCGCTCGCCCGGAAGGCGCAGGTAGGGATGGAACCCGAACGAGATCGGCACGGGGTCTTCACCGCTGGCTTCGACCGTCGTTGCCAGCGTCAGCTCGTGGCCGGCAAGCGTCACGTGCTGCGTCAACCGGTGGTGGTACGGAAACGCGGCCATCAGGTCCTCGTGTGCCGCGAAGTCGAGCTGCGCGCGCAGCTCGGCAGCGGAGCCGGTGGCGTCCGCTTCAATGAGCTTCCAATCCGGAGACGCCGCGAGCAGGCCGTGGATCGGCAGTCCGTTGGGGTCGACGTCGATCAGCGGCGAGCCCGCCTCCAGCTCGACCGACTGTCCCGCCGCCGAGTACCCGAAGCGCTCCAGCCGGTTCGCCCACGGGTGAAGGAAGGGAATGCCCATCGTCGCGCCCGTGGCGGCGTAGTCGGCCAGCCCGCCGCGCTGCTCGAGCAGCTCCTCGCCGCCGTGGAGCAGCGAGCATCCGATCATTCCGAGCGCAGGAACGAAGGTCGCCTGAAGTTCGTGCCGGGACGAGCTGAGCGTGATCGCCTCGTGGCCCTCGGCCTCGCTTCTGCGCACGGCGTGGTCAGGCATCGGGACGTGACCGTATGAGGGGGTGGCTGCGGCGGGTCACGACGATCATGGTCGGATTCGCCGGGTCTTCAGGCCTGGGTCGTCACCTCGTCGGCTCCAGCAAACAGCTTGATGCCGATGTTGCCGCGGGTCGCCCTCGAGTAGGGGCAGACCTTGTACGCCTGGGCCACCAGCTCCTGCGCCTTGGCATCTTCGACGCCGGGCAGCTCGCAATGCAGCTCCGCCTGGATGTCGAAGCCACCGTCGTCGCTCTGCCCCAGGTCCACGCGCGCCGTGATGGAGAACTCGCGCGCGCTGATCTTCTGGCTGCGCGCCAACAGGCTGAGCGCGCTCAGAAAGCAGGCGCCGTAGCCGGCGGCGAACAGCTGCTCGGGGTTGGTGGTGTTCTCGCCTCCGGGCCCGCCCAGCTCCTTCGGCACCTTGAGCTTGACGTCGAGGTTGCCGTCGGACGTGCGTGCGCTGCCGTCGCGGCCGCCTGTCGCGGTCGCCTCGGCCGTGTAGAGAACGTTCATCCCCTCTCCCCTCCGATGGATGAGGCCCCTCCTGTCGAGATGGGCCTGATTTAGCAGCCGATGGTAGTCCGATGTGGCCATATGTTCGTCCAGATCCTCATCCGGTCGTGGGAGCAGCCGATACAGGTTTCCAATGGAGCGCTTGCTGCGAGGTCGCGTCACGTCGGTCCTGATACTGGTCGCCGCCAGCGCCACGCTGCCCGCTGCGATCCTGCACTTCTTCGGCCACGAGCAGGTGGCGATCGTGGGCTGGGTGCATTTCGCCTTCATCGCCGCGGGCGCATTCGCCGCCGGAGCAGCCGCCTTCGCACTCACGATCGTGGGGGCAAGGCGCGGCGATGGCAGAACGGTTCTGGTCGGCACCGCCTTCTCGACCATGATGGGCATGCTCGTGATCCACGGCCTTGCGACGCCCGACATCCTGATCGGCCAAAACGGCGTGATCGCGTTCTCGGGCGCGGCCGTCCTACCGCTCGGAGGAGCGGTGCTGGCGCTTTCCGCACTCCCCCCGCTGCGTAGGCCAAGCAGCGTTCGGCCCCTCTTGTGGCTTCAGGGCCTGTTGCTGGTCGGCGTGCTTGCGCTCGGCGCGATCGGGATGCTGTTCCCGGACAGCGTCCCGGGCGTACCGGAGACGGCGAGCACACCGGCGATCGTGGTCTGCGTAATTGGAATGGCCTTCTTCGCCGTGCTGGCGATTCGCGCCGCCCGCACCTACGCGCTCACCAGGCGCGTTGCAGACTTCGTGGTCGTGCTCGGGATCGTCTGGCTGGGCGTCGCCGTGTTCTCGCAGTTGATGCTCAGCTATCTGGAGTTCGGATGGTGGATGGGACACGCAGTGGAGCTGATCGGCGTGGTGATGGTTGGAGTGCCGCTTGCGCTCGACCTGCACCGTGGCGCCTCCTCAAGGCCGATGGCAGGTGACCTCGCCGGCACGGACCTGGTGGCGCACGAGGAGCACTACCTCGGCGCGCAGGTGCGGGCGCTGCTTGTGAAGCTGGCCGACAAGGATGCCTACACCGAGCTGCACACGCGAAGGGTGGCAATGCGCGCTGTCCAGGTCGGCGAGAAGCTCGGCCTTTCCGCCGGACGTCTGCGCTCGCTTGCGCTCGGAGGGCTGCTTCACGACATGGGCAAGCTTTCGGTCCCGACCTCGATCCTCCAAAAGCCTGGACCCCTGACCGACGACGAGTACGTGGCCGTGCAGGAGCATCCCGAAGCGGGGGCTCGCCTGGTGGAACAGCTGGGCGGCTTTCCTCGCGAGGTGGCGCGCCTCGTGCGCGACCATCACGAACGGCTCAACGGCAGTGGCTACCCGCGCGGCCTTCCCGACGCGGGTATCGACTTCGAGACACGCATTCTTGCCGTCTGTGACGTCTACGACGCGCTGCTGTCGAAGCGCGTCTACCGCGAGGCCTGGAGCCAGTCGCAGGCACTGTCGCTGCTTGACGAGGAGTCGGGCACCATGCTCGACGCGCGCTGCGTCTCCGCGCTCCGTGAGGTGCTTGCGAGCGAGGACGGCGAGGCGCGAGTGGTGGAGCCCGTCCAGCCGGCCGCAAACGGCGCCGTACTGGCGCGATCGCCGAGCGTCGCCTAGCCGGCGAGCGTTCCAAGCAGCGTCTCGTAGCCGGCAAGGTTCCGGGCAGGGCGACTGGCTAGACGCGGCTTTCGACCGGGGCCAGCAGAGCCTCGTGGTCGAGTTCGAGGAACGCGTCATGCACGCGCGGGTCGAAGGAGTGTCCTCTCAGCGTCTTCAACTCGGCCAGCGCCTGGTCCACCGGCCACGCCGGCTTGTACGGCCGCTTGTGCGTGAGCGCGTCGAAGACGTCGGCGACCGCCGTGATCCGGCCCAGCAGCGGGATCTCCATGCCGGCGATTCCGTTCGGATAGCCACTGCCGTCGAACCACTCGTGATGCGTCGCCGCAATCTGGTTGGCGATGTTGAGGAGCGGCGAGCTGCTTCCCGACAGGATCGCGCACCCGATCTCGACATGCGTCTTGATGAGGGCGAACTCCTTCTTGGTGAGCGGCCCGGGCTTGAGCAGGATCAGATCCGGGATACCGATCTTGCCGATGTCGTGCAGCGGCGCACCCTGTTCGAGCAGGTCGGTCTCGTCCTCCCCCAGCTCGAGCTCACGGGCAATCGCGCCACAGGCCCGGCCAACTCGCTGAGTGTGCTCGCCCGTCTCGTCGTCGCGATACTCCGCGGCCAGTGCCAGGCGTTGAAGGATCTCCAGCCGCGCGTCGTTGAGGTCCTGAGTGCGCTCGAACACCTCTTTCTCGAGCGAGTCGTTGTAGCCGCGCAAGCGCATGTGCAGCATCTGCATCTCGAGCAGGTTGCGAATTCGCAGCAGGATCTCCGTGCGGTCGAACGGCTTGGTGATGAAGTCCCTCGCGCCGTTGCGGAGCGCGCGGCCGCGCGTCTCGCTCGTCATGTCCGCGGTCAGCACCAGCACCTGAACCCAGTCGGATATTCCGGTCGACTCGAGCTTCTCCATGATTTCGAACCCGTCGGGCTCCTGCACGTGCAGATCTAGCAGCACCAGGTCGGGCGTCGTGCTGGCGCAAAGCGCCACCACCTCGGAAGAGTCCGAGGTCGTGATCGTGTTGCCGTAACCGGCCTGGTGAAGGATGTCCTCCAGCATGGCGAGATTGTCGGGCTCGTCATCGACGATCAGGATCTGCGCCGACTCGGGTGGGCGTGCCTTCAGGTTGGGTGCGATGGAGGCGGCGGCTGGGCCAAGCGAAGACATTCCGTACCGGTTCTATCGGCCGCCGGACCCCGGGGTTGAGCGCTTGCCGAAGCTCAGTCGCCGAGCACCGACGCGAGCGCGGCGCGGCCTTCCTCCGAACGGGGGAGGGCCGGAAGGGCGCCGGTGACTGCGATCACGCGCGCCGCGACCTCCATCGCGAGATCGGTCACCGCGACCAGCTGCTCGGGTCCCGCCCCGGCCGTAAGCGCGGCGGCCAGCACGGCGGTCACGGCATCGCCGGCGCCGGTGGCGTCCCGCGCCGGAGCCCCGCGAGCGGGGATCAGCACGGCCCTTGCTCCCTGCGCCACCACCACGGCGCCCTCGGCGCCCGCCGTCACGACCGCCGACCGCGCGCCCAGCGAGCGCAGTCCCAGCGCGGCGCACTCCAGGTCCGTTTCCCCGCTCAAGGAGCGAGCCTCGTCGAGGTTCGCCTTCACCACCGTGCAGCCGTCCAGCTGCGCGAGCGTCTCGGCCCGCATCGTCTCGTCGTCGGGCCAGCGTCCCGGGCGCAGGTTCGGGTCGTAGAGAACCGTCCACCCTCGCTCGAGCGCCAGCCGTCGAGCCTCTGCGGTCGCCCGCCGGCCCACCGCACCGACGAGGCTGTCACTTCCGAAGACGAATACGCCCGCGCGTCCCTCGAACGCTTCCTGCACCCGGCCGGCCGCCGACGCGACGCAGGCCTCGCCGTCCCCGAAGAAGGTGAAATCGGGCTCGCTGTCGGGGCCCACCGCGACGAAGGCATGCGGGGTGTCGACTCCCTTCAGCAGCGCGAACCCCGACACGTCGACTCCTTCCGCCACCAGCCGGTCGCGAAGCCAGCGTCCCCAGGGGTCGTCTCCAGCGCCCCCGAGCAGTGTGGAGTGCGCACCGAAGCGATTGGCACCCACGGCCACGTTCGCCTGCGAGCCGCCGAAGCGGGGAGCGAACGACTGCGCCTGCGTCAGCGCCGCTCCCGGCCGCTCGGAGACGAAATCGACCAGCGCCTCTCCCACACAGATGACGGCGTTGTCCTCAGACATTGCCCAGGGAGTCTTAACCACTTTTTTAGGCGAGCTTGCTGTTGCTCTCACCTTGAACCGTTTCGATGGGTTTCGTTTAACGCTTTTCGACAGGGAGGCTCAGAATGCGGATGCGAACGAAGTTGATGGTGCCGGCGGCGTTGGGCGCATCGATCGCGGTCGGCGGGGCTGCGCTCGGCGCCGGAGCGAACAGTGGCTCGCCAACGTTGGACCGGGCGGGGTCGAGCACGCGCTTCGTCGGGGTCGACGACCGCAGCGGGGAAAAGCACGCGCCCCCCGGTTGGGATCAGGACCTCGCCGACGTGATGAAAAAGGTCCATGACGCGGTGGAGGCCAAGGCGCCGGAGATCACGGGACCGATCATCGACAAGGCGGAGACGGACGGCAGGATCACCAGCTCGCAGGCGGACAGGCTGCGCGAGGCCGCCAAGAGCATGGGAGATGGGCCGCCCGATGGGCCGCCCGGTGGGCCGCGTCCCGACAGGCTCGGACTGGAGGACAAGGACGTGCGCGCGGTGGTCGGCGACGCCCTGAAGGCGGTCGCCCAGCGCGCGCCGGCGATCGCGGAGCCGATCCTCGACGAGGCCGTGAAGGAGAAGAGGATCACCTCCGACGAGGCCGACGGGATCCGGCGCAAGGTGCGCATGGGCCCCCGCCTCGAGATAGCGGGTCCCGGCTTCCGGCATCACTTCGGGCCCGGTAAGCCGATCGACCGCGACGTGGAGGAGACGCTGCGCGAGATCCACCAGCGCGTCGCAAAGCAGGCGGCCGAGATCGCCGGCCCGGTGATCGACAAGGCGCGCAGCGATGGCAAGATCACCGACGCGCAGGCGGACAAGCTGCGTCAGGCGGCCGCGGAGATGGGTGGTCCGCCCGGCCCGCCCGGTGACCCCAAGCGCGACCTGCGCCCCGGTGGCCCCAAGCGCGCCCTGCGCCCCGGTGGCCCACCACGCCTGGTCGGTCCCGGCGGGGTGGACCTCGCTGATGCGGACGTGCGCGAGGTGCTCGGCGACGCGCTCGCGGCGATCGCCAAACAGGTTCCAACGATCGCCGAACCGGTGATCGACCGCGCTGTCGAGCAGGACAAGATCACGTCCAGCCAGGCGGATCAAATCCGGCAGATGCTGCGCCACGGCCCGGGGCTGAAGGATGGCCCGCACGAAGGTCCGCCGCCGATCGGCAAGGAGCGGCATGTGTTCCCGGGCCCGCTGGGCCAAGGCCAGCGCAAGCCGCCGATGCCGTTCGGAGGCGGCAGGGAGAGGTCAGGAAGCGTCGCCCCCGCCCCACTCTCCGCACAGCGAAGCTAGACGGGAGGGCCAAGGCGATCGAGGAGTTCGCCGAAGGCGAGCACGAAGGCCGGCGAGCAGCTTGAATAAACGGGCTCGGCCATCCGGCCGGGCCCTTCCCGTCAGGTCAGGGGTTGAGGCGAAACGGCGGGTACCTGTCGGTGACCAGCGCCACGGCGTATGCCTCGACGCGGTTGGTCCAGCGCATGACGCCCTCCACGAACTCGAACATCGAGCGCGGGAAACGGCCCGTGAACAGGATCGCGAACCATGCGATCACGACCAGCACGCCGGCGGCGATCCAAAGGAAGATGAGCACGATCACGTGCGGTATGGCGAGCAGCCACTTGACCAGCGGCAACCAGCGGTTGAGATCGCGCTCCGCATCGGGATAGGGATAGTCGAAGTGGACGTACTGCTGTTCGTCGGTGGAGGGGTAGCGGTCCTCCATCAGCAACAGATACGCGAAGACGCGGTTTGAGAAGCGCATCAGCTCGAGGTTCCAATCGAACCACCAGCGCGGGTATTTGCGGCGGAAGAGGATCATCAGCACGGTCGGCAGCACGACGAGCCCGCCTCCGACACTGCCGGCGGCCGCCGCGTTGTCGCCGAATCCGGCCGCGGTGGAGGCCACCCCGGCCAGCACGATAAAGATCGGGATCGCGACGAAGACGCGGAAGGCGGTCGTGAGACGGTTGAGCGGCCGGTCGGGGTAGTCGACCGAGAACTGGACGGGGTAATCGTCCGGGGCGCCCGGTGCGGCCGGGGGTGGCGCCGCCGGCGGGGCGGGCGGAGCAGGGTGGCCTTCCATCACATGCTCTTTCGACCGGCCCGACCCGATTCCTCCGGCTAACGGCGGTAGGGTCTGCGCATGGCCCTGCCGCCCGGGCCCCGAGGTCCGGCCCTGCTTCACACCGCGCGTTTCATGCGCGACCCGCTTGCCTTCCTCGAGCGCTGCCGGCGCCGCTACGGCGACGTGTTCCGGATCCGCTTCATCGGCATGGGCGACCTCGTCTACTTCGTCGACCCCGCGCACATCAAGGAGATCTTTACCGGCGACCCCGAGCTGCTGCACGCGGGCGAGGCCAACCAGGTGCTCGAGCCGGTGCTGGGTCCGCGATCGGTGCTGTTGCTGGACGGGAAGGCGCACATGCGCCAGCGGCGGCTGCTGCTGCCGGCGTTCCAAGGCGACAACGTGCGCCGCTACGGCGAGCTAATGCAGGATATTGCTCTGAAAGAGTTGGTGGGATGGCCGCGCGGCGAGCCGGTGGCGATGCGGCCGCGCATGCAGGCGATCACGCTGGAGGTGATCCTGCGCGCGGTGTTCGGCATTCGGCAGGCGGACCGGCTGGCGCGCCTGCGCACGCTGCTGCCGCCCCTGCTCAACATGAGCAACGCCATCGTCTGGCTCCCGTTCCTGCGGCGCGAGTTCCCGTTCGGTCCCTGGAAGCGCTTCGTGCGAGCCCGTGACGAAGTGGACGAGATCATCTACGACGAGATCCAGCGCAGGCGCGACGAGACCGACCTCGGCGGGCGCGGCGACGTGCTGTCGCTGCTGCTCCAGGCTCGCGACGAGGACGGCGAGCCGATGACCGACGCCGAGCTGCGGGACGAGCTGGTCACGCTGCTGCTCGCCGGGCACGAGACGACGGCGATCGGCCTGGCGTGGGCGCTCGAGCGGCTGGCCCACAATTCCGAGGTGCAGGAGCGGCTCGCCGGCGAGATCGAGAACGGCGACGACCGCTATCTGGAGGCGACCATCAAGGAGACGCTGCGCAGCCGCACGGTCGTGTTCGATATCGCGCGCTACCTGAAGGCGCCTTTCTCGGTCAGGGGGCACCAGCTTCCCGAAGGTATCCACGTCGTTCCGGCCCTGGCGCTCGTGCATCGAATGGCGAGCCTGTATCCCGAGCCCGCGCGCTTCCGGCCCGAGCGGTTCCTCGAGGGCCAGGACGAGTCGTACTCGTGGATCCCGTTCGGCGGCGGCGTGCGCAGGTGCATCGGGGCCACGTTCGCCAGCTTCGAGATGAAGGTGGTGCTGCGCGCCCTGCTGGCGAGGATCGCTGTGGAGCCGGCGCGCACTGTGCCGGAGAAGGCGAAGTTCCGCAACGTGACGCTGGTACCCGCGCGCGGCGCCGAGCTGGTGCTCCGCGATCGCCCTGCCCCGCCGGCCGGCGGCCGGCACGACCACGAGTCGCGAGAGCAGGTTGCCGGCGCCTGCTAGCGGGCAGACCCTGCCGACCCGAAGACGATTAGGCTCGGAGCTGCCTTGGCAAAAAAGGAATGGATACGCCGGACCAAGATCGTGGCCACGCTGGGCCCCGCCACCAGCACCATGGACGTGCTGACGGAGCTGATCGCCAACGGCGCCGACGTTTTTCGCTTCAACTTCTCTCACGCCACCGCCGAAAAGCATGCCGAGCGCATCGAGCTGGCTCGCCAGGCCGCTGAGCGCGCTGGCCGCCACGTCGCCCTGCTGGCCGACCTACCCGGGCCCAAGCTGCGCATCGGCGAGATCCCAGGCGACGTCGCTGAGCTTGCCAGTGGCCAGCAGCTGGTGCTGTCCACGGACGGCTCCTCCGGGGACGCGAAGCGAATATCCGTTTCCTGGCCCGGCCTTCCGCAAGCGGTGCGGCCCGACGACGTCATCTACCTGGCGGATGGGCGCATCCGGCTGCGCGTCAAGGACGTCAAGCGGCAGGAGGTCGTTACGACCGTGGAGGTCGGTGGCACCGTGACCTCGCGCCAGGGAATGAACCTGCCCAACGCCGACGTGACGCTGCCCGCCATCGGCGAGGCGGACCTGGGCTGGATCGACTTCGCGGTCGACCACGGCATGGATCTGGTGGCCGCTTCCTTCTTGCGTCAGCGCGAGGACCTGGAGCCGGTCATGGAGAGGCTGGCGCTGCGCGACGCGGACCTGCCCGTGATCGCGAAGATCGAGAAGCCCCAAGCCGCCCAGAACGCCGAGGAGATCGTGAAGGCGGCCACCGGCGGGGTGATGGTCGCGCGCGGCGATCTCGGCATCGAGCTTCCGATCGAAACGGTGCCGCTGGTGCAGAAGCGGCTGATCGCGCTGGCCGGCCGTTACTCGAAACCATGCATAACCGCGACACAGGCGCTGGCATCGATGGTCCGGTCGTCGCGGCCGACCCGTGCCGAGGCTTCCGACGTGGCGAACGCGATCTTCGACGGCACGGACGCGGTGATGCTTTCGGAGGAGACGGCGATCGGCGACTACCCGATCGAGGCGGTGAGGATGATCGCCGCGATCGCCCGCGAGACCGAGAAGGAGCTGCCCTACGAGCACTGGCTGTCCAGCCGCACGGATCGCGCCCGCGAGGTCGCCGACACCGTTGCGTATGCCGCCGTCGCCGCCGCAGACCAGCTCGACCTGGCCGCGATCGTGGTTCCGACCCGCAGCGGCAGGACCGCTCGCCTGGTGTCGGCCCACCGGCCCCGCATGCCGGTGCTGGCGCTGTCGCCACGCCAGGAGACGGTCAACCGGCTGAACCTGCTGTTCGGCGTGCGCTCGGCGCTCAACGAGGAGCCCGACAACATCAACCAGCTGCTCGCAGACTGCTCCGAACACGCGCGCGAGCTTGGCGTGGCCGAGTCCGGGGACCTGATCGTCATCACGGCCGGGCTTCCGGGCCAGGGGCTCGGCACCAATCTGTTCGAGGTTCATCGGGTTCCCTAAACCCCCGGGGCAATCGGGTTCATCCAGCAGGAATTCGCCGGCCGATTCCGAAGCGGACAAACGCGGCTCCTCTTTTTGGCCGATATGTAGGCGCATCCTTCGCCGGAAGCGTGGCTAGACTTGTCCGAAATGAAGACACGACGCACCCACAACCTGCATTACGACGACTGCACGATTCCCCCTGGCGTGACCGCCCAGGAGTGGCGCGCCCAGAAGCCACGGCAGTCGAAGCGGCCCGTGATCGGCCGCATCCGGGCTCTCATTCGCCGCCGGGCGAGCTGACGAGTCGCCCGCTCCGCTAGCTTTCCTGCACGCAGGCTCCGATCGTGCGCTCCTCCTGCGCGGTCGGATTCGCCGTGTAGGCGACGACCGCCGTTCCGTGGCGCTCGACCTTCTTCGGCGGCGTGCGGCCGGCTCGGTACAGCTTCAAGGCCTCCTCCGCCACGGCTACGGTTTTATGCAGGCTTATGTTGGCCTGCTGACTCGCGGTTGACACCGTCACTGCACCGTCCTTGGATTGTGCCCCGATCGGATCGAGGTCCGTCCTATCCGTGCTGACGAAGTCCCCGTAGGCCTTCTTGAGACAGGAGGAGACCTTGTCGACCCTCTTCTCACCCCCGTCGCCCCCGCCGCAGCCGGCAAGCAGCGCCGCAGCGGCGACCACCAGCAACATCCTCAGGATCATCCGTACCTCTTTCATTCGATCGGAGCCGACGACAATATCCGCTCACGATGACTAGGAAGCTGCTACCGCTACTGATGATCTCGGCCGCCCTCGCCGTCGCGGTGTTCCCGTTGCCGAGAACGGAAACCGGGGCCGCCACCCGGGTGCAGCCGGCCCGGGACAAAGCGGCAAGGCCCGACATCGTCCAGAGCAGGATCCCGTTCCCCGACACGCGCAAGGCGGAGACCCGGCGCTATGCCCGCCGTCACTATGGCCTGCGGACGCATCTGCTCGAGAGCCCGAAGGTGATCGTTCAGCACTTCACCGGCAGCCTCAGCTACCGGTCCGCCTACGACACGTTCGCTCGCGACGTGCCCGACATCGAGCTGCACGAGCTGCCCGGCCTCTGCGCGCACTTCGTGATCGACCGGCGCGGCGTCATCCACCAGCTGGTTTCGCTGCGGCTGATCTGTCGCCACACGGTGGGGCTGAACTGGACCGCGATCGGGATCGAGCATGTCGGCGTCAGCGACGGCGACGTGGTGGGCAACCGCCGCCAGCTCAGCGCCTCGTTGCGGCTGACCCGCTGGCTCCAGAGCCGTTACGCGATCCGCACCCTCGACGTGATCGGGCACAACGAGAGCCTCAGCAGCCCGTACCACCACGAGCGAGTGCGGTCCCTGAGACGCCAGACGCACGGCGACTTCAAGCCGGCGACGATGCGCACCTACCGGCGCCGGCTGGAGCGCGGGGCCGACCCGGCCACAGTGGGCTCCGACGCGGCCGGGCGCAGCGTCCGGCTGGGTCGCTCCGTGCAGGGGCGGTGGATAGTCGCGCACGAGATAGGCGACGGGCACATTCACGACAAGGTGCTGGTCTTTGGCGCCGTGCACGGGAACGAGACGGCCGGCATGGCGATTGCCCGCCGCCTGCGCCGCGCCGCCGTGCCCGCCGGCCTCGGCCTGTGGATAGTCGACAACCTCAATCCCGACGGCGCTGCCGAGGGCACTCGCCAGAATGCGCGCGGCGTGGACCTGAACCGCAATTTCTCCCGCCACTGGCGACGGATCGGCCGTCGCGGCGATCAGCAGTATTCGGGCACGCGCGCTCTCTCGGAGCCGGAGACGCGGATCGCGCGCCGTCTCATTCGTCGGGTGCAGCCCATGGTCACGATCTGGTTCCACCAGCCGCTGGCGCTGGTCGACCGTTCCGGCGGTTCGAGCGAGGACCTGCGCATCGAGCGGCGGTTCGCGCGCCTGAGCGGTTTGCCGCTGCGCCAGATCCAGCCATACCCGGGCACGGCGACGCGCTGGCAGAACCACGGTTTCCCCGGCACCACGGCCTTCGTGGTGGAGCTACCCCGAGGGCGGTTGAGCGCCGCTGGCGTGAAGCGTTACGCGTCCGCCGTGCTGGGCGTGGCTCGCTGACGCTCGCGCCCAGGCCTGTGGCGTTACGGTCCTCGGGAGCCGATGAGCGATCCAGTTCCAGTCCGCGGGCTCTTCGAGACCCACCTCACCGTGCGCGACGTTCAGAGCTCGCTGCGCTTCTACAGCGAAGTTGTGGGCCTCAAACTGGCACTGGACCTACCGGAACGCGACGCCGCCTTCCTCTGGATCGGCGGCGGCGGCCGCTCGATGCTCGGCCTCTGGGGTATCGGGTCCGCCCCCCTGAGCATCAACCTGCACATCGCGTTCGACGTGGCGTTGGAGGATCTGCTCGATGCGCCGCAGCGCCTGCGGGACCACGACCTGACGCCGCTCTCGTTCGCCGGCACCGAGACATCCGAGCCCGACGTGCTCGGCTGGATGCCCGCCGCCGCCGTCTACTTCGAGGATCCCGACGGCCACCTGTTGGAGTACCTGGCGATGCTCGACGAGCAGCCGCGGCCCGAGGTGGGAGTCGTCCCCTACTCCCACTGGACCGGGTCGGCTCACGGCTAGATCTCGCGCTTGCCGCGTCGACCGCTAGCGCTTGATGACGTTGTGAACGTCGACTATCTCCGGTTGGCCGGGATCGATCCCCGCGTCGGCCAGCACGGGCATCAGCCGCTCGCCGAACGCGTCGAGCTGCTCGCGGGAATCCCACACCTCGCTCACACGCAGGTTGCCGTCGGAGCCGAAGCAGACATGCAGGTCCATGCCGTCCGGCGGGAAGTCACCTGCCTGCTCGAGAGTTCGAATCGTGGAGTCGTATTGCTCTGCCGTCAGCGAAGCCGGCGTGAAACGAATCAGAATGCTCACAGAGATCCTCCTTGTGTTCGGGTTAGCCGACAGTAACCGCTGAGCTCTCGCGGTTCCAGGACTCATGGTGCCCAGGCCGGCCGAGGGTCGAGCGCACGAAGACGACTCGCGCTCTAGCGGACCACTCAGGGGTCGAGCTTTTCGATCACGACAGAGGCGTTCACACTCGCCGCCGTTCCTCCGATCGGCGTCGCGAGACCGACCGCCGCAGCCGACGAGTGATTCCTGACGGTGAGAAGACCGCCGGCCGCTATCGAAGCGATCACCTGTCCGGTGTTCTGCTGGGTGCCGGCACCGGAGGCGTAGACGGTGCCGGGAACGAGCGTCCCGTTGACGAACAACGCAAACTGGCTCGTCTCGGTGCCGGATGTCGAGAACGTGATCTTGTAGGTGCCGGCATTCACGAGGACGATCTGGGCACTGGCGGGCGCATGTGTTATGCCGGAGGTCATAACGCCATTCGAATCGAAGCTGACATCGGCTTCGATCGCGACGGTCTGCGCGGCAAGGTTGTAGACGTAGGCGTACTGGGACAGGCCGTTGGTGCCGCTCGGGCCAGTTGCTCCGGTCGCACCTGTTGAACCTGTGGGCCCCGTGGCGCCCGTGGCTCCCGTGGTCCCCTGCGGGCCGGTGGGCCCGGTGTCGCCGATAACTCCTTGCGAGCCCGTCGCGCCTGTGGAACCTGTGGCGCCGGTGGCTCCGGCCGGCCCCTGCGGGCCGGTGGGTCCGATGTCGCCGGTGACTCCCTGCGAGCCCGTCACGCCCGTCGAACCTGTGGCGCCGGTGGCGCCGGTGGCGCCAGCGGGGCCCTGCGGGCCGGTGGGTCCTGTGGCACCGGTGGCTCCCGTGACTCCCAGCGGGCCGGGTGGTCCGCCGGAGGGTCCCGTGGCACCGGCGGCGCCGGTGGTTCCAGGCGAGCCAGTCGCGCCGGTCGAGCCCGCGGCGCCGGTCACGCCCGCGGCGCCGACTGTTCCTGGTGAACCCGAGCCGTCGCCCGGGACGCCTTGCAGACCCTGAACACCCGCGGCTCCGGCTGGTCCGCCGGATCCGGCGAGGCCTCTCCTGCCGATGGCTCCCCGCGGGCCCTTCCTGCCGATGGCTCCACGCCGGCCTGGAAGGCCTCGTACACGACGGCAGTTC
>JBBQNR010000071.1:0-14294 GCA_038330145.1 Solirubrobacterales bacterium
GGCCACCGTCTCCCGGGAGGCGTCGCGCCCATGCTCCTCCCGGCCTGTACCGGTCTGCGAGGCGCTCACAGGCACGTCGTCCCAACCACAACGGGGATTCGCGCCGCGACTCTTACCTTGCGAATCGGCCCGGAGCGATCAGTGCCGCTCACCGGGCCGTCTTCCTTACCTCCCACGTATCGTGATGGCAGGTCTCCAACATATGGCCCGATGCGAAGTGCGCAGCTGTTTCGCGCAGGTGATCGAGGCAAAGTCCGGAGGAGCAGCTGCGACAGAGTGCGACCGCCGGCCGGTCGACGCCCTGTTCGGCGCGTACGTAGTAGTTCATGGTCTGGTCTCCTCTCGTTTACTCCGTCCCGCCTGCGGGACAGCTAAGGGGGCATGGCGTTGGCAGGCGCCGAGGGCCGGCGCATGACCATTGCTTGCTCACACTGCTCTGGCGTCGCCAACTCCGGTGGTCTTACGCGCGCCAACCCAGTGCGTCTGCGTAAGAGCAAGCGGAACAGGCGCGCTAACAGATCAAGAGAGATAACGCTTCAAGACACGAATCGAGGACCGACGATGATCGATTTCACGCTCACAGAAGAGCAAGACAACATGCGCGAACTGGCCCATGACTTCGCCGAGAAGGACATTCGCCCGGTCGCGTGGGAATACGACAAGGACGGCACGTGGCCCGAGGTCATCATCAAGAAGGCCTGGGACGTCGGTCTGATGAACTCCCACCTCCCCGCCGAGTACGGCGGTGTGAGCGCCTCATATCTCGATGGGTGCTTGATCGGCGAGGAGCTCGCCTGGGGCTGCGCCGCGATCGCGACGACGCTCGGCGCCAACGAGCTGGCCTCGACACCGGTGTTGCTCGGCGGCCGTGACGAGATCAAGCAGCGGTATCTCGGGCGGTTGACCGAGGAGCCGAAGCTGGCTTCGTTCTGCCTGACCGAGCCCGACGCGGGCTCGGACGTCTCCGGCATGCGCACGACCGCCGTCAGGAAGGGCGATAAGTACGTCATCAACGGCTCGAAGTGCTTCATCACCAACGGCGGCTACGCCGACTGGTACACGGTCTATGCCAAGACAGACAAGGACGCCGGCCACCGCGGAATCACCGCCTTCCTGGTGCCCAAGGACGAGACGGTCACGGTCGACAAGCACGAGGACAAGATGGGACTGCGGGCGTCCAACACCGCGACGATCACCTTCAATGAGACTGAGGTGCCTGCCGGCAACCTCCTCGGCGAGGAGAACCACGGCTTCAAGCTGGCGATGATGACCCTCGACCGAACGCGTCCCGGTGTCGCGTCCATGGCCACCGGCATCGCCCGAGCCGCGTTCGAGTTTGCCACCGAGTACTCCAAGCAGCGCGTGCAGTTCGGGGTGCCGATCGCAATGCATCAGGCAATCCAGTTCATGATCGCCGACATGGCGACCAACATCGAGGCCGCCCGCCTGCTGGTGTGGCAGTCAGCGGTGTTGCTCGACCAGGGCAGGCGCAACACGCTCGCGTCCGCGCACGCGAAGCGCTTCGCCGCTGACATGGGGATGCAGGTGACGACCGATGCCGTGCAGGTATACGGCGGGTACGGCTTCATGAAGGAGTACCCGGTCGAGAAGCTGATGCGCGACGCGAAGATCATGCAGCTCTACGAGGGCACCTCGCAGATCCAGCGCCTCGTGATCGCGCGCGAGACACTGATGCCGCGTCGGGTCGAGGAGCCGGCCCGGGCGGAGCTGCTGGCGGCCGCGGCCTAGAGTGTCCTAACCCACAGAAAGTGTTGAACTGTGTTTGAAATCCTTGGCATCGCGGGAATCGCGATCTCCATGCTGGCATACCTGCCCCAGGTGGTTCACCTCGAGCGGCAACACTGTTCTGCGGGAGTCAGCGGCCGCGCATGGGGGATGTGGCTTGTCAGCAGCCTGCTCGTCGGTGCGCTCGCCCTGCATCGCAGGGATCCAGTGTTCATCCTGCTCCAAGTCAGCACGCTGGCATCGGCCGCCGTCATCTTGTCCCTGGTGCGTAGGTACCGCGGAATGGTGTGCGACGCTCACGCCCGCGCCGCTATAACCGCATGGGCACAGCACAACCCGCATAGAGACGAGCTTGACCTGATCCCCTCTGGTTCCCGGGCGGAAGATCGGCTGCCGCCGGGCTGATCGGCAAGCGCTGCTACTCCAGCCAGTGGCCGCCGTGCATCACTCGTTCCACCTCTCCCGTCTCGTCCAGAAGCACGAGATCTGCGGGGCTTCCGGGCGCGGGTACACCGGGAAGCCCGACCGCCGCGGTGGGGATCTCGCTCGCGGCTGCGATCGCTTCCGCGAGCGTTGCCTCCGTCATCGCGGCCCAGCCACGCACGGCCTGGTCGAGGGTGATGACGCTGCCCGCGAGGCGTCCATCCGCCGTGCGCGCGGAGCCGTCCTCGTTCGCCTCGATCGCCACCCCCGCCATTGAGTAGCGGCCGGGTGGAGCGCCGGCCGCCGGCGTCGAGTCGGTGGTCAGGAAGGTGCGGCTTCCGGCCGCCCGGCGGATCAGCCCGAGCACGAGGGGATCCAGATGAACGCCGTCGGCGATCACGCCCACCGCCAGTCGGTCCTCGGTCAGGGCCAGGCCGGCGAGCCCCGGCGCCCGATGGTGGAGCGGACCCATCGCGTTGAAGACGTGGGTGACGAGGCGTGCGCCCGCCTCGACGGCGCGCTCCGCTTGTGCAGCGCTCGCGCCCGAGTGACCCAGGGCGACCGCCACGCCCCGCGCGCAGAGCTCGGCAATCAGCTCGAATGCGCCGGGGAGCTCTGGCGCCAGCGTGACCAGGCGCACCGCCGGGGCGCCGAAATAGGCGGGGATGCCGCCGTCCGGCGACCGCAGCCGATCGCGCCGATGCATCCCGGCGTGCGCCGGGGAGAGGAAGGGGCCCTCGAGGTGGACGCCGGCGACCGGCGATGCGGGATCCGCCATTCGCTCGGCGAGCTCGTCCATCGCGCGCTCTGCCGTCGCGCAATCCAAGCTCACGAGCGTCGGGAGATAGCTCGTAACCCCGCGTGAAAGGAGGAGGCGGTCGATCGCGTCGAGCGCCTCCGGGCCGTCAGTTACCTCGTGGCCAGCCGCGCCGTTCACCTGAAGGTCGCAGAAGCCGGGCGCGATGATGCCGTCGTGGCGCAGGTCCGGCGGCCGCGGCGGCTGGCCGGTCGCGCTGTTTGCCACCCGCCCGCCCTCCAACTCGACCCAGCCGTCGGGGAGCTCCCCATGGAGGGCGAGCCTGCCGGCCACGATGTAGCTCAATGGGGCGTCCCCTCCGGTGCAGGCACCACTAGCTCCGCCGGCAGTCGCATCTCGCGCATCGCCCGCTGTCGCTCACGCCGCATCGCGGGAGCTTCCTTTAACTCGTGCCACAGCATGCGCAGCCAGTTCCCATGCGGGGTCGAGCGGAATGACAAATGGAGGCCGAACAGGCGATAAGGGGCGAAGAAATAGGGCGCCCGGACGTGCCACGCGGAGGTGACCACGGTCACCCGAGCGATGTCGCCGATCGCGCGGATGATCGGCAGCGACCGAGACGCGTTCTCGGCCGTGTCGCGCCCCGCGTCCTCGAGTAGTGCCGGGATGTCGCCGAGCGTCCACTCGGCCTTCATCTGCTCCGCCTCTGACAAGCCGCGCATGGTGCGCGTATAGCCGGTGAGGATCACGGCGCGCGGAGGCGCGCGGCGGCACTCGCGCTCCGCCCGCCGCATGCGGGCGCGAGACTCGTCCGAGATGCGGTGCTCGAGGCTCGTGCCGGGCTCGCGGTGACCGAGGATGACCACCGCACGATCGCTCGACCAGCTTGGGTGGGGCGTGAGGAGCCGCGCTGCAGCACGGTCGCAGACGACTGTGAGCCGCGGGTGGTCGCGCAGAAGCGATGCGGGCACGTCCGCGCTCTGGTGCTCCTCGAGCATCGCTCGTAGCGCCTCGCCCTTCGCTTCGCCCGACACGAGCATGAGCAGCTCGCGCGCGGAGAGAAGCGTGCGCAGCCCGACCGTGAGCGCTGCTTCCGGCACCTGGTCGAGCCCGCCGAAGTCTGACGCGGCGTCAGCGCGCGTGGTCGGGTGGAGCCGCACCTGGCGGACGCCGGCATCCAACCTCGAGCCAGGCTCGTCGAAGGCCACGTGCCCGTCACGACCAAGGCCGAGCACAACGAGATCGACGGGCGCCTCGTCGAGCAGCGCCTGGTGACGCTCGCATTCGCCGCCGAGGTCATTCGCAGCGCCGTCGAGGCCGTGGAATGTTCCGAAGTGGATGCCCGCCAGCTCGCGGCGCAGATAGGCGCGGTAGCTGCGCTCGTCGTTGGGCGAAAGGCCCACGTACTCATCGAGCTGAAACAGTGTCGCTTCGTGCACGGGGAGACTCCCGTCCCCCGCGTGAGCGCGCAACGCCGTGTACATGCCGAGGGGCGTGTGACCGGTGGGCAGGATCAGCCGCAGCCGCGGGCGGGCTCTGAGCCGATTCGCCACAAGCTCGCCCGCGAGTAACGCGACGCGCCTGTGGTGCGAGAGGACGAGCGGAGAGGCGACGGTCGGGTTCGCCATTGTCGGAGCGAGAGTAATGCGCGCAGGCATGCGGCGCTGCTTCTGCCGCCTCACTCAGTTTCCGTGGCTCGCGTCACTTCCGCTCCGGGAGTCCAAGGCGAGTCCGGCGTCGGCGAGCCGCCCTCGAAGCCTCCGGCGGGCATCGTGCACCGTCTTGTATAGGGCGCCACGAGTCGTCCCGAGCCGGTCGGCGAGCACGTCGACCGGCACGTCGTTGAGCGTGATCGCGACAAGCACGGCTCGCTGATGCGGGGTGAGGCCGTCGGCCATCGCGTGGCGCACCGCACCGATCAGCTCGGCGGTCTCCGCGTCTGTGTCCGGTGACGTCCCGGGGTCGGCCAGCTGCGCCCAACCGTCCGTCTCGAGGGGGAGCTCACGCCCCTGCCACGCGCGCTTGCGGAGCTTCGCCGCCGCCTCGAGCAGCGCGAACTTGTAGGCCCAGGTGGTGAAGCGGCTGTCCCCACGGTAAGTGTGCAGCTTTCTCATGACGGCCATCAGCGCGTCATTCGCCGACTGCGTCGCGAGGTCGTCAAGCTCGGGTGAGGGCCGGTCGCCATGGGCACGCCGGCGGCGCGCGATCTCGAACCGGGAGGCGCGCAGCAGCAGTGCGTGCAGGCGCACGATGGCATCCTCGCGCCGGCGCCCCGCGCCGGAGAGCGCTTCAAGCCACTCGACCGATTCGCCGTCGGGTGGGCGAGCTCTGACAGGACTGCGCTCGACTGTGATGGTCATGCTTCCTCCTTGTCTTCGGCAGGGGCCGAGTCGGATGCCTCACTTTCGCCGACAACCAGAAGTTGCCCAATCGGCACAAATGCCCATTCGGGGGTAAGCAGGAACGTACGTCCGAGGTCCGCGGCCTCAGTCCTCCCCGAGCCCCCGGGGGGTCAGGCGCGCGCGGGTACGTCCCAGGTCCAGACCGCCGGTGGGTCACTCGCCGGAAAGGAGGACTCGCTCATCTGATCTACCGTGGAACTGCCGTCCGGCACACTCGGCTCGGGGGCGGGTGAGCGCGGGGCGGGCTCGCTCGGCGCCGGGTCCGGCTGTGGGCGCTCTGTGGGCATGCTCAGGGCTCGACCAGGCCGCGGCGGATCGCGTAGCGGGTCAGCTCGACCCGGTTGCGCATGCCGAGCTTCTCGAGGACGTTCGCGCGGTGGCGATCGACAGTCTTCTTGCTGATGAAGAGTTGCCCGGCGATCTCCTCGCTCGTCAGTCCCTCGGCGATCAGCTTGACCACCTCGAGCTCACGTGGCGTGAGGGGATCTTCGGGCGTCGCCTCGCCTCGACTGGCGCGGTCGAGGTAATCGCGTACCAGCGCTCTCACCGCCGCCGGGTAGAGGAACGGCTCACCCCGCATGGTCGCCCGGCATGCCCCGATCAGGTCCTGGTTCGCGGCGCTCTTCAAGACGTAACCGGAGGCGCCGGCCTTGAGCGCCTCGAAGAAGTACTGCTCGTTGTCGTGCATCGACAGGATCAGCACGCGGAGCTCGGGCTTGCGCCGCGCGAGTTCCTGCGCGGCCTGGAGTCCGGTCATCCGTGGCATCGACACGTCGAGCACGGCCAGGTCGACCGCCTCCGATAGGGCGAGGTCGACCGCCTGCGCGCCGTCACCCGCCTCGGCCACGACCTCGAGGTCCGGCGCCGAATCGAGCACCATGCGCAGGCCGTCGCGGACGACCGTGTGGTCATCGGCGAGCAGGATGCGCGTCTTCAGCGGAACCGTCATGCGGCGTGTTCGTCGATCGGCACAGTGAGCTGGACCTCGGTTCCCCCGCCGGGCTGCGACTGAACCGCGAGCCGCCCGCCAACGAGCAGGGCACGCTCGCGCATGCCCGTGATCCCCGCGGTGCCATTCGGCATCTGGACCGGCATGCCCTTGCCGTCGTCCGCGACCGAGACCGTGACCTTCTTCGCGTCCACCATCAGGGACACGGTCACGGTTCCCGCGCCGGCGTGACGGAGAGTGTTGGTCAGGCTCTCCTGGACGACGCGGTAGATGACGAGTTCGACGTCCGGCGGCAGCGGTGGCAGCGGGGCTTGGAGCTGCCGCCTGACGTGAGGCCCGGCCTGGGCGTCGACCCGCGAGCAGAGCGCGATCAGGGCGTTGACCAGGCCGAGGTCGTCGAGCGCCTCGGGGCGTAGCTCGCGGGCAATCCGGCGCACCTGGTCCAGACTCCCCCTAATGGCATCCGCCACTCGATCGAGTTCTCGGGACGCCAGGGCTGGATCGCCGACGGCCCCTCGTTCTGCCTGCAGCGTGATGGCGGTGAGCGTCTGCCCGATCTCATCGTGAAGCTCCCTGGCGACCCGGAGCCGCTCTGCTTCCTGGGCGACAAGCGCCGTGCGAGCAGCCTCGTGCCGGGCGCTCTCCAGCCTGTCGAGCATTCCGTTGAACGCCTCCGCGAGAGCGGCGCCCTCCGTGCTGCGCGGATTGATCCCGGATAGCCGGCGACCCGGGCGGTCCGGGTCGATCGAGCTCATCACTTCGGTGAGTTTGAAAAAGGTCGCCAAGGCGCCTCGCAGCAGCAGGAAGTTCAGCGCGAGCATCGCTGTCAGGCCGGCTGCCAGCAGCGCGAGCTGGCCAACCGTAACGGGCGCGCTGATCGTGATCGGGGTGACCGCCAGCAAGAGGAAGGCGACGACGAGGACCGCGCCGTTGGCGAGGAGGACCCACCACAGGAGCGACACACGGCGCCTCGACTCCAACGGCCGCGGGCGACTCGCGGCTTCGGAGTCGGTGGTCGCCCCAGCGTCGAGCGGTGATGTGGCGGCCGGTGGTGTGGAGATCACAGCTGAGCCGACTCTAAAGATATCGAAGACAGTTCAGCAGGAACCGATCTGGCGACCGGCACCATGGGTACTGAACGCGCCCGATATGCAAGTCGCATCCCATAGATGTCGGCGATCTCGCGAGCGATGCTGTGGCCATGAACTCCACCAGACATCCGTCTCTCCGAAGGCCCGGCGATCTCACGCGCGGTAGCTATGACGAGCTGTTCGACGAGCGCCTCCGCGATGAGCTCTCCCTGCTCAGGCTGACCCGCCGCCTGGAGCACGGCGACCAGGCGCTGCTCGAGCGCCGGATCACGTTGCTCCAAACCTGGTTGGTCCTCATCGACGCCCAGAGTGGGACCGTGGGTCATGAGCAAAGCATCCCCCGTTAGATGGGGCCGTGAACCCATGGCAGGCCTGCCAACTGGCGCCGAAGCTTCATAGCACGACGCCCCGCCCGCGCGGGGCGTAGAACGTCCACCATCAAACCCCGAGGAGAAGACATGACCGCCATGGCCGCAGCACCCATCAGCGAGGCCGAAGTTGCCCTGACGCGAGAGGGCTACGAGCGTTTGCTGCACGAACTCGCCACGCTGACCAAGATCACTCGCACCGAGATCGCCGATCGACTGCGCGACGCGCGCGAACAGGGCGCGGACCTGGCTGACAATCCCGAACTCATCGAAGCGCTGGAGGATCAGGAGATGCTGGAGCGCCGGATAACGAAGCTCAAGACATCACTTGCTTTTGCCCGCGTGGTGGATAGCCCGCCCAGTGACGGCACGATCGGGATCGGTACACGCGTCCGGCTGCAAGACCTCGACAGCAACCGAACCGAGGAGTATGACGTCGTGAGTTCGATCGAGGCCGATCCGATTCAGCGTCGGCTTTCAGCGGACTCGCCCGTGGGCCGGGCCCTGTTCGGCCGGCAAACCGGGGACGTCTTCGAAGTGGAGGCACCGCGGGGGTTGATGCGCTACCAGATCGCCTCGGTGCGGCCCGGCGGCGAAGACCGGCGACCGGTGCTGAACGCTGTGGGGCGAATCCACGCGTCCCCCCGCTGAGTGTGGACGCGCCGACATGCACTCGACATTGGACCCGATTGCTTCCCGCGCCAGTGAGCCACAAGGCTCACGCGCGAACGTGGCTCCCGCCGCGGCGTCCACCCTGGGCGCCGGCGCTCGGCGCCGCAGCGTCCCACGCCGGCACCGCGCTGCGCGTGAAGCGCGAGGGCGCGCGACACGTTCGTGGACGGCTGGCTGCGGTCGGGCGACCTCGGGACAGTCGACGAGGACGGCTACGTCACGATCACGGGCCGCAAGAAGGACATCATCATCACTTCGAGCGGCAAGAACATCACGCCGACGAACATCGAGACCGATTTTGCGGCAGCGCCCCTGGGTTTCGCAGGCCGTTGTCTACGGCCACAACCGCCCGTACCTCGTCGCCCTGCTCCACGCTCGACCGGGACGAGGTTCCGGCGCTGGCCGCGCGCCTCGCCGCCCAGCTGGGCGGCCAGTCTCTTGGCCAGGCCGAGCGCCGCGCGCGCTTCCGGGGAGGCAGCGCCCCGGGGCGCGCTGGCCATGGTCCTGCACGCCATGAACCTGCTCGTCCATCACCGGCTCGTGGACGACATCGCTCGCTACCGCGACGTTACCGAGCCGATCGTGCTGCCCGCGCCTTGCCCGGTCCGCGTACAGCCGATGGACTTCAGCCAGGCCGAATCGCTGATCGCTGAGGCGCTGGATGAGAGCCGGCGGTTCCTCGACGTCTGACGCGGGCCGTCGGTAGCTCACGAGGGTAAGAAGTCGAGCCTGAGTCACGCTAACAGGGCATGAACGACCATACGCTGCACTATCAGGCCAATTCCCCCACGCCCTCCCACGTCGCCTGGCGCGAAGGCAGGCTTCGCGTAGCGGGGTTCGAGACGGAGACCGCTTCGCAACTGGCGCGAGACGACGCGGTCGACCTTCACGGACTGCTGGAGCTCGTGGATCGCGGCTGTCCACCTCATCTGGCAGCGCGCATCCTTGCCCCACTGGAGAGCCAGAGGATCACAACTTGACGATGGTGGCTCCTGTTAGCGTTGGCGCGGTGAGAACGTCGCCCGCCAAACCGCACCCCTCGCTCGAGCGCACCCGCGGTGACGACGAATCGCGCATGTGGGTCGCCGTCCTCCAGTCTTCCGGCCCGCGGGACGAGGCGGTCGCCCGCCTGCACGAGCTGCTGCTCCGCGCGTCGCGCTTCGAGGTCAATCGCCGGCGCGCCACCTTGCCGCACTTGCGCGGAAACGACTTCGACGACCTCGCGATGCAGAGCGCCGACGATGCTCTGGTCGCTGTGCTCTCCAAGTTGGACACCTATCGCGGCGACAGCAAGTTCACGACCTGGGCCTACAAGTTCGCCCTGCTCGAAGCGGCGGTCAAGCTTCGCCGGCGGGCATGGCAGGGACGCGAGCTGCCGCTCGAACCGGAGGCGTGGCCGCTTTTCCCGACCAGCCGCCCGTCTCCGGAGGCCAGCGCAGAGCAGAGCGAGCTGTTCGACGAGCTCCAGCAGGCGATCGCCGACGAGTTGACACCGCACCAGCGCGAGGTGCTCGTTGCGACGACCTTGAACGGCGTGCCCATCGATGTGCTCGCGGAGCGCCTCAACACCACGCGGGGAGCGCTTTACAAGACCCTTCATGACGCGCGCCATAAGCTGCGCGCGAACCTCGCCGCTCGAGGGATGAGATGAGCCCGCATGACGACAAGGTGCTGCGCGCGCTGCTTGGCCCGGAAGGGCCTGAGCTGAGCTGCGAGGAGTGCTTCGAGCAGCTGGATCGCTATGTCGAGCTGGAGCTGGCAGGCACGAACGCCGACGAGGCAATTCCGGGAATGCGAGCCCACCTCGAGGGGTGCCCGGCCTGCCACGAGGACCACGCCAGTCTCCGGAGCTTCGTGAGCAGCGATGCTTCGGAGTCCCGCTCGCGCATATAAACCACTGCGCTCGTATGCGGCCGTTGGTGACGGGCGCACGGTTGCGCTGGTCGCCGGCGACGGGTCGATCGACTGGCTCTGCATACCGGATCTAGACTCGCCAAGCGTCTTCGGGGCATTGCTCGACAGCACTCGCGGAGGCCGGTTCGAGTTGCAACCCGAGATCCCCTTCGACGTCCAACGCACCTACGTGTCCGACACGAACGTGCTCCAGACGACGTTCGTCACCGACCGCGGTTGCGTGCGCGTGACGGATGCGATGACACTCCCCTCGGGTCTTGGGCCAGGACGGGAGCTGGTCCGCCGGGTCGAGGGTCTCTCGGGACGAGTGCCGCTTCGATGGAGCGTCGAGCCGCGCTTCGACTACGGCTCGCGGCCCATACGCTGGGAGCGACGCCTGGGGTTTCCAGTTGCGATCTCCGGTCGAAACGCAATGGCGATCTGCCCCTCGTCCGCCGGTGAATGGGAGTGTCGGGGCGGCCGCGTCGGTGCCCGCTTCGAGACTGCCGAGGGAATGCGGACCCAGATCGTGCTGAGCGTCTCGCACCAGGAACCGCTGGTCTTCCCGCCGCAGCGAGAGGTCGACGAACGCCTCGAGAGCACGATCGCCTTCTGGAAACGCTGGGCCGGCTCTCGAACCTACGACGGGCCCTGGCGGGAAGCCGTGATTCGGAGCGCGCTGGCGCTGAAGCTGCTCGTCTTCGCCCCGTCGGGAGCGATCGCGGCCGCTGCGACGACCTCGCTCCCAGAGGAGCTCGGAGGCGAGCGGAACTGGGACTACCGCTACTCGTGGGTGCGCGACTCTGCCTTCACCCTCGACGCCTTCCTGCGCCTCGGGTGCCCGGCCGAGGCGGAAGCGTTCTTCTGGTGGCTGATGCACGCCTCTCAGCTCACGCACCCAAGACTTCAGGTGCTCTACCGGCTGGGCGGCGGCACTTCGGCCCCGGAGCGAACCTTGGACCTCGACGGATATCGCGGATCGAAGCCGGTCCGGGTCGGCAACGGGGCGGCCGGACAGACGCAGCTGGACGTCTACGGCGACATCTTTCAGACCGCATGGCTTTACGTACGGGCTCGGCATCACCTCGATCAGGACATCGGCCGCAGGCTCGCCGACATCGCGGACCTCGTATGCAAGATCTGGCGGCAGCCCGACTCGGGGATATGGGAAGTGAGGAGCGAGCCCGTCCACTTCATTCATTCGAAGATGATGTGCTGGGTCGCGCTTGATCGCGCGTCGAAGCTTGCTCGATCTGGGCAGATTCCTGACCGCCGTCTGAAGCTATGGGAACGCGAGGCGGAAGCAATCCGGACGTTCATAGAAGCGCACGGCTGGTCGGAGGCCAAGCAGAGCTACGTGCGGTCTGCGGGAAGCTCCGAACTGGACGCGAGCTTGCTGATGGCGGTGCTGCTCGGCTACGACGATCCGAGCAGTCAGCGACTGCAAGCGACGGTTCGGGCAATACGCACGGAGTTGGGAAAGGGACCATTGCTTTACCGCTACTCGGGCGAGGATGGCCTGAGCGGCTCGGAGGGCTTCTTCCTCACATGCTCGTTCTGGCTAGTCGATGCGCTCGCGCGTCTCGGTGACGTCGAAGAGGCCGCCGAGAGCATGGAGGCGTTGCTGACCCATGCCAACGACGTGGGCCTCTATTCCGAGGAGGTCGAGGCGGAGACGGGAGAATTCCTCGGCAACTTCCCGCAGGCTCTCGTTCACCTCGCGCTGATCAACGCCGCGGCGTCCATCTCCGAGCAACGGCGACGATGAGCTTCTGGGGAGCGATGGCGGGTGGTTTCGTCGGGACCCTGGTGCTGACGACCCTTTTGCGTGCCGGAAGCGAGGTCGGGCTCACGCGCATGGACCTCCCCTTCCTGCTCGGTACCGCGTTCTCCGCGGACCGCACGCGTGCGAAGGCGATCGGCTTCGGGCTTCACTTCGTCGCGGGACAGGCGTTCGCGGCGATGTACTACGCCGTCTTCAGCGCGATCGACGAGAGCAGCTGGTGGCTCGGCGGCGCGTTCGGCTTGGTCCACGGGCTCTTCGCCGGGACCGCCCTCGTGAACACGCTCCTACCCCTTGTTCATCCCCGCATGGGCTCTAGCCAAAGCGCCGCCGACACCAGCCCGCTGCTGGAGCCGCCCGGCTTCATGATCTTGAACTACGGGAACGCGACACCGGCCATCACCGTGATCACGCATGTGATCTACGGTGCAATCGTTGGAGGGTTCACCGCTATCTCGACATGACATCAGCAATCCCAGTGAGCCAGGGGCCTCAGCACCGACCAGGCCCTGGAGCTCGCCGCCGCCAAGCGCAGGATTGCCCAGCTGGAGACCGAACTGGGGGTCTCGAGGAAGGTCAAGCCTGCTCGAAACCAGCGTGCCCGGTATCTACGCGGCCGGCGACGTGCGATCGGGCTCCATCAAGCGCTGCGCCACCGCCGTAGGGGAAGGAGCGATGGTCGTGCGCTTCGTGCACGAGCGCTTCTCGAGCGTGCCCGCGTTGCCCAGTCGCGACTGCGACCTCAGCCCTTCCCGTACTCGTCGTGCAGGTTCCACCACCGGTACGGCGGTGTCTGGGGGTAGTCCTTCGGCGAGTCCTCCCACTCTTCCTGGCGCCCGAGTGCCGTGATGTCGAGGTAGTTCCATGTGCTGCCCATCGCCTCGTCGCCGCGGTTGTCGACGAAGTAGGTGCGGAAGACCTTGTTGCCGTCGCGGATGAAGGCGTTGGTGCCGTGCCACTCGCCGACGCCGAAGTCCGTGTCGAAGTCGTCGGTGATGGTGAACCACGGGATCTCCCATCCCATCCTCGACTTCCAGCGCTCAATGTCGGCCTGCGGGGCACGCGACACGAACGCGAGAGTGGTGTCGCGGGCGTTCAGGTGAGCTAGGTGGGCGACCTGGTCGGCGAGGAAAGAGCAGCCTGGGCATCCGTGCTCGGGCCAACCGTTCACGCCGGGCTCGAAGAAGAAGCGGTAGACGATCAACTGCCGGCGCCCGTTGAAGAGATCGAGCAGGCTCGCCTTCCCGCCGGGCCCATCGAATGCATACTGCTTGTCGACCTCCACCCACGGCATGCGGCGCCGCTCCGCTGCTAGCGCGTCCCGGGCGTGGGTGAGCTCCTTCTCCTTTGCCAGCATCTCTGCGCGCGCGGCGTCCCATTCCTGAGCCGAAACTATCGGCGGTGTGTTCATCTCAGCAGCCCTCCTTTGGAATAACTGTCGGCTAGCCCGATCAGCTGTCGCGTCGCCATTGAAGACAGGCGACGGGGCAAAAACTAATCGGTCGCGCTCCGGTCATTGAGGGGTGTGCTTTGCTACGCGCGCAGATGAGGGGCCGAAAGCGAGCACTCGCCGTCCTCGGCCTGGCTGTGGCGGTTTCCCTTTTCGGGGCCAGCGCTCGCGCCGGCCACGGCACAGTGAGCGACGTCTTGCTCGCACAGAACGTATTCCTCCCAAACGAGCCGGTATGCCCTCAGCTCGAGACGGCGTTGACCAAGCTGACCGATCGAGTCATGGAGGAGGGCTACCCGCTCAAGGTCGCGCTGATCTCCTCACGAGAAGACCTCGGCGGTGCCTCGCAGTACTTCGACCGACCGCAGGCCTACGCGGCGCTCCTGGGAAGCCAGATCGGGTTCTATCGCCCTGGAGATGCGGTTCAGACCAACGAGTCGCTTCTCACTGTCATGCCCGCCGGGTTCGGTTTGGTGCGCTCGGGCAAAGCGGCCAACGTGTTCTTGACCATCTTTGGTCTGGAAGCCCCTGAGGGGGACCACCCGAACGACCTGGCCCGAGCGGCGATCGCCGCCGTTCGGGAGCTCGCCAGCGCGGCCGGGCATCCGGTACCGAAGGTCAGTGCCGAATGCTCGGCCGGCGGGGGATCTTCGGCGCTCGTCTACGTCGTGCCAATCGCACTCCTCCTGATCGCGGCGGCCGCGATCGTCGTCATCGCCCGTCAGCGCGCGAGCGGCGGCCGCTCCGACGGAGCGGCCCC
>JBBQNR010000072.1:0-14248 GCA_038330145.1 Solirubrobacterales bacterium
ACCAGAACGTGCGGCTGCGGACCGGCTGGTTCAGCGACCGCAGCGCGACCTACCTGGCCGCAGGGCGACCCGTGGTCTGCCAGGACACCGGCTTCGTCAACGTGATGCCGACCGGCGAGGGCCTGTTCGGGTTTTCGACGATGGAGGAGATCGAGGCGGCGATCGAGCAGATCAACTCCGACTACGAGCGCCACAGCCGCGCCGCGACGGCGGTCGCAGACGAGGTCTTCGACTCCAACGTCGTGCTGTCCAAGCTGCTGGCCGAGGTCGGCCTCGAGCGCTCCAGACTGCGACACGGGCTGGCGTTCGAGCGAGCCGCCGACCTCTTTCCGACCGACATGTCGTTGACGCCGCTCTCCCGGCGCCCGACAACGCTTCCGGAGGCGACCGAGCGTGCGGTGCTCGACCGGCCGGTGCCGGCGTTTGGCCCGCTCGTGTCCGGCCCGGTGGGGGCGAGCGTGGTGGTCGTGACCTACGACAACCTGGCCTTCACCCGCATGTGCCTGGAGAGCGTGTTGGCGGACCGCGGCCGCGCCCGCCACGAGCTGGTCGTCGTCGACAACGGCTCGACCGACGGCACGCCCGAGTACCTGCGCGAGCTGGCCGAGAGCAACCCCGACGTCAGACTCGTGCTCAACATCGTCAACGGCGGCTTCGCCCGCGCCTGCAACCAGGGTCTGGCGGCATCGTCCGGCGACGTGATCGTTCTGCTCAACAACGACGCGCTGGTGCCCCCCGGCTGGCTGACGCGGCTGGCGGGCTGGCTGGGAGATCAGTCGATCGGCCTCGTCGGGCCGCTCACCAACCGGATCGGAAACGAGGCGGAGATCGACGTTCCATACGAGACCTGGGGCGAGCTGGTCGAGTTCGCCGCCGAGCGGTCGAGGGAACACGACGCCGAGAGCTTCGAGATCGACACGCTGACCATGTTCTGCCTCGCCATGCGGCGCGAGACCTACCAGCGCCTGGGGCCGCTCGACCAGCAGTTCGAGCTCGGGCTGCTCGAGGACGACGACTACTCGGCACGAGCGAACGCGGCGGGCTACCGGCTGGTCTGCGCCGAGGACGTATTCGTGCACCACTTCGGCGAGACCTCGTTCGGCAAGCTGATCCCGACCGGCGAGTACGCGCAGCTGCTGCTGGCCAACCAGAAGCGCTTCGAGCACAAGTGGGGGCGGCCATGGCAGCCGTACGGGCGCGGCTCGAAGCCCCTCTACGAGGCGCTGACCGATCGCATCAGGTCGGTCGTGGCCGAGACGCTGCCGCAAGAGGGGACGGTGCTCGTCGTCAGCCGTGGCGACGAGGAGCTGCTGAAGCTCGACGGCCGCTCCGCCTGGCACTTTCCCGGAGACACGGACGGCACCTGGATCGGCCACCACCCCAAGGACAGCGGCGAGGCCGTCGCCCTGCTGGAGGAGGAGATGCGCGAGCGCGGCGGGCGCTTCGTGCTGTTCCCGAAGACCGGCCTCTGGTGGCTCGACTACTACGAAGGGCTTCGAGAGCATCTCGAAAGCCGGTACGCGACCGTGGTGCGCGACGAGGAGACCTGCATCATCTTCGCCGTGAACGGGGCCTAGTGCCCCACCCAATACTTTTCACCGAAAGTTCCGAGCGGGGGCCGCTGGCGTGAAGGCCGCCTATTCGATAGTGATCCCGGCCCACAACCGGGCGGGCCTGACCCGCCAGTGCGTGGACGCCATCCTGGCGCAACCGCCGTCGGTGCCGTTCGAGGTGGTCGTCGTCGACGACGCATCGACCGACTCGACGGCGAGCCTGCTGGCCGGCTACGCGGAGCCGGTGCGAGTGCTCACGCGAGCGGACAACGGCGGCTTCGCGACTGCGTGCAACGAGGGTGCGGCGGAGGCGTCCGGGGAAAACCTCGTCTTCCTCAACAACGACACGATCCCTCAGGCGGGCTGGCTGGACGCGCTTGCGCGCTATGCGGACGAGCACCCGGCGGCCGCCGTGGTGGGCAGCAAGCTGCTGTTCCCGGACGACTCGATCCAGCATGCGGGCGTTGTGGTGTGTCAGGACGCCAACCCGCGCCACATCTACGCCGGCTTTCCCGGCGATCACCCAGTCGTCAACAGGTCGCGACAGTTCCAGGCGGTCACCGCCGCCTGCATGCTCGTGCGCCACGCCCCGTTCGAGCAGGCCGGCGGTTTCGATCCCGCCTTTCACAACTGCCTCGAGGACACCGACCTCTGCCTGCGATTGGGCGAGAGCGGCGATCAGGTCCACTACTGCCACGAGAGCGTCCTGTACCACCTGGAGTCGGTGTCGCGGGGCCGGCGCTCGAAGGACATCGAGCGCAACGCGAAGTTGTTCCGCGAGCGCTGGCGCGACCGGGCCCGCCGCGACGACCTCGACTACTACGTGGCCGACGGACTGCTGCGCATCCACTACCGCGACGGATATCCGCTCGGGCTGGAGGTCTCTCCATACCTGGCGTCGGTTCAGGTGGATGGCCACCGCCGCAACGAGGCCGTGCGCCTGCTCGACGCGCAGTCACGCCACGTCACGGAGTTGCTGCGGGAAGCCGTGCGCCTGACCGCGCATGTGGCCGACATCGAGCTTGGAGGTGCGGGCGCAGCCGGCCCGCAGAGTGAGCCGGTGCAACAGCGGGAAGCCGCTCCCGTCGACCTCGAGAACTTCCTGCGCCGAGCGGAGCAGATCGAGGTCGAGATCTACGAGCTTCAGGCCGGTGTCGCAGCGGCGCTGAGCCGGAACGGCGCCGCGGGCAGCGACGACGGACCGACCTTCGAGCCCAGCGAGCAGCTCGGCTATCGCAAGCTGGTGGCGGAGATCCGACGCGCCGTGGCACAGGTGTTGCCGCCCGAAGCCACGGTCGTGGTCGCCAGCCGCGGCGACGACGAGCTGCTGGAGCTGGACGGGCGGCAGGCCTGGCACTTCCCGCAGGACGAGAACGGCGTCTATGCAGGTCATTACCCCGCCGACGACGACGCCGCGATCGCTCACCTGGAGCGGCTGCGCGAGCGTGGCGCCGGCTTCCTGCTGCTGCCCGCCACCGCGCTCTGGTGGCTGGACCGCTACCCACAGCTCGGCAGCCACGTTCGCGAGCGCTACGCCGTCGCGCTCGAGGATGAGAGCTGCCTGATCTTCTCGCTCGCCTGAGCCCTAAGAGGGCTGAAAGAAGGCGTCGAGGAACACCAGCCGCCCGTCCGTTTTGGTGGCGTCCACGACATCGCAGAGACCGAATCCGAGCGAGTCCATCAGGGCGACGAACTCCGCGAACGTGTAGCTGTCCTCGAATCGCCTGGCAACCCCGACCTCTGCGATCACGAACTGCGTATCACGCAGAAGGGTCCTCGCTCCCCTGACGACGTGGGCCTCGTACCCCTCCACGTCGATCTTGAGGCCGAAGGGCCTTTGCCATCGCCGTTCCTCGAGCAACGTGTCGAGCGTGGTAACCGGGATCGTGCGCCGCTCAGCTGCGTTTCCCCTGAAATCGGAGCCCGCGACGGAAAGAAGCGAGCTTCCCCAAAGTGCCTGGGGGTGAATGTCGATGACGGCCTCGCCCACCCTGTCTCCCACGGCCGTGAGCAGAAGCTCGCCGTCCATTCTCGACAGTCGTTGCCTCAGCTTCGGCTCGAACTCTTGCAGCGGCTCGATCAGGACGTGGAAAGCGTCAGGGAAGGCGTCATACAACGGTTTCGTTCCCTGCCAAACGCCCACGTCGATGACCGTAGCCGGCGAGAAGTCCTTACGCAGGTTCTCGGCTCCCCACCCTGCCCCTCGCTGCCGCGTCCGTTCCAGGTCCAGCAGATCGCTGCCGTGGTGCCACAAAAGAATTCCAGGTTCCATTGCCGGCACTCTAGGAGCTCGCGCTCAGCGCTTGATCAGCTCCACGTAGACGCTCTCGTCCGAATGCACGGGAGCGTCGAGTGCCAAGACCTCCGGAGCCCGGCCAATCTGATAGCCGGCCTCGACGACCTCTTCCGGGGAGAACCCCGCGCGAGTCGCGGCGTGACGCAGCTCGTCCAGATCGTAGATCCACTTGTGCCCCCAGACCGGCAGCAGGAAGATCTGGTTGAAGATGAAGGCCCGGCGGCTCGGAACTTCCGAACCCCCCTCGAAGTAGGCCTGCCCCAGGTGCTGGGGGTTTTTCCGCGGCGGATTGAGCAACCCGGCCAGCATGGGATCGAGTCGCCGCCTGTGCTCGGCGAAGAACTCGCCCTCCGGATCGCTGTAGCCCTCCACGTACTTGCCCAGGTCCGGGGTGCTGATCCGGATATGTCCGCCCGGCTTCAGGAGCCGATGCATGTCGCCCAGCCAGGCGATGCCCTGCGCCGGATTGATGTGCTCGATGAAGTGCTCCGAATGGACCCAGTCGAACGCTTCGTCCTCGATCGGGAAGGGCATCGTAGCGTCATGCTGGAGGTAGTGACAGTCCTGAACCAGTGCCACACGCCCGGGAGAAGTTGCCGAGCCGTTCTGCGCCACGTACTGCGCGATGTCCGAGTTGAGCCAGCCATCTTGGAGGCGCGTCCCGCAACCACACGAAAGCCCCCGCAGGCCGGCTTCATCGATCACTGCTCGGCCCAGCGGGGCAGGGAGCTGCTCAACGCGTTCAGCATCAAGCCGAATGACCAAAGCCTCCATATGCGCGACGGTTGACTGAAGAGGGAGGCTATTGAAACGATGGCTCGGAAGCCCGTTTGGTCGGTCACGCCAGCGTCCCGACTGTAGGGGCTCTACTTCGAGAACTCGATCCCGATCCTGACCAGGTTGCGCTGCAGGGCCTGCCGGCAGTTCGGGTACTGGAGGCGCGTGAAATAGAGGTACGCGCGACGCCCGGTTGTGCCAAACGTGCGTGACGTGCTCTCCGGGTCGAGCACGGAGGGATAGAGAATCGGGTAGCGGTCGCCGCACTGGAATGTCCAGGGCAGCTCGGTCTCGGCGATCAGGCGCTTGTGCGACCAGTGGATGAGGTCCTCCGATAGGGCGAAGTAGATGCCCCAGATGTTCCTGTTGCGGGAGGGCTGGAACTCACCCGCGACGCCGACCAGCATGTACTTGCCGAAGTAGGTGCTGTAGCTGAGGCTGTGCGCCATCTTCGCAATCTCGGCTTCTCCCACCGGGGCGCAGACGTGATCACCCGGGTCGCCGACGGGCTCACGGTAGGGATCGACGAACTGGACGCTGAAATGCTTTCCGTCCCAGGCCCGCCATGACCGCGGCTGCGAAAGGTCGGGCGAGCGCATGACGCAGGTGCCACGTCGCTGCTTGCCGAACGCCTCGGCCTGCAGCAGCGCGTAGTAGTAGCCGTCCCTCTTGATGATGTTGGAGGGCTGGAATATCCCGTAGGGACCCGCGTCCGGGACGTACCGGTACGGAACGTTGGCGGCGATGCCCGCCGGCGCGGGCTGCCGCGAGTAGCTCTCGCCTCCATCGGTCGACGTCGCCGTCGTGATGGCGTTGTACCAGCACTTCTGGTAGCTGCCGCTCGGACAGCGGCCCGGATGCTGGTTGCCCTGGTACTCGTCGTGGACCAGGGCGTGGATCGTCCTGCCGTCCTCGGTGTAAAGGGACGCCAGCCAGTCCCGGTCGTCGTAGGCCTCCGGCCTGGGGTCGAAGCCCGACCGCATCACGACCCGGCAGCTGTGGCGAACGCGGTCCAGCGAGGGCCCGACGAAGCGTCGCACCAGGTAATGCGAGGCGTACAGCTGCACCCTGCCGCGATCGTCTCTCAGCGCCCGTGCGGGGGCGTCGGGCACGTCGATCGGCTCGCAGGCGTCCGTGTTCCAGTCGAAGACCGTCTGCTCGGCGCCGATCAGCTTCGCCGAGGGGCGGTCGTGCCCACCGAGGTCATTCACGAGGAACAGCGCAGCGAAGATCGCCAGTGACACCGGCACGAGCCAGATCCAGCCCCTCCACGGCATCACCCGAGCGTCCTCCACAGGCCAAGTATGGGCCCCGCCCTCGCATTGCAGAGCGCTTCTGGGCTATCCTGCCGTGGTCAGCCGGCTGGATCGGGACCAGGGAGTGATGAAAATAGGCGGGACTTGGCCGGGCAGGGGCCGAGCGCGGGGGCTCGGCGTTGCTGTCCTCGCTGCGGTGATCGCAGCGTTTATCTTTGGCGCCGTTCCGGCGTCCGCTTTCGTGACCCTGCCGTCGGGGTGGGACGACCAGCCCGTCACCACCGTTCCGCGCCCGACCGGGTTTGACATGACCCCCGACGGCCGGATTGTGATCGTCACCCACGCCGGCCTCATCCGCATCTACAAGAACGGCGTGCTCAAGCCCGCGCCGGCCCTCGACTGGCGCAGCAACACGTGCCGGCTCGACGAGTGGGGAATCAACGGACTGGCCATCGACCCCGGCTTTGCCACCAACCACTACATCTACATCAACTACGCGGCCAAGAAGTTCGGAAGCTGTGCACAGAACGCGCCGAACAGCCCCGTCGTACGGGTATCGCGCTTCGTGCTCGGCGACAACGACCTGATCGACCCGCTGAGCGAGACGCCGATCGTCGACGGGATCCAAAGTCCCACCGGCACCCATGCCGGCGGAGACGTCGAGTTCGGGCCCGACGGCAACCTATTCATCTCGACGGGCGACGGCGGCTGCGACTTCCGCGGCGACAGCGGCTGCTTCCCGTTCAACGACGCCGCCCAAGACCTGGGAACGCTGTCGGGCAAGGTGCTGCGCGTAACCACCACGGGGGCGATCCCCCCAGACAATCCGTTCACCGGCCCGGGTACGACGCAATGCAACCCGACCGGCTACACGGACACCTCGACCATCTGCCAGGAGATCTACTCGTCCGGGCTCAGAAACCCGTTCCGTATCGCCGTGGACGGCGATTCGCTCTCTCCCTCGGTGCGCGCAAACGACGTCGGCCTGAACACGTGGGAGGAGGTCAACCAGCTTTCGCCGGGCGGCAACTTCGGCTGGAACGTGCGCGAGGGAAACTGCGTCAGGGACTCCAGCACCGACTGCGGCCCTCAGCCGGTGGGCATGACGAACCCGATCCACACCTACAACCACAACACCGGCTGCGTGTCGGTGACCGCCGGCGACTTCGTGCCCAGCGGAGTGTGGCCGGCCGCCTACGACGGCGACTACCTGTTCGGCGACCTGGTCTGCCAGAAGGTCTGGCGGCTGGAGCCGGACGGCTCCGGTGGCCAGACCGCGACCGAGTTCGCGACCGGGATCCCGTGGTTGATCGACGGTCATTTCGCGCCCGACGGCGCCGGCCAGTCCTTCTACTACATCAGCTGGGTCGGCTTTCCCGACGACGTGATCCGCAAGATCAAGTACACGGGTTCGCCCAACCGAACGCCCTCCGCCAACATCACGGCCAGCCCCACCTCGGGCGGCATGCCGCTGACCGTCAACTTCGACGGCACCGGGTCCGTCGACCCCAACCCCGCGGACGTGCTGACCTACGACTGGGACTTCGGCGACGGCTCACCGCACGGCACCTCGGCTACCCCCGCACACACATATACGACTCCCGGAACGTTCACCGCCAAACTGACCGTCGACGACGGCAACGGCGCGCAGGACTCCGCCACGACCAAGATCACGGTCGGCAACTCGCCCCCGGACGTCTCCATCGACGCGCCGGTCGCGAGCAAGAAGTTCTCCGTCGGAGAGACGTTGACGCTGGTGGGCAGCGCCGAGGACCCGGAGAGCGGCAGCTTGCCGAACAGCTCGCTGGTATGGCGGGTCGAGAAGCGCCACGACACCCACCTCCACCCCCTCCTGCCGGAAACCGCAGGCAACAACATCCCGATAGTGGCGGACGAGCCCGAAGAGCTGTCGGCCGCTGCCAACAGCCACCTGGAGATCACCCTCACCGCCACCGACCCGAACGGGCTCTCCGCCACCGTCACGCGCAACATCTACCCATACACGGTCCCGATCACCTTCGGCTCCAACCCCAGCGGCCTGGCCGTGGAGGTTGCCGGCACCTCGTTGACGATGCCGCAAACGATCACGTCCTGGAAGAACTGGAACCTGATCGTCCACGCCCCAGACCAGTCCGACACGCTCGGCGACTTCTGGCGTTTCTCGAGCTGGTCCGACGGCGGCGCATCCACTCACACGATCAACACACCGTCGACGGCGGCGAGCTACACCGCCACGTTCAGCCCCAACCAGGCGCCGACGGCATCGGCATCCGCGACGCCAACGAGTGGCGCCGCTCCGCTCAATGTCGCCTTCGACGGCACCGCCTCCAGCGACCCCGACGACGCGACGCTCACCTACGACTGGGACTTCGGCGACGGCTCGCCGCACTCCAGCTCGGCGACGCCGAACCACGGCTACGCGACGGAAGGCAACTTCACCGCCACGCTGACCGTCAGCGACGGTCACGGTCTCACCGACACCGACACGGTCCCAATCACCGTCACCAATGACGCGCCCCAGCCGTCGATCGACGCGCCGCTTGCAGGCAAGCTCTGGAGCGTCGGGGAGTCGATCACGCTCACCGGTTCCGCCACCGACACCGAGGACGGCACGCTGGCGGACTCCGCTCTCGAATGGGAGGTGATCAAGCACCACGGCTCCCACACCCACACCGAGCTGGCGCCCACGACCGGCAACAACATTCCGCTGACGGGCCCGGCGCCCGAGGACCTGGCCGCGACCACCGACACGCAGCTCGAGATCCGCCTCAAGGCCACCGACTCGCTCGGGAAGTCCACCACCGTCACGCGCACGATCGACCCCAAGACCGTCGACCTGACCTTCGACACCAGCCCGGCGGGGCTCGCGCTGACGGTCGCCGGCACGACGGTCACGGGGCCGCAGACGGTCACGTCATGGGACGGCTGGGGCGTGCCGGTCAGCGCCCAGGGTCAATCAGCGCAGGGTCAGTACTGGCACTTCTCGACCTGGTCCGACTCAGGCGCCGCATCGCACACGATCACGACTCCCTCCAGCCCGGCGACCTACACCGCCACCTTCAGCCCCAACCAGCCGCCCAACGCGGTCATCTCGGCCAACCCGACCACGGGCGACGCGCCGCTTCAGGTCAGCTTCGACGGCAGCGGCTCGTTCGACCCCGACGACGCGACGCTCAGCTACGACTGGGACTTCGGCGACGGCTCGGCGCACTCCAGCTCGGCGACGCCGAGTCACACCTACGCGGAGGGCAACTACACCGCCACGCTGACCGTCAGCGACGGCCACGGCCTCCAGAACGTGGACACGGTGCCCATAACGGTCGCAAGCGGCCCGCCTCAGCCGACGATCAGCGCGCCGGTGGCGGGCAAGCTCTGGAGCGTCGGCGAGAGCATCACCCTGACGGGGAGCGCAACCGACCCCGAGGACGGAACCCTGCCCAGCAGTGCTCTCGAATGGGAGGTGATCAAGCACCACGGCTCCCACACCCACACCGAGCTGGCGCCCACGACCGGCAACGACATCCCGCTGACCGGGCCGGCGCCCGAGGACCTCGCCGCAACCACGAACACGTACCTGGAGATCCGGCTCAAGGCGACCGACTCCGCCAACCGCACCACGACCGTCACCCGCAACATCAACCCGAAGACCGTTACCGTGAACATGCAGACAAACCCGAGCGGCTTCCAGGTCCAGGCCGCCGGCAACACGATCACAGCGCCACAGACGATCACGTCCTGGGGCAACTGGGCCTTCCCTGTCAGCACCACCCAGAACCAGTACGACTCAGCGCAGAGGCTGTACCAGTTCAGCAGCTGGTCCGACGGCGGAGCGATCTCACACGCCTTCACAACGCCCGCAGCCAATACCACGCTTCAGGCCAATTTCACGCAGTACGCGCACCCGCGGCCCGGAGGCGCCACCCCGCTTCGGGTCTCGCTGGTGCCGGAGTTCAGCCAGTGCCTGAGCCCGAACAGCCAGCACGTTGCCCCTCTGGACCAGGATTCGTGCAGGAGTCCGAGCCTCGCCACGTCGCTGCTCACGACCTCGAGCCAGGGCAGGATGAACGGGTCCGCTCGCATCGACGTGAAGGTGGGAACGCCGCCGCCGACCCAGGACGACGCCGATCTGCATTTCAACGCCTCACTCACCGACGTGCTGAGTACGGCAGGTCCAAGTGGCGGTGACTACTCCGGCAACCTAATATTCCGGACGCGGATGCGGATGACCGACAACGACAGCGGCGCCTTCCAGGAAACGATCGCGACCGTCAGTGACTTCGACTTCTCGATCCCGATGGCCTGTGTGACGACGCCCGGGAACGCCATCGGGTCCACCTGCAACCTCAGCACCAGCTCCGACACCCTGCTGCCGAACTTCGCGCGCGAGCGCAGCCGCGCTGTGGTGTCGACGTCTTCGTTGCAGATCCTGGACCTCGGGCCCGACAACAGCATGACGCCGCCGTCCGGCGCCTGTCCGCCGACCTGCGGCTCGGGGGACGAAGCCGTCTTCGCCCGCCAGGGGGTGTTCCTCCCCTAGCACCGGCGCTCCCGAGGGAGCGCTCAGCATGACGATGGAGACTCAGGGCTTCACACTCTGGCTGACCGGATTGCCACGCTCTGGCAAGTCCACGGTAGCCGGCCTCGTCGCCGGGCGGCTGCGAGCGCTGGGCGTCGAACGGGTCGAGCTGCTCGACGGCGACATCATCCGTGAAGGGCTCTGCAAGGGCCTGGGCTTCTCCAGGGAGGACCGCCAGGAGAACATCCGCCGCATCGCCTTCGTGTCCAAGCTGCTGACCCGAAACAACGTGGCGGTGATCGTGGCCGCCATCTCTCCCTATCGCCAGGACCGCGAGCTCGCACGCGAGGAGATCCAGACCTTCGTCGAGGTCTGGTGCAAGGCGACCGCCGACGATTGCGCCGCCCGCGACTACAAGGGCCTCTACGAGAAGGCTCGGCGCGGCGAGATCAGCAACCTGACCGGAGTCAACGACCCCTACGAGGAGCCGGAGGACGCCGACATCGTGCTCGATACCGTCGGCGAGCCGGCCGAGCAGAGCGCCGAGCGGGTGATGGAGCTGCTGACCGAGAAGGGGCTTCTGAAGCCGAAGCCGTAGCTACCGGCGGGCGGTCATCCGCCGAGCCGGACGCAGCCGACCACGTCCTGCGACCACCAGTTGAGCGCCGGGCCCCAGCCGGCCTCCTTGTAGAGCACCAGCCGCAGCGAGCTCCTGCGCTCCAGCTCGGCGCAGATCCAGGAGGGATCGGCGATCGAGATGCCGTAGTTGAGCGGCATCGAGAGCTGCTTGCGCCTCGCCTCGGTGAACCAGTCCGAGTAGCCGAAGCCTTCACGCTCGTGGCCTTCCAGCAGCGTCCCTATCTGTTGCTCGTTCATCGCCCACGTCAGGTGCGGGCGAGAGGTACCGTAGCGCTCCTGGACCTCGTCGTGCGTCATCCCGGCCGTGGCGAGCCCGGCCCGCAGGCGGTCGGCGATCATGCGGCCGTGCGTGGTGAACACGAGCACGCCGCCCGGCCCCAGCAGCGACTCGAACAGATCCAGGAACGCCCGCGTGCCGTCGAGGTCGAGATGCGTCAGGAGCGAGCCGACCCAGATCAGGTCGAACGAGCCCTCCAGCTCGACGTCGTTGGGATGTGACGCGCTGTAGACCGGCGTCGCGCCGAGCACCTCGGCACAGAAGTCGACGCCATCGCGGTTGATGTCGCAGGCGGTCAGCGACGCCTCTGGAAACGCGGCCTTGAGAATCCTCAGCACGCGGCCGTGCCCGCAGGGAAGGTCGAGGATGCTGGTGGCGTTCGACCTGCCGGCCGACAGGAGCGCCAGCCGCACGCAACGCAGTGCGAGCTGGCCGGCCTGGAAGTAGTAGACGGGATTCGCCTCGTGCATCTGGTCATTCGGCGAGATCTCTTCGATAACTCCGGGCACGTCGTCGTTCAGCTCGCGCAGCATGTCCGTCAGGGCCAGGTTTTGTATGGAGTCGGCGATCTACTTTCCCCAGAGGTCGAACAGCATGCAGGCGTCCTCCCGGACGATCTCTTGAAAGCGGCTCTGAAGCCGGTGCACGAGAGCGGGGCGCTGCTCGAGCCATGCGAACGTCGAGGACGAGAACAGGATATAGCGCGCTCCCGCGCGCCGCTCGGTTTCAAGCGCCTCGACCATGTCGTCCTGCTCGCCCGCCCTCCCGGCCGGAAACGGGACGACCCTGCGCTCGTCGTTGCCGTCGAACCAATCGAGCAACACCCGGTCGCCGCCGCACGCGAACAGCACCGTGGTGTGCGGAGCCGTGCGCGTCTTCATGACCTCGAACATGCGACCCCTGCGGCCATCCGGGCGGAACCCGTCGAAGGCATCGAACACCGAGTCGTCGTGCGCGGCGTAGATGCCGGCGTTGTCGAGACCGGGCGTGGCGCCCTCGGCGCGGAACCACGGGCCGTACCGAATGGCGTCCATGCCGGCCCACTCGAGCATCTCCGCCACCACGCCCGGGCCGGTCGGGTACCACTGGAGCCCGTGCACGCCGGAAAGCGGCCTCGTGCGTGATTCCTCGCCCACCACCAGCGCCCCGTCCGGAAGGTCGCTTCGGATGGCGGTGCTGACGATCATCAGCTCGCCGGTCAGGTCGGCGGCCAACCGCAGGCCCTGGATCGGATCGGGGAGGTGGTAGAGGATGCCCCGGAACAGAACGATGTCGAAGCGCTCCAGCCCCAGCGCAGGAAGATCGTAGAGGTCGCAGACCTCGAAGCGGATCCCGTCGCTGGGGCGCGACCGGTTGCGAAGCAGGAAGCGAGCCTGCTCGATCCAGTGCTCACGCACGTCGAAGCCGACGCACTCGCCGGCGCCCATCTCCTTGGCCAGGAACAGGTAGGCGCCGTTGTTGCAGGCGCAGTCGAGCACGCTGCGGCCCCCGAGCCCGTTCGGATACACGCGACCCAGCAGCCAGTTGAAGCCGCCCGTCGGGTCGTAGAACGAGCCCGGCGTGCGTGCCGCCTCCTCTTCGAGGAAGTCTCGCGTGCTGAGGCCGGGACCGATCGGCACGTTCAGATGCCACGGCCGTAGACGAACGCCCTCCCCATGGAGGCTCGAGCCCGGGGCGCTGGCGGTGTCCTTCAAGGGCTTTTCTCGAAACGTTCGCCGGCCACTAGACGGCGAGCGCAGGCGGAGCGCGCCGCCCGCTGTCCTGGGCCGTCATCAACTCTTCGATCAGACCGCGCCAGCGGTGCGTCTGGAGCCAGGTGTTGTAGCGCGTCGCCAGCCAGCGGTACTCGTCGGCGGTCGGAAAGGACTGCTGCTCGAGGTGGTAGAGCTCGGCCTGCGGTAGGTACCAGTTCTGGCGGCCAAGCTCGATCAGCCTCAGGCAGAGGTCGGAGTCCTCGTATCCACCCTGCACGAAGGAGTGGTCCAGGCCGCCCAGCTCCTCGTAGAGGGCGCGGTCGATCATCATGCAGGCGCCGGTGACCGCCGGCACCGGCCTGGCGACGTTCGCCGGAGCGAAATTGCGGGCGAAGCCCTTCAGGTAGTGCTGGTTGCCCCACAGCAGCGACTCGGGCTCGAGCGCGAAGTACATGCCCGCGTGCTGAAGCGAGTCCTCCTCGTAGAGCAGCTTGGCGCCCAGCGCACCGATGTTCGGCGTCGCGTCGTAGAACGCCGACATGCGCGAGATCCAGCGCGGCCGCAGCGGCAGCACGTCGGAGTTGAGTAACAGCAGCGTGCGGCCGCGGGCTACCGACGCGCCCAGGTTGTTGGCGAGCGAGAAGCCACCGTTGCGGCTCAGGATCGCGACCCTGAACGGCAGCTCGTAGAACTCGTGCAGCCCTGCGGCGACCTTGTTCAGGTCCCGGGCCAGCTCCGGCGAGTCGAGCACGTAGAGCAGGTCCAGGCCGGCGATCTCGGGGTCGTGCACGAACTGCGAGATCTGGTGGTGAAGGAAATCGATGCGGCCGTAGAGGGGCACGATCACCGTCACCGCCGGCGAGGCCGGCTGCGCGCCGTACTCGATCACCGTCTCGACCTTGACGGAGCGCCGCAGGCGCTCCTGCATCCGCGACAGCGCCGGATGAGCGTGCCTCTCCATCAGCTGGTGGCCGAAGCCGTCCTCCTTGGTATCGCGCAGGATCAGCTCGCGCACGGCGGCGAAGTCGGTGATCACCTCTGGCGTTCCGCCCTCCATGCCTCCGCCTCCGCCTCCGGTCTCGACCTTCGTCAGCCATCCCGTCCCGATGCGGCTCGGCGCGGGCAGCTCGAAGTAGCTCATCAGGCCGTGCTTCTCGGCGGTCTCCATGCCGGAGCTGCCGTAGGCCTGCTCGATGTCGGGCCGGTGATGGCGGAAGGCGCCGCCCAGCAGCTCCGCGCT
>JBBQNR010000073.1:0-13976 GCA_038330145.1 Solirubrobacterales bacterium
CCCGCTTTGGCTCGCTGCAAACCTTCGCCTGCCAGCGTCCTCAGTCGCCCCTGTGCCACCAGCACAGGGGCTCCCTGCGTCCTCGGCAGGCTCGGTTTTCGCGGCCAAAAGCGGGCCTGGATTACAAGACGGGGCACTAGCGAACGGCGCGTCAGCGCCGGTCCCAGGCGTTGCGCGCGCGGTCGCCGAGGCGCTTCGCGCGCCGAGCGGTCTTCGTGTTGCTCATCCGGCGCCCGATGCGCGACTGAACCGGCTGAAGGTATTGGTCGGCCTCGACGGCATCGAAGGTGAGGGTCACAGCGAATTCGGCTATGCGCGCAACCTCCGGAGCATCGACAAAGCGCATTCCCCCGCGCGTGTCGATCACTATGCCGTCGAAGATGTTTTCGCGCTTGGCCTCCTGAACGCGGCGCACCTTGCCGAGCTCGACGCCGTCAGCGGAGTGGACGGGCGTGCCCCGCCGCAGCACCTTGAAGGAGATTGCACTGCCGTCGTCCATGTCAGGAAAGCCTACGCTCGGCGCAGCCGCTGGCGGCCGGCCCGCGACTTTGGCCCCTCGTAGCGTTCGAGTCCGTCGTCCGGGACCGGCTCCCACGGCGGCGCGAAGCCGACGAATGCTCGCCAGCTCGGCCGCACGCCGGGGTCACCGTCGAAGGCCCCCAGGCGCACGCTCATCTGGGCAGGATCCTCAGGGTTGCGGCTGAACAGATGGGCTCCGCATTCGCGGCAGAAGCACTTTTCGAAGCCGCCGTCGGGATGGCGCCAAGTATGGCCGATGCGATATCAGCGCTGTGTCAGCCCGCCGCCGCCAGCGGGAGCGGGGTCCGACACGGCTAGGACGACGTCGAACTCGGTCCCCAGCCGCAGGTCGCTGTACCTGCGAGCCGAATCGTCGTCGAGCGCGTCCGGATTGGCGGTGCATGCGCGGCTCGAAGTGGAAGTCCGGCGGCGGCTCAAGCTCCAGCCGCCGCGCCTGCGGGAACAGGTTGGCGAGGCGCAGAAGGCCTGACGGAACAGCATCCCCTGGTCGGCCAGCAGCTGGATGTTGGGAGTCGGCACCTGCTGGCCGTATGGCTGAACGTAGCGGCCGGTGTCGTGCGAGTGTATGTAGAGGATGTTCGGCGCTTGTCCGTTGCGCGCGCTCAAGCTGTCCCTTCCACGATCGCTGGCATCCCCTCCAGCTGTACCCCGGTCGCCATGGTCGCGTAGCGAAGCAGAATCCGCTCTGCCTCCGCGCTGTCGATGCCCGCGTTCTGGATCACCACCTGCAGGCCGAGCCCGTCCTCGAGGGCGACCATGCCGCGCGCGATCGTCTCCGCCGGCGCTGTGAGCATGAAGCTGCCCTGTGTCACCCCCGATCCGAGGATGTACTCGTAGAGCAGCGCCTGGCGATCGAAGAAGGATGCGCTCATGATGGCGAAGGCGGGGCTCGAGCTGGTGAACGCGTCCAGCTCGTAGAGCAGCCTGCTCTCGTCGTCGTCCGCGCCCGTCGGGACGCCGAGGTGGATTGCCAGCCGCAGCTGGCTGACGGGGTCGTCGAGCTGCCTCACCCGCTGGGAGCGGCGTTCCGTGTAGCGCTCGATCGCATCCCGCGAGACCTCCATCATCAGCTCGTCGATGCGGGGGTAGTAGTAGAGAACCGAGCTGGGGGCTATCCCGGCCTGCTCGGCGATGTCCTTGACGCGCATTCCGACAGCGCCGCGCTCCAGCAGCACATGCCGGCTGGCGCGCGCCAGCTGCTCCCTCCTGGACGCCTGGTCCTTGCGCCGCATTACTGAAGGATATTCGATGAATGGCGGACTCCGTTGGGCGCTTGACTCCAGCCGGGCCGCCGGATATCTTCGAATTGCATTCAAAGAATCGGGCAACGAATCGGAGGAGTGGGCATGGCCCTCAAGAAGCTGGTTCCCGCCGTCATCGCACTGACGCTCACCGTGGCGCTCGCCGCCTGTGGAAGCGACGACGGTGGCTCCGGCAAGCAGGGGCCCGTCGTCGAGAAGGGCCCGGTCCAGGGGCAGTTCACCTTCTCCAATTGGCCGTACTACATCGATCCCGGAAAGAACGGGACGATCGCGCAGTTCGAGCGCGATTCCGGCGTCAAGGTGAAGTACGTCGAGGAGATCAACGACAACGTCGAGTTCTTCGGCAAGGTTCGCCCACAGCTGGCGCGCGGTGACGCCGGCAATCGCAGCCTGATAACGGTCAGCGACTGGCTCGCGGCGCGCATGTACGACCTCGGCTATCTGCAGCGGTTCGACTACTCACAGCTTCCGAACGTCGAGAAGAACCTGATCCCGAACCTGCGCCACCCGCAGGCCGACCCGAAGCGCGAGTTCACGGTCCCCTGGCAGAGCGGTATGACCGGCCTGATCGTGCGCACCGACAAGGCGCCTGGCGTCGACGAGGTCAAGGATCTCTTCGACCCCAAGTACAAGGGCAAGGTCAGCATGCTGTTGGAACTTCGGGACACGGCACCGATGACCCTGAAGAGCATGGGCATCGATCCCGACAAGGCGACGACCGAGCAGTGGCTCGCGGCCGTCGACAAGGTCAAGAAGGCTGCGAAGTCCGGCCAGATCCGGCGCTTCACCGGTAACGACTACATAAAGGACCTGCCGAAGGGCGACACCTGGATCGCTCTGGGCTGGTCCGGCGACGCGGTCCAGCTCCAGAAGGACAACCCCAACATCAAGTACATCAAGCCGAAGGAGGGCTGCATGCTCTGGTCGACGAGCATGGAGATCCCGGTCGGCGCACCAAACCCGCAGGCAGCTCAGGCGTTCGTCAACTACGTCTATGACCCCAAGGTGCAGGCAGACATCGCCGAATACATCAACTACGTCACCCCGGTCAAGGGCGTGAAGGAGATCCTCGCCAAGCGCGATCCCGCGCTGGCGCGCAACCAGCTCATCTTCCCGAGCGAGGAGTACACCGCGAACTGCACCTTCGAGCCGGTGCTCGGCGGTGAGCAGGGACGCAAGGTGACGGAGGCCTTCGAGGCGGCGATCGGGAACTGACCCGGCCACGGCCGGCGTAGCCGATGCGCACGCTCTCGATCGCCGCTCTTCAAACGGCCCCGGTCTTCCGCGACCCGTCCGCGACGCTGGTGCTGCTGGCCGAGCGTGCTGCGCGGATACGAGCCATGTCGCCGCAGTTGCAGCTGCTGCTGCTGCCGGAGCTCCACCTTTCCAGCCCTCCCCCACCGCTCGACGAGCACGACGGGTATGCCGAGCAGGTGGCGGTCGAGGTCCCGGGCCCACTGACCGAGGAGCTCGGGGAGATCGCGCGCGACACCGGCCTCTGGCTGGTGCCGGGATCGGTCTTCGAACGCGGCGACGCCGGCGCCATCCACAACACCTGCCTGGTGCTCTCTCCGCAGGGTGAGCTGGTGGCGCGTTACCGCAAGGTCTTCCCGTGGCAGCCGAGCGAGGACTGCGCCGCGGGCGACACGTTCGTGACCTTCGACATCCCTGACGTCGGCAGACTGGGGCTGTCGATCTGTTACGACGGCAGCTTTCCGGAGACGTGCAGGCAGCTCGCCTGGATGGGTGCAGAGGTCGTGCTCCAGCCGAGCCTCACGACCACGAGCGATCGCGACCAGGAGATCGTGATGGCACGGGCGAACGCGATCTTCAACCAGCTTTACGTGGTGTCCCTGAACGCCGCCGCCCCCGCCGGTCTCGGCCGCAGCGCGATCGTCGATCCGGAGGGAATCGTGCGGCTGCAGGCCGGTGATTGCGAGGAAGTCATGACCGACGTGCTGGACCTCGACGCCGTCACCCGGGTGCGTCGCTTCGGAACCGCCGGGGTGTCGCGCATGTGGGACCAGATCGAGCGCGTCGGCCCGGGCATCCACCTGCCGATGTACGGCGGCAGCGTCCAGCCGAGACCGGCATAGGCTCGAGAGCTCGTTCGGAATTTCGCGTCCGCCTAGATTGTTGATTCCGCGGCCGCGTACGTGCGGGGGCGAGGCAGATCCAGCTGGGCAAGGACGAAGGCGAAGCCCATGCTGGTTGCATGGACGAGCTTGAGGGCGCCGATCCAGCGCCGATATGCCTCGTCATCCGTGCGTGCGTGGATCGTGGAATCAATCATCTAGCGCAGAGCGGTCAGTGGATCGAGCGCGGCACCCCTCAGTCGAAGCTCGAAGTGAAGATGTGGTCCCGTCGCGACACCGGTCGCGCCCACGAGCCCGACGCGCGATCCGGCTGCTACCACTTCACCCGTGCTGACCAGGATGCTCGACAGATGCGCGTACATCGAGCGAACTCCGAGTGGGTGCTCCACGACCACCAGCCGGCCGTAGCCGCTCCGGTCCCAGCCGGCGAAGACCACGCGTCCGCGCCCGGCCGTCCCGACGGGAGTCCCGGTCGGCGCCGGGTAGTCGATGCCGGTGTGGAAGCGACTTCCGCGAGGGCCGAAGCGGTCGCCGATACGAGCGCGCACCGGATGCACCAGCCACACGGGCGAGCGCGGGACCGGCCGGCGAAGCGCGGCGACCGTTGCCGGGCCCGCAACGCCGTCCGGCGTCATGCCGGCCCAGACCTGGAAGCGGTTGAGGGCGGCCTGAGTGTGGGAGCCGAACCCGGCGTCGATGTTTCCGGACGGAAAGCCGTGCCATGCGAGGCGGAACTGGAGGCCGGCCACGTCCCAACCCGAGTTGCCGCTGCGCATTGCGCGACTGCCGAATGCCGGACGCCCGCGCCGGCCGAGCGCGCTGCGCGTCGCCGCACCGGCGACTCCGTCCGCCGCAATGCCGTGCCCGCTCTGGAAACGGCGCACGGCGGCGCTGGTGGATGGGCCCGCCACTCCGTCGACCGTGCCTGCGTACAACCCCACCCCGCTCAGCGCCACCTGCAGGGCGGCCACCTCACCGCTGCCGGCGGCATGGCTCGGTGACGCGCCGGCGAGCAGCACCAGCATCGCCAGCGCGAGGCTCGCACGGAAGCGCACCGTCAACTGCGGCCCGTGCCTAGGGTCCGCCAAACCGCGATCGCAGTGCCATCACGTTCTGCACGTAACGTTCGGTGTCGGGAAGCAGGCCGATCTTCTCCACCGAGGAAGATCCCTGGTAGTACGAGGCCACCGCGCGCGCCTCGTCGCCACCGGTGTCCGCCAGCAGTTGTCGCAGGTACAGCACACCCACGTTCACGTTCTCGAGCGCCGAGTTCGGGTCGAGTGGGTGGTCGGCGAGGTTCTGCTGCACCCATGACCAAGTGCCGGGCAGGATCTGCATCACGCCCCTGGCGTTGGCCGACGAGACGACGCCGTTGTTAAAGCCGCTCTCCTGCCACGCCACCGCCGCGGCCAGCGACGCGGGCACTCCGTGTGTCGCTGCCACTCCACCGATGTCGGCAGAGGTCACCTGGCCCGGCACCGGGTTCGGCGCCGCCTCTGGCACGACCTGCGGCTGGGCCGATCCGACAGGCGCCTGGGAAGTCAGGGGAGCGCCGGTGGGAAGCTTCAGCACAGTTCCGGAAAGCAGCGGAGCCGTTGCGTCGAGGCCATTCATCCATGCAAGCTGCGAGATGGTGATGCCGCTGCTGCCCGCAATGCCGGAAAGCGTGTCACCCGGCTGAACCGTGTAACCGCCGAGCGGCTTGGGCGCGTCCGCGCCCACCGCCTCAGCCGAAGCCGGCGCGGCCTGGCCTGTCACGCCGAGCGCGGCGGCGGCCTGCTGCTCGGAGGGGATCTGAATCGTGCCCCCGACAACGACCTGCGCGTCCTCGGAAAGACCGTTCGCCGCGGCCAGCGCACGGGTGGTGAAATTGTTTGCCGCCGCGATCGACCACAGCGTTTCGCCGGACTGCACCGTGTGCGGCACGTTGGCCCCGGCGGGGGCGGAGAGGATCAGCGTGGCTGCAAGTGCTGCGAAGAGCGGCGTTCGTAAGGGACGCAAAGCGAGACTCCCTTCTCTGGGAAGCATTACTCGAACTCCCCTCGTCCGTCCGCGCACGCTCTCTTGAAGCGTGCAAGGAGTGCTGCGCGCACTTGTCGTAGCTTCGGGCTAGACGAACGTCTGAGTTTGTGCCCGCGTACCAAGCGCGCCACGCATGTGTCGGGATGTCTATCTTTGAAAGCGTGAAGCGGCCACTGTTGATCGGGATCCTGATCTACCTGCTGACGGTCTCCCCCTCCTTCGCGATTCCGGACGGGACGCCACCTCAGACGGTGCCCCCGACGGACATCGCAACCGGCGCCGCGACACCGGCGGAGACGTCGGCGGAGGTTCTCGGCTATTTCAACTACGGCAACACGATGCCCCTCGGCATCGCCAAGACCTGCTGGTTCGACTACGGGCCCACCGCTTCTTACGGCAGCCGCCAAAGCGCGATCTGTTCGGGGACGACGAAGGCGACCCTGTCACCGCTGACTCCCGGCACGACGTACTACTACCGTGCGGCGGCGAGCAACGAGGCGGGCACCAGCTACGGCCCCGGCAAGACGTTCACCACGCTGGGAACAGCGCCGGCGCCGGGAGAGCCGCAGCCCGGGACGGCGCCCAGCGCGAGCCTGGAGTCGGTCCCGGGACAATCGCTTGCATCCGTGCTCCGCAGAGGTCTGCGGCTGCGCGTGAAGATCACCGGATCCTGCCCGTGCGCGGTGCGCGCCAAGCTGCTGCTCTCGAGCGGCGTCGCCCGGCGCCTCGGCATCAAGAGCTCCATCTCGATTGCTCAGACTTGGCGCGAGTCCCTCTCCTCGGGCATCGTCAACGTGATTCTGAAGCCGAAGTCCGCGCTGCGGCGCAAGCTTCGACGCGCGCGAGGTGCGCTGCGGATTACTGCACGGTTGACGGTCATCGACGCCGCCGGCGAGCGGGCCGTGAGAAGCCGCTCGCTACGCCTGAAGCGTTAGCGCGGGTGAAGAGTCTCGGCTGCGGGTCGTCGGATCGCGCTTGCGATCGATGGCGATTCGCGTATAGGTTTGCCGTGGATGGAAACGAAAACCCGGCGCATCGCCGTCGTCGCAGTTTTGCTCTTGGTCGTGCTCACGGCGCTGCCCGCGACCGCGAGCGCCGTCCTCTCCGGCACCAACGGGCGGATCGTGTTCGCCAGCGGACGCGCAAGCCCAGATGGCGACGACAGCCAGGCGAAGCTCTATCTGCGCACCGTGACGAGCAGCTCCGGAGCCGGAACGGTCAGCCCCACCATCACGCCGGCCGCTGGCCAGCATCGCCACCCCACGTGGTCGCCCGACCGTACTCAGGTGGCATATGCGCTGGGCGGCGCGAGCTGCAACCCGAACTGCGACATATTCATCGACAATCTCGTGACGGGCCAGCAGCGGGTCGTAGCCAGCCTGCTCAACGTCGTCGAGGACCGGCCCGCCTGGTCACCCGACGGCACCCGACTCGCCTACGAGAGCGAGGTCACCGACGGCAGCGGCCAGACCGACATTCTGGTCATTGATCTGAACGATCCCACCGTGCCGGCTTTGAACCTGACCAACACGTCGGCCGCGGGCGCCTTCGAAGGCAAGCCGGCCTGGACGCCGGACTCGCAGACGATCTACTACGTGACGGGGAACCCGGCGGGCTCGAACACCGACATCGTCAGAAAACCCGCGACGGGCGGCACCCAGACGCCCGTCCTGAACGATCTCGGGTCGAACGAGTTCCAGCCCTCGATCTCTCCGGACGGACAGAACTTCTGCTTCACGCTGGGAACGGGGATGGGCTTCAACGCGACCGCGGAGATCTTCGTGGCTCCGGTGGCCAACCCCGCTTCGGCGACCAACTTCTCGGACAACCCGGGTGGAGGCGACTACAACTGCACCTGGTCACCAGACGGCACGAAGGTCGCCTATGTAACCGGCATCTTCAACGCGGGAGCACTGGTGATGGAGAACTTCCCCGACGACGACGTCAGCTTTCGCATGCTCGAGGACGACATGGGCAACTTCGACGGCAACCCCGACTGGGCGCCCGACGGCAGGCCTGCCTGCACCGACTCGACCATCACCGTCAACCGCAACTCGTCCGCCTCGATCCCGCTCAACTGTGCCGACAGCGGGCCGCCGTACGAGCGGACGCCGCTGATCGTGGACATCCCGGCCGGCACCGAGCCGGCCAACGGCACGCTGGGCCAGATCCAGCAAGGCCCACCTGCCACGGTGACCTACACCCCCAAGTCCAACTTCACCGGGGCTGACTCGTTCCAGATCAGGTCCAGGGACGGCATCGCCTTCGGCAGCCAGCGCGGCACCGTGACGATCAACGTGATCGTCCCCGCCCCGGGCCAGGTCGCCGGAGCAAACGAAGCGCCCGTGGTTTCGAAGCTGAAGATCGCGAGGCGCATCCGCAAGGGGCGGCCGCTGCCGAGGCTGACCAGCAAGGGCGGCTCGATCTCGTTCACGCTTTCTGAGGACGCGACCGCGACGCTGTCGTTCGCGCCGGCTGGCGCCGGCAAGTCCGCGCGCAAGCGCGGGTCGTTCAAAGTCAAGGCCAGGAAGGGGACCAACCGGGTCATCTTCCGCGGCCGTATTTCGAAAAAACGCTCTCTGTCACCGCGTCGCTACCGGCTGACGCTGGTCGCCCGCGACAGCGCCGACGCCACCTCCGTTCCGACGCGCGCAAACTTCCGCCTGCTGAAGCCGAAGAAGAAGCGCTAGGCGATTTCTCCCAGTCCGGCTAGGTCTCGAGCGAAACGCCGATGATCTTCAGCCGCCGGGTGAGCGCGCCGAGGCCGAACTGGGCAAGCTCGCCATCCTCGACGCCGAGCACGTCCCAGGCGCCCTCGCTCGGCGGCGAGACCGACTCTGCGACGGCCGGCAGCAGGTCGACCAGGCGCCTGCGCACGACCTCGGCCATCGCGGGCTCTTCGCTCACGGCTCGCTGAAGGAACTCGGTGCCGTATGCCAGGTGCCGCTGCTCGTCGGCGGCGATGCGGCTATAACCGTCGACGAAACCGTTGAGAACACCGCGCTCGCGAAGGAAGTCGAGCAGGAAGTGAGAGGCCGTCAGCCCCAGCGTTCCCTCGATCACCATGTGGTAGATGGTGACGAAGTCGACCTTCGCCTCGCGATTGTCCGGCTCGCGCCGCAGTCTGTCGTGGGCGCTCACGAGCGCCTCGTCGAAGACCTTGCGGAAGGGGTCGCCCAGCAGCCGGCGAGCGCGCTCGACGTGGGCGGCGATCGCGGCACGGTCGGCGATCACCTCGTTCTGGAAGCGCGCGTAGAACTGCATGTGCCTGACCTCGTCGACGAGCTGGGTCGAAAGGAAGCTTCCCTCCTCCTCGTCGTCCTGGGCGAGTACGAGGCCGCAGAACTGGGTCGAGATGCGCTCCTCCGCCACCATCAGCGAGCTCAGGACCCAGTACAGGAGATCGCGCTCGCTCTCGTCGAGAGCCGCCCAGTCGGCCCGGTCGGCGCTGAGATCTATGTCCTGCGCAGCCCAGTGGGCGTGCTCCCAGTCGTCGTACAACTGCTGCGGGCTTCGCAGCGTCAGTCCGGCCTCCATCAGCAGCACCTGGCCCCTTGGTCGCCGGCCCCTGCAAGCGCGAGCCGGCCGCCGTCGCCGAAGTTTCCGTTCCGGTCTCCCTCGTTGAGGGTGAAGTTGAGCGCCGGCTCGGTGACCTCGAACTTCGCGTAGCCGGGCTTCACCTTGGAGGGCCCCGTTCCGAACAGCGCCTCGTAGAACGGGACCGAGCGCTCCACGTTCGAAACGGTCAGGGCCAGATGCGGTCTCAGGACAGCCATTGGCGTATCTCCTTCAAGCTTTCGGGGACGACGTAGTAGTAGGCCCACAGGCCGCGGCGCTCCGAGTCGACGAGGCCGGCGTCGCGCAGCACCTTGAGATGGTGGGACATATCGATCTAAGCGATATCTGTCAAGCGAGCCAGTCGCTGATCTCGCGCGGTCCGCGCAGCGCGGAGAAGTCGCCGGCCCCGAGCATCTGCCTTGCTGCGTCCACCATCGCGCCGGCCGCAACCCACGTCAGCCCCCCTCCCACGCTGATCCGCCGGCCTCCGGCCGCTGCGATCTCCTCCAGGGTCAGCCGAGGATGCGCGAGCACGTTGAGCGGCTTCGACGTGGCATCGCCGACCGCGCGAATCTCCTCCACGCCGCGCAGTCCCGGCGCATACAACACGTCGGCGCCGGCACGCTCGTACGCCTGGAGGCGAGCGATGGTGTCATTCAGGTCGGGGTTGCCCCTGATGTGGTTCTCGGCTCGCGCCGTGAACGTAAAGGGAAAGCCCAGATCTCGCGCAGCCTGGGCCGCCGCGGCCACCCGCTCAGTCGCATGTTCGATGCCGTAGATCGAGCCCTGGGGGTCGTAATCCTCGATCGACCCGCCGACGGCTCCCGCCTCCGCCGCGCGCGTGATCGCAAGCGCGGCGTCCGCGGGATCGGGTCCGTAGCCATCCTCGAGATCGACAGAAACGGGAAGCTGCGTGGCTTCAGCCAGCGCACCAGTGTGCTCGATCACCTCGTCGAGCGTGACGCTACCGTCCAGGCGTCCAAGGGTGAACGCGAAGCCGGCGCTGGTGGTCGCGAGCGCCTTGAAGCCAAGCCCGGCCAGAACCTTCGCCGAGCCGGCGTCCCACGGGTTCGGGATCACGAACGGCTCGCCCTCGTGCAGCACGCGAAAGTCCGCGCCCTTCTGCTGTTGCGTTCGCCCCACCGCGACAGTCTCTCAATACGTCGTCCGCGCGGACGGCTCGGCCGAGCTGGCCTGCCGGTACGCGGCTATCCGGCGGCTCGGATGCGGTCACGAGCCTCGCCCAGGCGGATCGCCTCGTAGGTGATCAGGGCCATCAGCAGCGCCGCAACGGCAAGCAGCGCCAGCAGCGCATCGACGGCGGTCGCAAGCGGGATCAGGGCCAGCGACAGCAGCGCGACCGCGAGGCGCTGGCGGTTCAACGTGCCGACGCTACGCAGCCGTATCGCGATGTGGCCGAAGAAGTAGACCGCGACACCGCCGCAGAGCGCAGTCGCCGGAACGGTTTCAAGGGGCTCGTCCACTCCCGCCAGCGTCTTCTTGATGCCGAGCGCAACCAGCACGATGCCCGCGATCAAGAGCCCGTGAAGCACCCCCCAGGCGTCGCGCGCGAGGCGGTTGCGCTCGATGCCCTCGGCCTCTCTCAGCTTTCGCGCCGCGACCAGCGAGACGACGTCGAAGTAGGCCCACCAGAGCGAGCTGGCGATTGCCATTCCCGCCAGGGCCCCGACCACGGCACCGGCGGTGAGGACCTGGCCCGCGAGACCGGAGCCGACGGCGACGATTGACTCCCCGAGCGCGATGATGACGATCAGTCCGAAGCGCTCGGCGAAATGAGACGGCGACACTTGGAAGCCGGCGACATCGCGGATGTAGGGCGTTCCGTAGTCGAGCAGCAGCGCGACGATCCACACTCCCGCCTGCGCTGCGCCGTCCAGAAAGCCGGCCCCGATCAGCAGCGCCGGTGCGGCCAGCAGTCCCGGCGCCAGGTTCACGATCGCGCCGCGAGCATCGACGTCCTCCGCGCCATAGGTGTAGACGACGATGTGCAGGACCCTGACGGCGAAGTAGGCGCAGCCGAAGAGCACTGCGTCGTCGCCGAATGAGCCCGGCACTGCCAGCGCCGCGATCAGCATCGCCGCCATCGCCGAGAAGAGGCCGAACCGCGCAACCCCGTCGTCGGAGGCCAGCGTGTTGGTCAACCAGGCGAAGCCGCCCCACGCCCACCAGACCGCGGCGAGCACGAGCAAGCCCTGCCCGATCCCCTCCCAGGTCGGCTTTGCGGACATCAGGCCGGTCACCTGGGTGAACGCGAAGACGAAGACGAGGTCGAAGAACAGCTCGAGCGGGGTGACCTGCTGTTCGGCCTCCTGAGCGCCCGGCTCGGAGGTCGGCGGCCCGCTAGGCGGTGGCGGCGGAAGAGTCGCTGAGCCAGGCATCGCAGATCTCGGTCACGTGGCGGTGATCGGTGCCACAGCAGCCACCGAGGACGTTCAGGTTCGGAAGGCTCGATCGTAGACCGGCATAACGCACGCCGAGGTCCGCTGGGTCGCCCTCGTCGAGTTCCGTCGCCTCGTCGAGCTCGGCGTGGCTGCGCGTTGATGAGTTCGCCCGCAGGCCACGGATCCGATCCTGCCACCCGCGCCCCTCCCCCAGCGCTGCGTCGAAATGCGTCGGGTGCGCGCAGTTGATCATGTAATAGGCGGGCGTGCCGCTGGTCTCCTCGTCGACCTGCTCGACCGCATCACGGATCGGCTGGCCGCTTGGCAGTCGCCCGTCCGTCTCGACGGTGAACGAGATCGCGACGGGTAGTCCGGCCCGCTCGGCCGCGCGCGCTATTCCGAGCGCCTCGTCCAGATAGGTCATCGTGATCGCCGTCACCATGTCGGCCGCCGTGTCGGCGAAGGTCCCGATCTGCTCCGAGTGGTAGCGCTCGGCGTCGGCCGCCGACATCTTGGTGGCCGGCCTGTAACCGTCGTCCTGCGGGCCGACACAGCCGCTGATCACGATCGGCTCCTGGCCAGAGGTGTTGGAATCGCGCAGCTCCGCCATCACCTCGATCGCCTTGCGGTTGAGAGCGTCGAGCTCCTCGCTCGAGTAGCCGAGCTCACCTGCCCAGCGCGGACTTGCCCGCCAGGTCGGGCTCTCGAGCACGAAGCCGGTGCCGTGCCGGCGCGCGAGCGCGAGGTACGGCTCGTAGTAGTGGCGCAGCGTCGCGGTTCCCCGCTCGTCCTTGAGCAGGTCGAAGGCTGCGAAGGCCGGCAAATCCAGGCCCTCGCGGAAGATCAGGACAGTTTCGAGGCCGCCATCGGTGAGGAACAGGCCACCGTCCAGCTGGGGCAGGTGTTTCCGATAGCTCATCTACGCCGAGCGCGCCGAGGTCAACCGAACAGCAACAGGACAAAGGCCGCCGCCACACCGACACCTCCGAGCGCCACGGCGATCGTGGCTCGCCCGCTTCGCCCGGCTGGCCCCGATACCGGCAGTGAGAGGCCAAGCGCGATCGCGCCGGCTCCGAGTGGGAATGGGAGCCCGGTCCAGAAGACGACGATCCCGAGCAGCGCCAGTAGCCCCATGATCAACGCAGTCCGGGAGGCGCGTTCGGGCGGGGCACTCCGCTCACGTGGCAGCAAGCGCAGGAAGATCAAAACCATCAGCGCCAGCGACACCGCGGTCATGACGAACAGCCCGATCACGTCACCGGTACTCGTGTCGCCGCCCAGCCAGCCGACCGGCATTCCGATCAGCAGCAGCAGCGAGCATACGATGGCGATCGTCCGGTCGCGCTCCCCAACCGGGCCGGCGGAGGGCCGCCGCCGAGAGGTCAGGTCGCGTTGGGTCGGGCCGCGTCGGGTCGGGTCGCGTCGGGTCGGGTCGCCGGCTTCCACATGGGTCTTATACCTAAGAGCCTCTAACAAAATCACCCGTTATGCCTGACGCGCCTGCAAACCTTCCGTCTGCCCACGTCCTCGGTCGGCCACATACCGCTTGGGTATGCGGCCTCCCTGCGTCCTCGGCAGCCTCGGTTTTCGCCGCCTCAGTCACAACTGGCAGTTTGATGGCGGCTGTTGCTCCAACTCGACCACGAGCGGGAGCGGGAGCCTCACCCCTCAGCCGCTCGGCCCGAAGCGCTCGGTTCGGATCCGCTGGGGCTCGTACCCGGCCTCCAGCAGCAGGCGGGTGGCCGTCTCGACGAAGCCGTTCGTGCCGCAGACGAAGGCGGTGCCCGTATCAGCGCCCGCCGCGGCGATCAGCGACGAGTCGATGCGCCCCGCATGGCCGCTCCAACCGGCCGGCGGCTCGCGCGTGAACGTGAGCAGCGCGTCGTCGCCGAGCTCATCGGCGTAGATGACGTCCCCGGCCGAACGCACCGAGTAGACGAGCCCCATCGGAAGCTCGGGCATCGTGCGTCGCCGGTGGCGCAGGATCGCCATCAGCGGCACCACGCCGGAGCCGCCGCCGACGAGCAGCACGGGATGCTCGCCACGCCACACGAAGTAGGACGCGAACGGTCCTCGGACCTCGACCTCGTCGCCCT
>JBBQNR010000074.1:0-13898 GCA_038330145.1 Solirubrobacterales bacterium
AGTGATGCGTCGGTGCAGATGACGTCCAGGCGTGCCGAGCCCTGGCCCGCACCGGCGGAGCCCATCGTGAGCGTTGTTGACTTCATGACCGGCGGCGTACACGACGGCTGCGCCAAAGGCGCAACGTGCGAGCTGTTGGCAACGCTCGGGGCCGGGTCATCGGCCGTCGTTGCGCCACCGCACTTGTTGAACGCCGGAACCAGCGGTACCCGGAAAGGCGTGCCTCCGCCGGGACGCGGGTGCGTCGCGAGCGCAGTGCCGGCGATAACCAGCGCCAAGAAGGCTCCGAGGCACAACGGAACCAGGCCCTTCCGCATCCTGCGGAACGCCCGGTCAGACGAATTGGGCATGTAACTCTCCCTCTGATGGGTTTTCGTGCGCAATGAGCGTGACACACGTTTCTCGTTTGAATATGAAGCCAGCACAACGATGATGCAAACGCGTCAAGATTGCATCAATGCTTGAGCACCTTTTCCCATTGATGGAGTAGAAACACTTACCTTGCGCTCCCAAACGTCGTACGAAAGCTTCATAGACGGAATCTCGTTCCGGCTGCTTCAGCCGGAGGCCTCACGCGGGCCCGATCGTCGTTTCCTGATTCCGCGGCCGGCAGGCGAGCCCGCACGATTGCTGGAGCTTCCATATGCGCCCATCGACGTCTTCAACACGCGACTGCCGGCCGGTCACGGTCACCTCAAAAGCGACCTGGCGGCGGTCTGCGAGACGCCGCGAATGTCGACGTTCGCCGTCTCGGCTCTGATCAACCGCGCGGTCGCGGACATGTCGCCCGACACCGCCTTCGTCAACGTAGGGATCTGGGTCGGCTTCAGCCTCTTCTCGGGCATGGTCGGCAACGACGGCAAGCAATGCGTGGGGATCGACAACTTCTCCGAGTTCGGCGGTCCGCGAGAGGCCTTCATGGAGCGCTTCGAGCGCTTCCGGGGGCCGGCGCATGAGTTTCACGAGATGGACTATCGCGATTACTTCGCCAACGTCCACGGCGAACGACCGATAGGCGTCTACTTCTATGACGGCGACCATGCCTACGAGCACCAGCTCGAGGGCCTGCGAGCTGCTGAGCCCCATTTCACCGACGACTGCGTCGTGTTCGTAGACGACACCAACTGGGCGCCGGCCCACCAGGCCACCTATGACTTCATGGCAAGCAGCGAACGCGAATACCGCGTGCTGCTCGATCGGCGCACGGCCACCAACGTCCACCCCACCTTCTGGAACGGGGTGATCGTGTTCCAGGCGACCGGCGCGAGAGAGGGCGCCGGCAGCGGCGTCTCTGCCGCCGACGAGGCCGCCGCGGCGCAGATCCCGCGGCTGCCGGAGTACGGGCCCATAGCCCTCGAGCCCCATCCGCCACTGGTGAGCCTCGTGCTGCACAACGAGCAGCCCGACGGCGAGCGCCTCGAGGCCGCGATCGACGCCGCTGTCCACCAGACCTGGAGCGCGTTGGAGGTGATCGTGGCGGACGAGCTCGGCGTCGCGGACGCGCAACTTGTTCGCTCCTACGGCGACCGGGTCACATATATAGATGCCGAGGAGGCGCCCGGCTCGGTGCTGGAGGAGGCGCCCGGCTCGGCGCTGGAGCAGGCGCCCGGCTCGGCGCTGGAGCAGGCGGTCGCCGCCAGCCGCGGCGAGCTGATCGCCTTCGCCGACGTCGAGGCACCGCTGCGTCCCTCGGCCGTTCAGGTCGGTCTCGCGTTTCCCAGGTATGCGCAGTTCAACGGCGCCCAGGCGCTGATCAGCTACGAACGGCTGGAGCAGAGCCTTGCGCTTGCGAACGACCTCGCCGCCGTGGTGCCGGAGGGAGCGTCGTACGCGCTGGTGAACGAGAAGCTGGTGCTTCCGCACACCACCACCTCACGCACCCTGGTGCGCGCGTTCGCGGACGGCGACGCTAGCAGCCCGCCGCAGGACGACGGCGCCGCCGTCGCCGAGATAGAGCGGCTGCGCGCCACCGGCGTCGACTTCGTCGCCTTCACCTGGCCTACGTTCGATTGGCTTCAGCGCTACCCGCTTCTGCACGAGCATCTGCTGGCAGGCGGGCGCCCGGCGCTGGAGAACGAGCGGCTTCAGGTCTTCGACCTGCGCTAGCGGCGCCGCAACCACGGTTGCTAGGCTGGCGACGATCCCCGGAGAGGTGTCCGAGCGGCTTAAGGAGCGCGACTGGAAATCGCGTGGGCGGGTAATCCCTGCCTCGAGGGTTCGAATCCCTCCCTCTCCGCTGAAGCAAGCAGCTCGGGCAGGTCTGAGCTCATCGCCGAGACGCAGATGCTGTCAGCGCTGCCCTCCAAGCGTCGCCTCGATGCCGCGAACGTCACCGTCCTCGTCAACGAGAACGCTGACGTCCACATAGCCGAGGCGCGCGAGGTCATCGTCGAGCGCATCGGCCTGCTCACCGCCGAGCTCCAGCAGCAGCGCACCGCCGCGCCGCAGGAAGCGAGGGCTGTCGGCGAGGACTCGTCGGAGGATCTCGGTGCCGTCGCGGCCTCCGTCATAGGACAGCGGCGACTCGAACGCGAAGGTGTCGCGCTGCAAGAGCGGCAACGCGGGCGTCGGCACGTATGGCAAGACGCCGACGACGACGTCGGTGCACCTTTCGAGCGCGCGCGGTAGCGGAGCGAACAGATCGCCGAGGTAGACCACCACGCCGTTCGCCGTCGCGCACGCAACGGCGCGCTCGTCGACGTCGGACGCCACGACGTGCGCGCCGGGGCGGTGCGTGGTCAGGGTCTTGGCGATCGCTCCGGCCCCGGTGCAGAGATCGATCACTGCACCGTTCGCCGGCAGACGCTCGACGGCGCGACGCGCGAGCGGCTCGCTGTGCCAGCGTGGAACGTAGACACCGGGATCCACGCGTATGTCCAAGCCGCAGAACGAGACGCTGCCGGTGATCCAGGCCAGTGGCTCGCCCGTGAGGCGATGCCCGACCAGCGAGGCGAGCAGCTCGGCATCGCCGGCGGCGCAGGCAAGGAGCTCGTCCGCCTCCTCTTCCGCCGCGACGAACCCGGCGCCCGAGACCAGCGCGGCGAGCGCCTCGAGGTCGTTCGGCGTTGGCACGCTCGCAATTAGACCATCCCGGCTGCGCGCACCGAGGTCCAGTCCTACAGGATCGACTCACGGCGGTCGATGCTAGACCCGTATGTCCAGGCCGAAGCCGACCTGCGGCCAGCGCGCCTTGCACGGGTCTTGAACCAGCGATCTACCCCATCGACCCCACTTCTCGAGGGCGGACCGGACCGCGACCGCCTGGAGGAAGCCCGTGCCCGCTTCCCCGAGCTGTCGCAGGACATGCTCTCCATCTGGGGGCTGGACGGCCGCATCAAGTGGGTCAACCCCGCCCACGAGCGGGGCACCGGCTTCTCCAGCGAAGAGCTGGTCGGTCGCCCCTACGTCGACTTCCTCCATCCGGACGATCAGGACCTCGCGATCGCTCAGGCCGCCAAGCTGGCGGATCGCAGCGGCCCCCAGGGCTGCGAGCTGCGGGTGCTGTGCAGGGACGGGGCCTACCGCCGCATGCTCGTCACGGCCACCCCGTGGCTGGAGGACGAGCTGATCTACGCGGTCGCGCGCGACCTCAGCGCGGAGCATGCGCTCGATGCCGACAGCGCGACCCTGATGGGCCTCTCGCTCGACCTGCTCTGCATCTGTGACTTCGACGGACGGCTGCGACGCGTCAACCCCACCTTCGAGCGCGTGACCGGCTGCACGGCCGACGAGCTGCTCGCTGTCTCGTACATGGACCTCGTCCATCCGGACGACTTCGAGCGCGTCAACGCCGAGCTGCAAAGGCTGGCCCAGCCAGGCTCGGAATCGAGGGGCTTCACGGCGCGGACCCGACACAGCAACGGCTCGTACCGGACGATCCAGTGGCACGCGGCTTCCTCGGCCGAACGAGGGATGATCTTCGCGATCGGTCGCGAGGAAACGGAGCGCCTGCGCTCCGAGGAGTCTCTGCGCGAGGCCGACGAGCGCTTCAAGGCCGCCTTCGACCAGGCGCCGATCGGGATGGCGTTGATCAGCATCGAGAAAGAGGGTGCCGGCATCTTCCTGCGGGTCAACCACGCCCTCTGCGACATCACGGGCTACGCCGAAGACCGCTTGATCGGGTCCGGCTTCCATTCAATCGCCCACCCAGACGACTACGACCCCGACCTCCACTACGTGCCCTGGATGGTGGCGGGCGAAGTCACCGAGTACGAGGTCGAGAAGCGACTGCTGCACGCGGACGGGCACACGATCTGGGCGCAGTTGACCACCTCGATGGTCCGCGACGGGAGCGGCAACCCCGTCTACCTGATCTCGCAGGTCCAGGACGTGACCGAGCGTAAGCAGGCCGAGCACGACCTGCTGGAAAGCCGGCAGCGGGTGCAGTCCATCATCGACAACACGACCTCGATCATCTACACGAAGGACCGTGAAGGCCGCTTCGACCTCATCAACCGGCGCTACGAAATGCTGCACGGCATCCGCAGGGAGGAGACGATCGGCAAGACGTACCACGACCTGCTTCCGGCGGAGATCGCGGAGGCGCAGGAGGCGGACGATCTCAAGGTGCTGCACTCGGGGCTGACGCTGGAGCTGGAGGAGGTCGTGTCGACCCGCGACGGGGAGCGCACGTTCCTGACGACCAAGTTCCCCCTCTTTGACCCCGACAAGGCAACGCGCACTCCGTACGCCGTCTGCGCCGTCTCCCACGACATCACCGACCGCAAGCGGGCAGAGGAGGCGCTGCGCGCAAGCGAGGAGCACTTCCGCCAGATCGTCAACACGGCGCACGACGCCTTTGTCGCGATGGATGCGGCAGGCGTCGTCACGGCCTGGAACCCGAACGCCGAGAAGACGTTCGGCTGGACGGAGAAGGAGGCGGTCGGGCAGAGCCTGGCGATCATGATCATCCCGACGCGCTACCGCGAGGCGCACTTCCGCGGCCTCGAGCACTTCCTGGACACCGGTCGTGGCCCGCTGTTCGACAAACGCATCGAGATGCAGGCGCTTCACCGCGCCGGCCACGAGTTCCCGGTGGAGATGACGATCACGCCGCTGCGAGTCGGCGGGGATTACGTCTTCAACGCCTTCATGCACGACATCAGCGAGCGCAAGCAGGCCGAGGAGCAGATCCGCCAGCTCGCCGACATCGTCGAGTCCTCGGGCGACGCGATCGTGCGAACGACTCCCGAGGGCGTGATCACGGCCTGGAACCGTGGCGCCGAGCGCCAGTTCGGCTACTCGCCCCAGGAGTCGATCGGGAGCTCCATCGAGATGCTCGACGCGCCCGGCGCCACCAACAGCACCAGGGAGGACGGCCTGTCGGGACGCGGGCTGAGCGGAATCGAGACCCAGCTCTGCCACCGGCAGGGCCGCACCGTGGACGTCTCGCTCACGGTCTCGCCGATCAAGGAACCCGACGGCGCTCTGGTGGGCCTCTCTTACATCGCCCGCGACATCACCGAGCGCAAGGTCGCCGAGCGGGCGCTTCGCGATCTGCAGGACGGATTCAGGGCCGCCTTCGAGCACGCACCGATCGGGGTCGCCCTGGAGAGCATCGACGCGCAGGCGCGCGGGCGCCTGCTGCAGGTGAACGGGTCGCTGTGCGAGATCACGGGCTACTCGTCGCAGGAGCTGCTCGACATGACGCTCGAGCAGCTCACCCATCCGGATGACTTGGAGGAGGAGCGCAGGCTCGTGGATCGGCTGCTTGCCGGCGAGATGCCCAACTACTCGCTGGAGAAGCGCTACCTGCGACGGGACGGCAGCACGGTATGGGTGATGCACAACGCCTCCACGGTCTACAACCCCGCCGGCAAGATGCTGTACGCGGTCGCCCAGGTGGAGGACATCAGCGAACGCAAGGCGGCACAGGAGAGCCTCTCGCAGGCGCACAACGAGTTGGAGCAGCGCGCCGGGGACCTCGAGCGCTCCAACACCGACCTTCAGCAGTTCGCGTACGCCGCCTCACACGATCTCTCCGAGCCGCTCCGCATGGTTTCAAGCTACGTGCAGCTGCTGGCCAGGCGCTACGAGAACAAGCTCGATGCGGACGCGGACGAGTTCATCCACTTCGCGGTCGACGGCGTTACGCGCATGCAGGGCCTGATCGAGGGCCTGCTGATGTACTCGAGAGCCGGCACGTCCGAGTACGTGATCGGGCCGGTCGAGTGCTCCGAGGTCGTCGACGCCGCACTGATGATGCTGAAGGCGCGTCTCGACGATACCGGCGCGGAGATCGTTGTCGACACGCTGCCCACCGTGCAGGCCGACGAGAACCAGCTCGCGCAGCTGTTCCAGAACCTGATCGGCAACGCGGTCAAGTTCGTGACCGGAAAGACGCCCCGCGTCCAGGTGTCCGCCGAGCGCGGCCAGGACGAGTGGTGCTTCTTCGTATCCGACAACGGCATCGGGATCGATCCGAAGCACGCCGAGCGCATCTTCACCGTCTTCCAGCGGCTGCAGGGCCGTGGCGAGTACGAGGGCAGCGGCGTCGGCCTCGCCATCTGCAAACGGATAGTCGAGCGACACCGCGGACGAATATGGGTCGAATCGCAGCCGGACGAGGGAAGCACGTTCCGTTTCACGATTCCAGACCGCTCCGAGGAGCCCGATAACTCCGAAAGCAGCAATGACTGAAGCCGAGCAAGACGCCTTTAGCCGTATATCCGATTAGCAAGGAAGGCCACAAGCCCGACCAAGACCATGGGGAACACGAAGCGCCGTTCCCCGGCAGGACCCGAATGTCAATAACGTCGACGATCGCAAGAAGCTTTCCCAGTGCGCAACGCCGCACGGACCGCTCCGTGGAGATCCTCCTTGTGGAGGACAACCCGGCGGACGTTCGTCTCACCCGCGAGGTGCTCGAGGACGACAACGGCGCGACGCACCTGAACGTCGTCGGCGACGGCGAGGAGGCGATGGCCTACCTGCGCCGCCTGGGCACCTACCAGGACTCACCGCGACCGAATCTCGTGCTGCTCGATCTCAACCTTCCCAGGAAGGACGGCCGCGAGGTGTTGCAGGAGCTCAAGGCCGACATAGACCTCCGCCGCATCCCGGTCGTCGTGCTGACGACCTCGGCGGCCGAGTCGGACATCTCCCGCTCCTACGAGCTGCACGCGAACTGCTTCATCACCAAGCCGCTCGACCTCGACGACTTCTTCAGCGTCGTCCGCTCGATCAAGGACTTCTGGCTCGCCAGCGCGCGCCTGCCCTCGGTGTGATGGACATCACGCTGAACAAGCCGAAGACGTTCCCGATCCTGCTGGTCGAGGACAACCCCGGCGACGCCCGGCTGGTTCGGGAGATGCTGACCGAGGTCTCCAGCACCGAGTTCGACGTTCAGCACGTCGAGCGCCTGTCCGAGGCGCGCGAGCGCCTGATGCGCAACGGCAGTGGCTGCGTGCTGCTCGACCTGTCGCTGCCGGACGCGAACCGGCTCGAGGCGCTGATGCAGCTGAGAGCCGCGGCGCCCGACGTCCCGATCGTGATCCTGAGCGGGCTCCAGGACGAGCTGCTCGCCGTCAAGGCGGTTCAGGAGGGCGCGCAGGACTACCTCATCAAGGGACGCGTCGACGGTGACTCCCTCGGCCGCTCGATCAGCTATGCGATCGAGCGCAAGCAGTCCGAGCTGGAGCTTGCGCGCCGCGCGATGCACGACGCTCTGACAGGACTCCCCAACAGAGCGCTGTTCCTGGACCGCCTGATCCACGCGGTGGCCTGGTCGCGGCGACACCACTCCACCTTCTCGCTCATGTTCGTGGACCTCGACCGCTTCAAGCTGATCAACGACTCGCTGGGACACCGGACGGGAGACCAGGTGCTGGGAGAGGTTGCGCGCCGCATCGGCTCCACGCTTCGCAACACCGACACCGCCGCACGCTTCGGAGGAGACGAGTTCATCGTCCTGTGCGAGGACATCACCGACGAGCAGCAGGCGGTCAGGGTGGCCGAGCGGATGATCAAGGCGATCGAGGCACCGCTCGAGCTGGAGAACGACACCATGTACATCACCGCCAGCATCGGCATCGTCGTCGCCACCGGCACCGACGTCGACGACCCGGAGGCCCTGATCCCCGAGGCCGACGCCGCCATGTACCGCGCCAAGAAGCGCGGCGTGCGCTGCGAGCTGTTCGACAACGACCTTCGCAGCCGCGTGGCGGAGCGCAAGGGCATCGAGGACGCGCTCAGGGAGGCCGTCGGGCGTGACGAGTTCCGGGTCCTCTACCAACCGCAGGTGGATCTACGCACAGGCGAGATCCACGGCCTCGAGGCACTGCTGCGCTGGGACCATCCCGAGCGCGGGCTGCTGGCGCCGGCCGACTTCATCTGGCTGGCCGAGGAAACCGGCCTGATCGTGCCGATCGGCTCCTGGGTCCTGGAACAGGCACTGTTGCAGGGCAAGCGCTGGATCAGCGCTGGGCACGCCGGCCCGCTCAGGATCAGCGTCAACCTCTCCGCGCGGCAACACGCCGACCCCAACCTGCTGAAGACCGTGAAGGAAGCACTCGAGCGCACCGGCGTCGACCCGAGCCACCTCTGTCTCGAGATCACCGAGACGGTGATGATGCAGGACGTCGACTACACCTTCGAGACCCTGAACGCCCTCAAGGAGCTGGGGGTAGCTGTCAGCGTCGACGACTTCGGCACTGGCTACTCCTCGCTCAGCTCCCTGAAGCGCTTCCCGGTCGACGCGCTCAAGATCGACCGCTCGTTCGTGGCCGGACTCGGCAGCGGCCAGGGGAACGAGGACGCCGCCATCGTGGCGGCGGTCATCAGTCTCGCTCACACCCTGGGCCTCACCGCCATCGCCGAAGGAGTCGAGACGTCCGACCAGCTCGAGCAGCTGCGAGCGCTGGACTGCGACATCGCGCAGGGCTATTACTTTGCCCGCCCCCGCCCCGCCGCCGTCATCGACGAGCTTCTCGGCGCCCAGTAGCGCGCTGCGAGCCTAGGCCCGCCTCATGGTGGAGTCGGTGGCGCGTGAGAACAGAAAAACCCCGCGTTAGCGGGGCTTTTCCGAGTGAGGACGGAAGCGAAGGCCGGGGAACTCCGTTCCCGGGCCTGAATCCGTTAGCGGCAATATCGCGAACGGGGGATCAAGCGCGAGTAAAGATCGGCCCCGGAGGCGTCAAGATTGCGTACAGAAAACTCCTGCTCAGGCAGCGAAACGGTAGCCGACACCGGGGTCCGTGCGGATGTAGCGGGGGTGACGCCCGTCCGGCTCGATCTTGCGCCGCAGGTTCGCGATGTGGGTGCGCAGCGTCTGGGTGTCGCTCTCGTAGGCCGGTCCCCAGACCTCGACCAGCAGCGCCCTGTGCGTCATCAGCCGCCCCCTGTTCTGGAGCAGCACACGAAGCAGGTCGTACTCGATCGGAGTCAGGTGGACCTCGTTGCCGCCCTGGCGCACGGTGCGGCCGGCAAAGTCGACTTCGAGGCCGTCAACGCTGATGAGCGGCTCCTGCGGCTCGGGCTCGACCCGGCGCAGGCTGGCCTCGAGGCGCGCGACCAGCTCCCGCGAGGCAAACGGCTTCGTCACGTAGTCGTCCGCTCCCGCCTCCAGCGCGCGCACCTTCTCCTCCTCGTCGCCGATCGCGGACAGAACGAGCACGGGGATCTGGCTCCATTCCCGCAGCCGGCGCGTCACCTCGACGCCGTCCTGATCCGGCAGCACGAGGTCGATGATCGCCGCCTCGGGGGGGCGAACGGCCGCCTGGTCGAGCGCCTCGGCGGCGGTGGCGGTGGGGATCACCTCGAACCCGGCCTCCTGTAGCACGACCTTGAGCGCTCTCACCACCTGGGGCTCGTCGTCGCAGACCAGAATTCGTCGGGCGTTGCTCATCGGACCTCCGTACTGTCAGCGGCCGTCCCGGGCCGCTGGATAGGTAGCTGTACCGAAAACGTGGTTCCCCTACCGGAGGCGCTGTCGGCCCAGACGCTGCCACCGTTTGCTTCGATGAACCCCTTCACGATCGCGAGCCCGAGGCCGGACCCGTGGTGGGTGCCGGAATCGTCGGCGCGCCGGTAGAAGGGCTCGAAGATGCGATCGAGGTCCTCGGCCGGAATGCCGGGGCCCCTGTCCGCGACGGTCACGACCAAGCATCCGTCGAGGACCGTGGCGCCGACCGTGACAGGTTCGCCTCTCGAGAACCGCACGGCATTCTCGAATAGGTTCGCGAATGCCCGCTCGAGCTGGATGGCATCGGCGAGCACGCCGGGCAGCTGGTCGTCGACGTCGAGCTCGAACTGGTCCTCCCCGGTGGTCTGCTCCAGCGCGACCTGGATGATCTCCTCGATCGAGCAGGCAACCTGCCGTGGCGGCGCCGCCCCACCCTGAAGCCGGGAGAGGTCGAGCAGCTTGTCGACGAGCCGGCTCAGGCGCGCCGCCTCGTTGACGATCACCGACGCGACCTCGCGCCGGCTGTCCGCGCTGAGGTTGGGGGAGGCGCTCGACTCGCCGGCCGCGACGATCGCCGTCAGCGGCGAGCGCAGGTCGTGCGAGACGGAGCGCAGTAGCGCCGTCTTGAGCTGATCGCTCTGGCGCATCGCTTGCTCGGCCTTGCGGCGCTCGGTGATGTCGCGCAGCACGCCGGTGAAGAAGGTCTCGCCGCCGGCGCTCCAGCTGGCGAGCGCGATCTCGACTGGAAACTCGTGCCCATCCTTGTGCCGGCCCACCAGCTCGACCCGCTTTCCGATGATGTGCTGCTCGCCGGTCTCGAGGAAGCGCGTGAAGCCGCGGTCGTGAGCAGGCTGGAAACGCTCGGGCATCAGCGTCTTGATTGGCTTTCCCATCAGCTCTATATAGGAGAAGCCGAATATCTCCTCGGCGGCGCGGTTGACGTAGGTGATCGTTCCCTTCGCGTCGGCCGAGACAATCGCGTCGACGGCCGTGTCCGCGATCGAGCGCAGCTGCTCCTCGCTGCGGCGGTGGGCCTCTTCCGCCTGCTTGCGGCGAACGAGCGACCCCAGGTGGGCGGAGACGCCGGACACGAGATGAATCAGATGCTCGTCCTCCTCCCGGGGCTCGGTGACGAAGAAGACGAGCACGGCGGCGACCACGTGGCCGCTCATCACCGGAACCGCCATTCCCGCCGCAAGGCCGAGCTTGCGGGCCAGTGGAGCCCGCAGGAAGTGCGGGTCCGATGCGACGTCCCTCATCCAGACAGGCTTCTTGGTCGACCACGCATGACCCGGCAGGCCGGTTCCCAGCGGCACCGTGGTCCCGGTGAGCCCGGCAGCGAAGCGGTCAAGGGCCTCCGGGCCCTCGTTCCAGACCGAGGCCAGTAGCAGCTGGTCCTGCTCGATCACCCAGGCCTCGCCCAGCACCCAGCCGGTGGTGTGGCAGATCTGGCGCAGGGTGACGGCCATGGCGTGATCCACGGTTTCGGCCGTGCCGATCGCCAGGGCCAACTCACGCGCAAGTGCCAGCTCACGGTTGAGCTGCTCTCGCTCAGCGATATCGCGCTCGGTGAATTCCACCGGCCTTTCCCCGACCCTCACTAGGACTAAGTGTACGGCGAGCGTGCCAGGCTCGCCACAGTGCGGTGATCGTCGGCGTCGTTGACGTCCAGGTGCCAGCGGCCTAACGGAGCCAGTTATGTACTACGACCGTTTCCTGGCCATCGTTCAGCGATCGGCCGAGATCAACCGCCTGGAGGCCGAGCGGGCGAGCCTGGCGCCGTGCTGAGCGCGATCAGGTTCGCTTCAGGAGAACGGCGTTCTGCTGGGAATCCCTTGCTCCGTCGACCCAGAAATCGACCAGCTCGAAGCCGGACTCCTTCGCGAGGACCTCGCGGATATAGCGCTCCGGCGCGAAGGCGGCCATCTGGTTCGTGCCGGCTCGGTCGGGGTTCATGACGACGAGCTCGCCCCTCTCGTAGCGCTCACGGTCTGCCTCGGGGACGCCGGGATGTACGCCCGCGACCGTGAAGTACACATAACCGCCTGGGCGGGTCACCCGCGCGAGCTCTCGCGCCCATGGAATCTGCAGCGCCTCGACGAAGTGGTTGAACACCGAGATCGCATAGACGAAATCGAACTCTCGGTCCTCGTAGTCCATCGGGGGGGCAATCGGGTTGACCTTGAAAGTGGCGATCGGCAGGTTCTCCTGCGCCCATTCGATGAGATAAGGGTTGTAGTCGCATCCTTGCAGGCGCGTCCCGCTGAGCGAGCCCCAATGGCGGATGACGCGGCCGCAGCCACCTCCGAAGTCGAGAATCGACTTGAAGTCGGCGATGTCGACGCCGTTCTTCTCGAGCGTCTCCCTGATGCAGGTCGCGCTGAATTCCCCGAGCTGGTGGAAGCGTTCGTAGATCTGCACGTTGTGGAACAGCCCGGCGGTGAGGTGAATCATCTCCGGCGGGGGAACGGGCAGCCCGTCCACGCCGATGCCATCTGCGGGCACGTCGTCCGGCTCACGCAGCGCGAAGACGAGGCATGTGTCGGACTCGTGGCGCACCACGCGATGGGTTGCCTGCGCGTGGTTCTTGAACGTCTCGTGCTGGTCGAACCAGGCGAGGCTGGTCTGCGGGATCAGGAAAAAGTGGAACTCTTCGGAGCGGACCGCCTCGAGCTCTGCGATCAGCTGGTCGTCGTCCAACTGCTCGGGCTCCGCGTTGCGCGGAAAGTGGATCGTGGTCGGAACTTTGAGATCGAGCAGCCGATCGTCTCCCAGGGCGGCGACTGCCACCACCGCGTCCAGCGGGAGCGCCAACCGAGCGACCCGACGAACGCGGCTCAGGAAGTCGTTGCTTCCCTCGATCGAGCGAACGACTTCAGCGACAGCGTCCTGGCTCAACTCCTCGCCACCTTTCTAACCAACACCATTCCCTTGCTCCAACACCGAAACCCGCCCTATCATAATGGCAGCGATGTTCGCCCGCCCATCGAGCACCGGTGCCGGGCACAAACGGCTGGCGCTACCATCGGCTCGATGAGAAGCTTGAAACGTCCCGACAGGACCGCGGTCGCGCTGGCGGTAGCCGGCGTCCTCAGCGCATTCTCGCTTGCAGGAATCTTCATCGTCTATCTAGTCAACACGGTCGGAGGCGACGACAACCCGCCGGCGACCGTGAGTGACGCAGCCGCTGGACCAACCGGAGCGCCCAGCGCCGGTGTCACACCGAGCGGCCAGTCGTCGCAGTCAAGCGACGCCGGGGCGCAGTCGAAGGGAGCCACGCCCGCAACGACCAATAACTCGCCTGCCCCGACGAATGACTCGCCTGCCCCGGTGGGGGCGAAGAAGGAAGACTCCGGCGACCGCATTCCGGACAATCAGCAGTACGTGCGCTACACGAATAGGTCGGCGCGCTACTCGATCCTGTATCCGAAGGGTTGGAAGCCCTCCGGACCGACCAAGGGCATCACGATCCAGGGCGGCGCCAGCTTCATTCATCTACAAATCGCCACGGGTCCGCCGCCGACCGTGGGGGGCGTCCGCAAGGAGATCCGCGGTAACCCCAATGCCACGCTGCTCGGAGGGCGGGGGAATCCAGGACGGGTCTCGCTACCGGTAGGGCCGGCGATCCGCGTTCGATTCACCAGTCCTGGCGGACAGGACGCCAGCGGCAAGACCGTGGAGCTTCGGATCGACGCCTACCGCTTCAGCGACGGCAAGGGGCCGAAGGCGAGATTCGCCGGCATCAACCTCGCCACTCCGAGCCCGGCCTATCGCGACAACGCGAACGACTTAGTCAAAATCATCAACAGCTTCCGCTGGCTCTAGTTGATGAGCCGGCGGCTCTCATTGGGCCTCAGCTATTCCAGCGCGAAGATGACGCACGTCCCGCGATCCCGCAGCACTGTCTTGTAATGGTCCTCGATGTAGTGCTGGAGATCGGGTTGATATTTCGGAAGCCGTAGCGACTCCAGCCCGGGGACAACGAGATATGACGCGC
>JBBQNR010000075.1:0-13702 GCA_038330145.1 Solirubrobacterales bacterium
CGATCAGGATCTTCAGCTCGTCGTCGTGAAACATCGTCTTGACCCGTTCCTTCGAAGCGGGAACCCACGTTCGAAGCCCGCTATCCCAGAGCTGACCACCTCGCCCCGAATAACACCCGACGCCGGACCCGAACTGGGTCACGAGCTGCCCTCGGATGTAGTCCATGGTGTCGGTGTACTGGGTGAAGACAATGATCGTGTCGTGCGGCCCAGCAAATGCTGCGCCTAACTCGCCCAGCAAGTACTCCATCTTCGACTCGTTGGGCGGCCGCCGCTCCAGCTCTCGGAGGAAGGAGCGCAGCTCCACGATCTCCTCGGCGAGCTCGTGCACAGGGCCCGCGACGTCGGTTTCGTCCTCGCGGACCGAGCCCTCCAGTGCGGCCAAGTCGTCTTCGTCCAGTAGCTGCCCGAGGTCTGCACCGCCCTCCAAGACCTCCAGCCTGCGCCTCAGGCTTAGCTCGACCGCTCGAAAAGAGGAGGTCAGGCGTCTTCGGTAAATGGTCATGATGAAGCCGAGCGCTCGCCGCTTCTCGCCCCCAGCCTCCCGATACGCGTCGTAGAAGCGGGAGATATAAGTCTCGATCCGTCCATAGAGCTTTTCCTCTTGGGGGGTGAGCGGAACGAAGCGATCATCGACATCGCGCACCGGGATGTTCACATCGGTGGCGATCAGCCCCTCGGCTTTGTATCGACGCAGGCTCTCGCGGGTCGTGCGAAAGACACGGTCGCGCATCGGAGTGTGTGCGCGAAGCCAGGCGTCCATCACAGCCTGAGCATCGACGGACAGCGCCTGAGCCGACGCTCCGGTCATACCCTCGTCGCCGATGCGCCGGATCGGACGGGAGCCGGCCCGACCAAGCCGATCCTTGGCCGCGTCCTCGAGCGCTTCGTCGGTGCGTGCCTCTGGGTCGGAGCGATAGTCGCGCGCCATCTGCGAGATCAGCGCCCAGTCGCGTTCCTCGAACTCGTTCCGCAACTCCGAGTAGTAGGCGACGAAGGCATCGGCGGACTCGTCCCATTTCCCTAAGAGACCGAGCAGGTCGAGTAAGTCCCATGCCTCGTACGCATTCATCTGCATCGGCGTCGCGGAGGCGAGATATAGCGCCTTCCAGGAACGGGCGCTCTTCATCTCGCGCAGCAATCGCAAGAGGGCATTAGGCTCCTCCGTCCTACCGCGCCGGCGCGCATGATGGGCCTCGTCGACCAACACCACGTCCCATGGGCCGGCATTCAGAACCTCGGCGCGCCTTGCCCTTCGCCGTGCCAGATGCGAAGTCGCCAGCACGACCGGGAAGGCTCGCCAGGGAGTAGCTGGCTTGTCCCACTCGACCTCTCTGTCCGCCACGTTGAAGAACCGACCGCCATCGAAACGGGGCACGTCGAGCGCCAGCTTCTCGGAAAGCTCCTGCTGCCACTGCTTGATCACCGAGGCCGGCACCAGCAGCAGGGCACTTTGTGCCTTGCCGCTCAGCAGTAGTTCACGCAGGATGAGGCCGGCCTCGATCGTCTTGCCGAGCCCGACCTCGTCAGCGAGCAGGTACCCCCGGGGGTAGGTTTCAACAGCACGGCGGGCGATCGCGATCTGATGAGGGAAGGGCTCGATGCCGGCGGTTGCGTAGCCGACGCCGGTGCCCCCCCTGATGCCCGGCGCCTCCCGGACAAAGCGCATGAGCGCCCGGTCCCTATCCTGCCGGTCGCCTTCGCTTTCAGCCTGCTCAGCAGGGTCCCGACCGAACGGAGGATTAAGAGTCTCCGGTGGAGCCCGCTTTATCAGGTCCGCCCGTGCAGCCTCAGGCAGGTCGATGATCGCCCAGCCCTCGTCTGCCGCCCCACCCCAGTAAGCGTCGAACCTTCTGACAATCTCCTCGCCATAGCTCTGCCAAATCGCCTCCTCCCACGAGCAATAGACCTGCAGCTGCTCGAGGTTGTAACGCCAGGCGGCCGCGCTCTCGTTTACCGAGCCGCTGAACGCGAGTCTGTTGCCCTCGGAATCAACGAGAACCCCAAGCTTGGCGTGGAAGTAGGCCTGAGCCTGATCGGGGCGGAGTGGATTCCCGAGCTTGTCGGTTGGCACGCCGACCTTGACCTCGAGGCGGCCTGCCCGCACCAGCCAAGCAAGGGCGGCGAGCCGGTGCTCGGCGATCGCGTCTGCGGCCTCGAGAGGAGCTTCTTCGAAGCGCCGGGCGACGACCGCTTCCAGCTCGTCGCCCTCAATGACCGCTCGCAGGTCTTCGGGGTCGAGCTGGGCACCGACGATCATCCGCATGGTCCCGCCGCCAGCGACGAAGCGGCTTATTCCAACTGCAGCGGCGGCGAGCGCGGTTGAGCGAAAGTAGCCCGCGATCCGGTCGTAGCCGGCCGCCCGCGAGAGCACCGGCACGTAGAAGGCATCGAGAGGGCGGTCCTGCGGGTAGTAGGCGTGGCGCAGCGGGAGCTCGCGGAAGCAGCTCACGCCCCGGACAGGTCGAGTTCCTCCTGCCCGAACTCGAGATCGGCCATTGGATCAGGCGGAATCTTGATGTCGGGCAGGAAGGCTGTGCAAAGGCGGTCAAGCGTGCCGGCTTCGGCCCGGACCCATTCGCCCTTCTCCTTCGTGCGCGGGATTGAATTCACGAGGCCCTGAACGCATGCAGTGAACCCCGGATCGCGCGCCAGGCCGGCGCGGTCCATCAGCGCCTTGGCCGCTGGCAGCCCGTCCGCGTCGGCGACATGCATAACGGTGTGGACGGCGTCGATCGCGGAGGAGAAGCTCGTCGCGCCGGGGCGCACACCCGGCAGCGCGTCATCGTCTCCGCGGCGCACTCGCTTCGGCGGCGGCAGAAGCTCGACCGTTCCTGACTTCTTGGAGACCAGTTTGGCGCGCACCAGTTCGTCTACGTCGAGCCCGCCGACCGCGAGTGCCAGCCGGCGCGCCTCATCGAACGGGAACTCCGCGGCTTTGAAAGTGTCCCAGGCGATCAAGGTGAAGTCCGAGAGGGGGTCGAGCGCCGTCTCAGCGCCGACGAGGCGCCGCCGCTGGAGACGCACGACCTCCTCGCGAGCGGCATCTAGGGCCTCCTCCGGGCGGAGCAAGCGAGAGCGTCCCGACTCGTCTGCCTCCGAAGAGTAGACCGGCCAGGCAGAGGAAATGACCGAGAGAGCCGGTCCGTAAGTGGACAGCAACAGGTCGACCCCTTCGATCCCGGCGGCTGAGAAACGCTCCAATGCCTGACGAGAAGCCCGACGGACCTCGCCCTCCAGATCCTCGAAGTAGGGGTGGGCGCCATCGTCACCCGCCGACTCTCGCTTGCGACAGACGAGCATGATCGTTGAGGCCGCCGCGTTCTTTTTAGCCTGATGGAGACTGTGCTCCCGTTCGGTATTTACTGGCCATGACGTCTCGATGGTGAAACCGGCCTCCATCAGGGCGGTGCCAAGTGTGTCCCACGCTTCGGCACGCTTGTGAGTGAACATCACGGTCAGAACTCCGTCGTCCCGCAGGATCCGCGAGCACTCGGCAAAGATTGCCGCCATTTTCGCCTGGTAGTCAGCGTTGGCAAGCTCCTTGCGGCGGCGCCCGAACTCTGCAAACCGCGCCGAGTTCGCAACCGCCTCGCCCTGCTTATCCGTCAGCTCAGCCCCGAAGAGGTCAGGGTGAACTGGTTTTAACGTTCGCTTCTCCCAGACATAGAGGAAGTCGGCCAGCTCGGCGTACATGACGTTGTCGTAGTAGGGCGGGTCGATGCAGACCAGCTCGACGGAGCCGGAATTGACCTCACTGAGATCAGCGCCGTTACCGACTAGGACGGTAGGAGCCGGACGACCGTTGCGGCTGACCACGGCGAGTGAATCAACGTCGGATGGTTCGAGCAGATTCGCGATGCCCGCATACGCGTCGACGATCTGCTCAAGGCACCACGGATACATTTCCGTACCGTCGAACTCGGCATACGTCCACTTGAACGCGAAGTCGTGTCGATCGAACACACTGCGCATACCCTCAGCGTTTACGTTCCAGCTGGACAGGCGCGCGTTCCAATTGACGCCTTTTCCCTGCAAAAATGCAAGTAGGGTTAAAATCGCGTCCCCTCGGTCACGCCCCAGCGCAGCCCGGACCTCGGGCACAAGTTTGCGGAACTCCTCGACAAAAATACCGTGAACCAGGAGCTGGCGGGGGGAGAACATGTCGCGCCACCGCAACATTCCGTACCGGAGTAGTTCGGATGTCTTATTACCGTCGGGAATCTCCTCTGTTGGAAGCACATCATCGGCCTCCCAACCGGGAAGCAGGCGCTCCAGCTCAGCCTCCGTGGCGACCAGTGCGCCGCAGTCAGTGTCAGTCGGAGCGCGAAGCCCGCGCCCCTTGCCAGTACGAACCGCCACGCCATAGAGCAGCGATCCCATGCGTCCCGCCTGAGCCTCGGCCTTGATGTAGTCCCCGTCGACCGCCAAGCCGTCCCAGGGTGAAACGGCGTCGCCCCGGGCCACCGTGCCTTCGTCCGGATTGAAGTCGATCGCCTTGCCCTCGACAATCTCGAACTCAGGTCGGTCCAGCACTGACCCGTCACGCTCGGTCACGAGCCGCGCTGCAACCGGCTTCCCCCCCCGCCGTAACCACCAGTTCGGCGCCAGCGGCAATTGCTTGCCGGTGCGCGGGCAGGTGATCGTGCGGACAAAGATGTAGGCGACGACTCGTTCGTCTGACGCTTCCAATCGGAAGTAAGGTACAAGTCGCTCACTGATCCGTTCGCAGAGCCTCGCCCCCCACTCCCGGATCTCCGCTGTGAGCCCGACGCCATGCTGTGCTGGTATCTCCACGCCGGCCCGGAGGACGCCAGCAGCAACCGGATTGAGGTCGTTGGCGATTGTCGGCAACGCGTATCGCGTTGCCTCGTATGGGATCGAACCGCCGCCCGCGGTCGGGTCGCAAATCGTCGGTGTAGCGCCCCATACGCGCCTGAGCACGCGCTGCAGCAGGTCTAGGTCTGCCGAGCTGGGTGAGTTCTTATAGGCCTGTTTGTAGCCGTACCCGTTGTCCTTCAGCTTGATGTCATTGGCGTTGGCGAAGTCAAGGCGCTTCCTCGCTTCCACCGGATCGCCCAGGATCCCGCAAAGATGCAGGAACCATTGGCGGTACGCTTCCTCACTTTTCATCTCGGGCGCTTCAGGAAAATCCGCGGCAAGAGCGGGCGCCCAAGCCGGCATCAGACTGGCGAGGACTGTCCCGGCCGAGGCGACGAGGGGTCGTCGAGCCCACCAAACGTGCAGGAAGCTCAGCGGTGGAAGGGCACTAGCGGCAGCGCGCTCCCGCCGGCTCTCGATACCGAGTTCCACGGTCGGCAGCCAGTCTTCGATGAGCACCCGCGGGCGCTCAGTCCTACTCATCCGACAGAAGGAGCCGCAGGGCCCGCCGCGATCGTGGCGCCTCGCGGTCTGTGCACTTGGCGTACCAGTAGTAGGCCTCCTCGGTGCTCATGGCGGCAACGCCCTCCTCGACCTCAGCTATTCGGGCTCGCCGCGAGAGCGGCGCTGTTCCGAGAATCACAAGTGCCAGACGCACCCCTGCTGACTCCGATAGCTTGAGCGGCTTCTTGCGGATCGGTGAAAGCTGCGCTGGCTTTAGCTTGGACTCGCGAAGAGCGGCAAGTACACTGGAAATGACCCGCGCAGTTGCCCTTTGGCCCAGCTTGACGCGCAATTCCGGCTGCCCATTCGAGGAGCCAACCTCCGCAAGCTCGACGCCGAACTGCTCTGTGTCGCGGGCGGCGATGACCTGCAGCTCGAATGCAAGCGGGCGATGCGTGTCGGGTGCGAGTGGTGTCACTCCAGAACCGCCTTCAGTCTGATCCCGCCGGGCGAGAGATCTGTGATGACCTTACGCACTTGCTCGAACTCGGGTGTGCCGGTTCCACCCACCTTTTCGAAGTCGATGTCGAGTCGGAGCGTGCCTTGAAAGTCCGTCGCTTTCTTGCCTAGGTTCAGCAACGCCTCTTCGATTTTCTGGTAGGACGAAGCGGAACCGCGGAGGCTGATCTCAATTCCAGGCTTTAGGCCGTCGAGGTCGAGCTCGACGTTGATCTCCGCCGTGATGTCGTGGCGGGGAAGCTGGGAAATCGCCTTGCCAAGCAGCGCGATGTCCCGCGTTCCCTCGCCTGGGTCCGCCTTCGCCTCGACCGACAGGAGCTTGACACCCTTCGCCGGCGAGTCAGCCACTTTGTCCACGATCCCTTGGAAGGCAACTCCGGCGGATCCTTGAGCTTCTGCCGCCTTGATCTGGACTGGGCGGTCCGGTGGGACGATTGAGAGGCGTTGCGCCTCCTCGGGAGCCAAGACCGTCATTGCATCGAGGGGGGCCTTGCGAATCTCAGACGGTGTCGCGGCTTTGGTCCCGGGCTCGGCTTTGCCGATTACCACCACGGTCTTCGCGAGCTCGCCTCCTTCAGCGGCGCGAGCCAGAAGCTCGGTCACCTGACCCTTCCGCGGCTCGCGGTTGGTCACCTCCTCGAGCGTCTTCCTTAGATCGGCTCCCGCGAGCGAGGGGCCGCTGGAGAGAGCCCCGACCACGTCCTCGAGCCGCGGATCGCGGCCAGCGATTCCATCTCGCTCGGCCGCCTCGGGTGTGTACAGCAATTGCTCGCTGGAGATCTCGATCGGCGGGGGCGGGTCGCTAGCGGTGTGCGCACGCTCAGCTTGGGTGTCATAGAGCACCCACTCACCGTTCTTGACCCCGTCGCGGATTGCATCCCTAAGAAGAGTTGGGTCGAGGAGGATCGGTGCCGAGTGGTCGCGCCAGAACCAGCCGGCGACGTCCTTCGTCGATAGGGACTCATCGCCTGCCGGCCATGCCTTGTCACGCAGGAAGTTGGTCGCGATTGGCGTCGCACGGACCTTCCCTTCTTCACGAAGCGTTTCGACCACTTTGCGTGTGTGGGCGGCGTGGCCGACGTCCCCCTGGGAGGCCGGCGACAGCTCAACGTGGCGGAGGTTGCCGTTGGCCTTGTCAGTCTTCGGGTAGTAGAGGTGCTTGTAGCAGCGGGTGACCGCGATTCGGGTCTCAAGCTTGGCCGAGTTGGCGAGGCTTTGGAGCTTCTTGCGGACGGGCTCGGCGAAGCCTGCCATGCGCGTGGAATCGTCGACGATCTTCTCGACCGCGATCGTGCGACGAACCCGCTCACGCATGGACTCGCGGTTGTCCGCGTCAGCGACGAGAAAGCAAAGGCCGTTGCGATTGGTACGGATCCCCTCGGCCGCTCCTGCCTTCCCCAGCATGTCGATCAAGCGGCTGGGTGGGGGCGTTGAGTCGGTCGCGGTGACGGTCAACTCATCGTGGTGCATCACCACGAGCTGAAGCTTCGGGTCGTCTGGGACCTCGCCGACCGTGTTCGGGAAGTGGACAGTCTGGACACCAGCGTCGCTGGCGAATATCCGCTCGATCAGATCCTCGGTCTCCGCCGCGATGGCGGTATTGGGAACGTTGCGCGCTTCGGAGTCGACGATCTTCGCTGGCTGCTCCTCGCTGACGAAGCGCCAGCGCCCACCGCTCTCTTCGGTGAGATGCCAGGCCGACTTGGCGAGCTCGGCGAGCGCCTCCCCCAGCACGCTTGGCTCATCGCCAGTTGCGAGCGTCCCGAGCACCCAGTCGTTGTGGCCAGCGCCCGCCTGGGAGGTCAGCTCCAGGGAGTGCAAGAACACCGTCCGGGCAGCGCGAGTCGCGTACGGACGCCGACCGGCGAACCGAGTCGAGTCCACTGCGTCCGCATGGGAGCTTGGCGAGGCAAAGTCGGCGACGGCGACCTGGTCGAACTCGGCACGGCCGAGGCCGCTGGTCAGCGCGGTGCGGATATCGGCCGTCGCGATGTCGATGTCCGCGAGATTGATCACCTCGGGAGGTGAAGTGTCGCCGGAGTAGATCGAGGCGATCACCTCAGCCAGCAGCCGTAGGGATCCCCGGGCACGCTGGAAGTCTGGAATCGAGCCGAGGCGTTTGTCGAGGACGCGAATCAGCTCGGGGTGGAAAGGGTAGGTGCGAGTGAGCTGCTCGCCGTAGGTCACAGGATGGTCTGCTCCGCCAGAGAGCTGCTCGCCGCGGCCTAGAAGCCCCTGGTAGAGGGACGCGTATGCATCGCCGGCTTTACCTGCGGCGCCAGAATCGATCGACTCAAACAGGCGCCGTTTGAGAATCTCGCCGATCTCCTCGTCCTCGGCCGGCTTGACGATCGACCCAACCCGAGTGGTGACGCTCTGGGTTTCCTCGACTCTCGCGCGGATCGCACCCTGCGTCTCGTCCATTACCTGTTCGAGGTCACTGGTCTCCCTGCCGAAAGCGTTCTGGGCAGTGGCGAGCGTGATCACAACCGTGAGGTTCGGGTCTGCAGCCGCTAGTTCGAAGAGGCTCTTGAGGAAGGCTGGAACCGCCTCAGCCATCCGGCGCACATCGGCGTTGCCGGATGAGACGAGCACGCGGAGATAGGCAGCGAGCTCGTCGATGACAACGATGGTTGGACGACCGTCGAACGCTTTCCGCCAAGTCGCCGTCCCAGGGGCGGTGCGCTGTTCGTCATTCTCGCGGATCTCGGCATACGCGTGCGGGCCTACTTGAGCGGCTATTTCTCCCCAGATCGTGTGGGTCTTAAGCCCATTTGTCTCGACGCCGGCGACTGGGTCGAGGGCGTCGCCGACCACCGCGGCGATCTGGCATTCGCGAGGAAGGAGCAAAGGATCGACAAACTCGGCTACGTTCGAGGGACGAGCTCCCCTGGCGAGGTGGTAGACCGCGATCAGGCCGTGCGTCTTACCTCCGCCGAAGCTAGTCTCGGAGCGAACAACGCCATGCTCTGCACCCTCGACCTTGGCGCCAGCGAGGCGCCCGAAGACGCGCGTGAGCAGCCGCTTCAGGCCGCTGGTCGGATAGGTCAGCTCGAAGAATCGCTCAGGTTCGCCATATTCGGGGTAGGCATCCGGGTCGCGGACGATCTGGTCAAGTTGGGCCGCGAAGTGGGCGTCGGTGAGTTGACCTGCGCGCACGTCTTCGCGTGGGGCGCAGGTGTCGGTTATCGGTTTGAGGGCAGCCATTTTCTCGTCCTCCGGGTTGCCGATCCTAGCGTGAGGCCCCGCCGATCGCGCGGGTCGGTCGCTCACCCGGTAGACGACCCTTTCCGAAAGCTGCGACCACTGTGTCAGAACGGTCCATCACCCCTCTGCATTTCGCGGTCCGGAGGTAGTTCTGCTTCCGACATTGATCTCGATTCCAAGTCGCGCGAATACGAACACGACCTCGCCGACTGCTAGCCCCGTCGATCTATTGGCGCCAATAGCGTAGGCGCTCCCTTGTTCTCCGTAAATCTCAACGTGATTTTTCAAATCAGCCTCGGTGACACGATCGGTCTTGTAGTCCACGAGCCGCAGTTCGTCGGCGTCTTCGAAGAGCAGGTCGATGCGGCCCACAGCCAAGCCACCGTCGTCCGCGGGGATCGTGAAAGGAACTTCGCGGTAGTAAGAACCGCTGGCGATTGCCCTCTGGACGGTAGGACTAGCTAGGCAGTTGCGGGCCATTTCAATCACTTCGTCGAGGTGGTCCGGAACACCGGCCTCCAAGGACATTGCCTCAGCAAGCGACTCGAGGTTCTTCGCGGCGGGCAGGTCAACCAGCTCCATCACTCGGTGGAGAGCGTCGCCGACGGCGGTGGCCTCGCCCCGCGGCAACCGCACTCCTTCTAACTCGTCGGAACGTTCGGCGGACGGCCGCTCCCACTGCTCGAGGCTGCTGGCCGTCACGATGCTCAACTCGCGGCTGGCGCCAGCGAACACCGCATCTCGGTTCGCGATCCATTCCGTGCGCGCCTTCAGCGCCGCGTTCACCTCCATCTCGGATGCGGGAGAAACCCTGCCGTTGGCTCCAGCCCCAGAGACAGCCAGCAACCGCCGATCGTAAACGTAGACCCCATCCACGCCCGTCCCCGCCTTCTCCTCATCCCACTCAGGCAGATCGGGCAGCAACTCCTTGATCATGCCCTGCACCCCGCCCTTCTCCTTCTCCACCACCGGGATGATCAGGTGGTCGCGGGCCCTAGTCGACGCCACGTAGAGCATCCGCTGGCGCTCGGCCTCGATCTGGTGGCGCTCCGCGGGCCAAGCGTCTTCGAAGCCGGGCGTTTTGAATCCGCCCTGGATCGGGATATGGAGGCGATGCTCCGAGCGGTCGGGGAAAGCGTTCCTGTTGTACGAAGGCCTCGAGTTCGAGTTCGCCAGCGCCACGATCGGGAACTCGAGACCCTTGGCGCGGTGGATCGTCAGCAGGCGCACGACGTCGTCTGTCTCCTCGACGACGCTTGCCTCTGCCTCCTCGGTCTCGGGGTCACGCCCTGTCGCGAGCCAGCGGGCAAATCGGCGCACTCCGCCGCCTTCGGCACCGGCGAACGCGCGCGCCTGGTCGACCACCTTCAGCAGGTTTCCCGCTGCTTGGTCGCCGAGCGGTGTCGTGAGCGCGAACTCGACCAGGCGCGTGCGCTGGAGCAGCCTGTGAACCAGCTCGGATAGTGAGAGCTTCCGCCGCTCTTGGTACAGCTCGTGCAGCACGGCTAGCGCCTCCGCCACGGCCTCGTGCCCCTCCGGTGACTCGCGGCGGTAGTCGAAGCGCCCGCCGGCGGTCTTGAACAGGAAGAGCTCCTCATCCGAGCATGCGAACGCGCTCGAGCGAAGCGCCGTCACGACCTCGATCTCGTTGGTCGGGTCGTCCACTGCGTGAAGGCACGCCGCCAGCTCCTTCACCTCCTGGCGCTGGAAGAAGCTGCGGTTTCCTTCGTGCCGGTACGGCAGTCTCGCCTGCTCGAAGGCGTCCTCGTAGAGCTGAATCTCCGTCCGCCAGGGGACAATCACTGCCACGTCGCCGAAGCGAGCGTCGCGCACCTCGCCGCTTCGCGGGTCGCGCACGTGCCACTTCTCCACCTCCACTGCACGCTTGATCAGAGCTGCGAGCGCTTGCGCCTCGGCCATCCGAAGCTTCTCCTGGCTCGTTACGGTCTCCTCGCCGTGCAGCACCATCACCGCTGAGCGGTCCGCAGGCAAGTCGGTCGTCGTCGCTACAAGGTGGATGTTGCGCGGCTGAACGCCGAGCTCCTCGACAAGGATGCGGTCGAACACCCGGTTCACCCAGGCGGTGATGCCCTCGACCGAGCGGAAGTTCTGCTCGAGCTCCCGTACACCGCGCACAAGTGCTCCGTTCTTGACCTGATCGTAGATGCCTATATCAGCACCGCGGAAGCGGTAGATCGATTGCTTCGGGTCGCCGACCACGAACAGCGCGCCTGGGCGCAGCGCAAGCTCCTGCCAGTCGGCCGGCCCGACGCCGTCCGCTCCACTCTCGCTGCAGATGTAGAAGATCAGCTCGACCTGAACGGGGTCCGTGTCCTGGAACTCGTCCACGAGCACGCACTTGAAGCGCTCCTGAAAGTAGCCGCGAACCCCGAGGTCGTCGCGCAACAGCTCACGCGACCAGAGCAGAAGGTCGTCGAAGTCAGCTCTGCCCTCTGCGCGACGGCGCTTCTCGTAGCCGGAGACGAATCCCTCAACGAGCGGCAGGAATTCGGCCAGCGCCTGGGAGCGAAGCGGGCCCTGTATCTGCTCGAGCCCCACCGACAGCTCCTTGAAGATCGCCTTCATCCGCCGGCAGTCCTCGGCGTCGTCGAAGCTCCCCTGCGAGCCCTTCTGCTTCGAAGCGGGTGCCCTCGTCAGAACCAGCCGCTCGAGCCGCTCGCGGTCGCCACCGGCCTCCTCGAGCTCATTGCAGAACTGGAGGATCGCCGGGATCTGGAGGTAGCCTCCGTCCTCGTCGTCCACGCAGCAAGCCTGGAATCCCTTCAGCTCCGCGCACCAATCCGCCACCTGCTGGGCGAATAGCTCGACATCCGGCACGGCGACCGCCGGGAAAGGCGCGAGCGGCAACACGTCGCGGTAGCGGTGCACGATCTCCGCTGCCTCGCGCACCTGCTTCAAGTCGAACCCGCGGTTGAGGGCGCGCCTGAGGGGCTCCCCCTCTCCGCTCTCTGCCCCATACAGCTCATGAATCCACTGCTCGTAGGCTTCGTCGAAATGAAGCCTTGCAGCGAGGCTGTCGAGCACCTCGAAGCCAGGGTCGAGCCGTGCCTCGACCGGCCGCTCGCGCAGGATGTTGGCCGCAAACGCGTGGATCGTCTCGATCCGGGCGCGGTGAAGTCCAAGGATCGCTTCCTGGAGTTTCCGCGTCTCCTCCCCAGCGCGCTCCGCCTCGGCCAGCGCCTGCTCGAGGCCGTCGCGGACGCGAGCGGCCAACTCGGCGGCCGCCTTCTCGGTGAAGGTGATGACCGCGATCTCGTCGATCGAGGCTCGGCCCTGGCGGAGGACCTCGACGATGCGGTCGACCAGCACGCTCGTCTTGCCGGTGCCGGCGGCGGCCTCGACGCAGAGGTTCTCGTCGAGGCTGGTCCTGATCTCGTCGCGGATGCCCTGGTCGACTGGCAGGGGGCGATCTGTCGTGGTCGGGCGGGACATCTACTCGATCTCCGTCAGTTCCTCGAACGACAGCGCCCGCGGGTCCTGCGACTTGCGGTCGGCGATGATCTCGACGCGCGCGTCGCAAAGGTCGCGGAAGTCGCAGTACTTGCAGTTATCGCGCTTGTCGCCGGGGACGGGATGAAAGTCGCCGCTGCCGATCGCGTCGGCGAAGTCGTGCAGGAGCTTTTCGAAGTCGGCGTAGCGATCAGCGAGGTTCCTGCCGCTGAAGCTGACCCGCTCGAAGCCGCCCTTGGTCGTGATGTGGAAGTAGTGCGCCTCGCCGCGCTCCCAGGGAATGTCGAGCGCGCGGCTTGCCGCGAGCAGATAGATCGGGAGCTGCAGCGCGCGCCCGCCGATCAACGCTCCCTCCTTCTTGTCCCAGTTGCGGCCAGTCTTGTAGTCGATCACGCGAAAGGACGACTTGTCCTCGCGCCAGTTGACGCGGTCGATATAGCCGCGGAATTGGAGCCGGATCCCGTTCGCATCGAATTCGAGCGTCTCGGGAATCGACAGCTCGCTCTCGCCGCCGTTCTCGCCCATGCCGAACGACAGCTCGAACTCGCCGCGATCGAAGCCGCGCTCTTCGGCGAGCTCGTGGTCGTACCAGAAAACCAGGTCATCGGTGATTGTGCGGCGATCGAAGTGCCAGATCACCGGCAATCCCGTGAGGCCACGGCTCTCCCAACCATCGCACTCCTCGTCGGCGATCTCCAACAGGCGTGACATCTGCTCGTCACGCCACTCCAAGCTCGGGGGCGTTTTCGCCTTCTCACATTCGGTCAGAAAACGCTCAAGCACTCTGTGAACGAGTGTTCCTTTATTGAGCGCATCGAGCCGCTCTACGCGATCGGGCTCCTCGGCGGGCTCGAGGTCGAGCACGTTCGAGAGGAAATAGCGGTATGGGCACTCTGCGTAGCTGCCCAGGCCCGAAGCGGAGCGGTGGTCCAGGCTGACGCGGTCGGCGAGGGCGTCGCTCGCGTTGTCGCTCATCACACCGTCATAGACCGTTAGGTCGCGCTCCTCCCAGCGAGCCGCTTGTGCGCGTTGGGAACGGGCGAACTGTGGTCGGCGTGTGGCGAGTGCGATGCCCAGCTCGCGATTACCTGAGAGCAACGTGCGGTCGTACTCCGAGGGGGTCAGGGCCTCGGCGAGGTTCGGCGCAGCGAAGCGGCTGCCAGGGATGCGCGTGAAGAAC
>JBBQNR010000076.1:0-13635 GCA_038330145.1 Solirubrobacterales bacterium
AGTGGATGTCCCCGAGGTCGCCGCTGTCCGCGATCTCCTTGAGCTTGTCAAGTCCCGGGTGGTACTCGAGCAGGTGCCCGACCATGAGCGTGCGGTCGGCCGCGCGAGCCGCCTCGACGATCTCCTCGGCCTCGTCCACGGACTGTGCGAGCGGCTTCTCGACGAAACAGTGCTTGCCTGCCTCGAGAACACGGCGAGCAACCACAGCGTGAGACGGCACGTGAGTTGCCACACAGACCGCGTCGAGGGCTGGATCGGCGAGCATCTCGTCGAGGTCCGGCGTGCTGGCGGCTGAGGGGAACTGCGGTACGCATCGTTCCCGCGCCTCATCCGACCCATCGCAGATCCAGGCGAGGTTCGACTCAGGGAGACGCTCGAAGTTACGCGCGAGATTCGGTCCCCAATACCCGAGTCCAACCACACCGACGTTCAGTCGCTCATTCATCCTTCGATCCTCTCTACGGTCATGGTCGCAACCGGCGGATTGCCCGTCACCGGCCTTCCGAAAGTCTCGTCCTCGGCCGCCGCCGAGATGACGGCCAGGATCCGTGCTGCGGCGGCGCCGTTTCCATATAGATCGGGCCGAGGTCCCTCAGGTAGCTCGGTCTGAAGTGCAGCGAGCGCCGCGTCCGCATCGAGCCCAACCAGCGTGTTCCAGCCCGTGTCGACGGTCTCGACCCACTCCGTGCGATCTCTAAGGGTGATGCACGGCGTACCAAGCACGTACGCCTCCTTCTGCACGCCGCCGGAATCAGTGAGGATGCGGCGGGCGTGCCGCGCCAGAGCCAGGAAGTCGAGATAGCCGAGCGGCGGGGTGACGAGGACGTTGGGCGCCTCGGTCAGGCGCTCGAGCTTCCTAGCCGCCTCGAGCCTCGACCGGGTCCGCGGATGGAGGGACAGGACCAGTCGCTCAGGAACGCTCTCGAAGATCCGGAGGAGTCGCTCGAGGTTGTCCGGGTTGTCGACGTTGCCGGCGCGGTGGGCGGTCGCCAGCACGAAGCCGCCCGACTCGAGATCGAGCTCCCCGAGCATGGTCGAGCGCCGATCCGCGATCGGGGCGAACGTGAGCGACACATCCGCCATCACGTCCCCCACGAGATGGACTCCCGCCTCGATGCCCTCGCGGCGCAGATTCTCCACCGCTTGGTGGGTGGAGCAGAGGAGAAGGTCGCTCGCGTGGTCCGTCAGCACGCGGCTCAGCTCCTCGGGCATGGCTCGATCGAAGGAGCGCATGCCGGACTCGACGTGGGCGAGGGGGATCCGCAGCTGTGCCGCCGCGAGCGCGCCGGCCAATGTCGAGTTCGTGTCGCCGTAGACCAGGACCAGCCGGGGCTCGACCTCGCGGAGGACCTGCTCGAGGGAGCCGAGCATCCGCGCCGTCTGGGCCGTGTTCGAGCCCGTATAGCCGCCGAGCTGTATCTGCGGCTCCGGGATGCCGAGCTCCTCGAAGAAGATCGCTGAGAGCTCATCGTCGTAGTGCTGGCCCGTGTGAACGAGCACCTCCTCGTGCTCGGTCCGGAGCGAGCGGGATACTGCCGCCGCCTTTACGAATTGCGGTCTGTTTCCGACGATCGTCGCTATTCGCATGTCAGCCCAGGGCCTCCGCGCACGCCTTGACGACCTGCTCGACGGCTTCGTCTGTCAGCTCGGGGCCCATGGGGAGGGCGACGTTCGCACGCGCAGCCTCCGCCGTCGCGGGCAGGTCGAGCGACTCGGCTCCATACGCAGCCATGCCCGGCTGTAGGTGCACGGGGCGTCGGTAGTAGCCGCGCGCGGCGACACCGCGGTCTTCCAGCGCCGAGATCAGCTCCTCCGGTCGGGCATGTCGAGTGACGTAGAGGTGGTACACGTGGTCGCCGTTCTCCGCGAGCGGGGGAGTCTCGAGGAACTCACCCAGACCGTGCTCAGCATAGGACGCCGCTACGCGGCGGCGGCTGGCGTTCCAGCTGTCCAACTCGGGAAGCAGGACCCGGAGCACCGCCGCCTGGATCTCGTCCAGGCGCGAGTTGTAGCCGATATCCGTGAAGGTGACCTTGTCGCTCGACCCATGGAAGCGCAGCCGGCGGATCCGCTCGGCGAGATCGTCGTCGTCGGTCACGACCGCCCCGCCGTCGCCGAGGCAGCCGAGGTTCTTCGACGGGAAGAACGAGAACGTCGCAGCCGTACCAAACCCGCCCGCCATGCGCCCGTCTCGACCGGCGCCTGCGGCCTGGGCGGCGTCCTCGAGGATCGGGAGCCCCAGCGGCTCGAGCTCCTCGATCGGCGCGATCTTCCCGAACAGGTGAACGGGGACGATCGCGACGGTCCGCTCCGTGATACACGCCTCGACCGTCTCGCGGGTCACGCAGAGCGTCTCGAGGTCGATGTCGCAGAAGACGGGCTTTGCACCTGCGTTGACAGCCGCCTCCGCCGTCGCATAGAAGGTGAACGACGGCATGATCACCTCGTCGCCCGGCCGAACGCCCATTGCGCGCAGAGCGAGCGTGAGGGCGTCGGTGCCGTTGGCGACTCCGACGCAGTGGTCGACTCCGAGATAGTTCGCGAACTCGCGCTCGAAGGCGCTCACCTCGGGACCGAGGATGTACTTGCCCGACGCAGCGACTGCGGTCAGCCGCTCGGCGATCCGCGACTGGTATCGCTCAAGGGACGTGGCGAATAGCGGTACTGGCATCCGGCGATTCCTCTCGCGGCTCGGTATCGAAGATCGGTGGCGTTGTCTGACTGGCGCACGCTGTGCCGGCCAAGCACAGCTTCGACGAGCCACCGCATCCGCCTTCTGCGACAGTCTCGCTGAAATCCGTGCGGCGCCCACAGCGCTGCGACCCCTGTCCGGGAACGAGCGGCATCATGCCGCTCGCCGCTCCCAGTGCTCCTTCACAGTAGCCACCCGACCCAATCTGTCAACCCTTCAGCCATCATCGACTCATGAACGTGACGATGATCGTCCATCGGGAGATAACCCACGACAGCCGGGTTCAGCGGGAGGCGCGTGCACTCGCCGGCGCCGGTCACTCGGTCACGGTGATCCAGCTCGGTGCGGCCGTGCCGTCGACCCGCCCCGGCGGTTACGGATTCAGGCTCGTCGCCGTGCGGCCAGCGCCTGCGGCGAAGCGCCGCATCCCGCTCAAGGCGTACCGGCTGCTCTTCGGGCTGGCGGTGATACGAGCGGCGCGGCGCACCCGCCCCGATGTGGTCCACGCGCACGACGTCGCCATGCTGGCGCCAGCGTATGTCGTCGCGCGACTGTGCCGCGCGACGCTTGTTTACGACACGCACGAGCTCGCGACCGGCGTTCCCTATCGGACGCGCGGCTGGACGCTGCTCGTCCGGGCCGTCGAGAGACTGCTCGTCCGACGGTCCGACGCGGTGATCACGGTCTCGGATGGCATAGCGCGCCGGTTGCGCGTCTTGTACTCGCTCGATCGCCTGCCGCTCGTGCTCATGAACGTACCCGAGGACCGGGACGCGAACGGGCCCCCGACCATCGACCTGCGGGCGGTCCTCGCCATCGGCGGCGCGCCGCTCGTCCTCCACCAGGGCGCGGCTGCCCACGATCGCGGCTGCGAGGCACTGATCGCGGCTCTGTGGCACCTGCCCGCCGCGCACCTCGTGTTCCTCGGAGGCGGGGAGCCGGCGTACCTCGAGAAGCTCGCCAGCCTCGCCGGCGACCACCGGGTCGCGGCCAGGGTGCATTTCGTGCCCGCGGTTCCGGCCGAGGAGCTGCTGGCTCACACTCGGCAGGCCGATGCCGGCACCACTCTGCTCGAAGCCAACTGCGAGAACCACCGCCTCGCCCTGCCGAACAAGGTGTTCGAGTACGTTGCGGCCGGCGTACCCGTCGTCAGCAACGATCTGCCCGAGCTGCGGGCGCTGATCGAGCGCCACGGGATTGGCTGGACCGCCCCCAGCGGCGATCCCGAGGCCTTGGCGCGCGCGATCGCGCAGGCGATCCGAGACCGGCGGGATCCAGAGATGACGAGCCGACTCGAGCAGGCGGCGCTAGCGCTCTCGTGGTCCCGTGAGCGGCGGAAGCTGATCGATCTCTATCTCTCCATAGAGCGATCGCAGGGCGCGCGGCTCAGGACGTGACTGGGGTCGATACCGAGCCGCCCCTGCGCCTCTCCCCAGCCGGCCTCGAGAGGCTGGATTCGGGCACCTCGCGTGCCCCTATCGCCGCAGGCGCACCTTCCCCTTCTTCGACGCCTTGCCGCCCTCGCTGGCCACCACGTTGACGGTCAGCACGAGCTTGGCCCGCTTTGCGTGGCGGAGCTTGCGCTTTGCGTGGCGGAGCTTGCGCTTGATCGCTCGGGATGGGCGGATGCTGAGCTTCTTGCGGCCGGCCGGCACCGCCTTCTTCTTCAGCTTCCCGACGAGGGCCCCCTTGCGGGCGTGCCGGCGGAGCAGCCGTCGCGTGGTGGCCCTGTCGAGCCGGAGCTTCGCCGTCGCCACCCCCGCCTTGTTCGACTTGAGCGTGAAGCGCAGGCGCTTCAGGAGCTTGCCGAGCTTGATCTTCCGCCCGAAGGCGATCGAGATCTTCAGCTTCTCACCTGGAGTGACGACCGGCGGGGGCTGCTGCTCGCCAGCGGGCGTTGTAACGGGCGGCACCACGACGCTCGGCGTCCCGGCGTCTGGCGTCTGCGGGTTGGGCGGGTTGGGCGAGCTGGGCGGATCACCCTCTGAGCCGCACGCACCGGGATCACCCAGGTCCTTGAGCGACGCTTCCTTGTACGCGGCGTAGTCGGGCTTCGGGTTTCCGCTCGTGTCGAGGAGACCGAGTGTGAGCCCGTTCGGCGCGTTCTCGTCTTCGATGTTGAACCAACCAAGACCTGCCACGGTGCCCGCGTGCCCCGCGACCTTGAAGGCGCGGGCCAGCCAGTACGCCTGCGCGGTGCGGCTGATCCAGAAATCGAACGAGCGGTTCGGCCTGTCCGCGGAGACGCTGAACTCGGACAGCCAGAGCGGCTTGTACTCGCCGAAGGCGCCGTAGAGCACCTGCTCAAGCTGCGGCAGGCCGGACATGTCGATCGCCCCGAGGTCGAGCTGAGTGTCGGAGTAGACGGGACAGCGATGGGTGAACGGGTTGTGGCCCCACTCGTCGAATCGCGGCCTGTCGCTGGACGGGTTGCCGGCGCACGAATCAGCCGTGCACGTCATGTCGCGAATCCAGTACACGGGATAGCTGTCCGCCGCGTCCCCGTAGGTAAACGTCATCCCGCCCACCGCCAGGTTGTCGCCAGGGTCGGCGGGCACATCCGCCTTCAGGGCCCCGTATGCCGCGTCCAGAAGGTCCGCATATCTGTGCACGCTCGAGCTCCATACGGCCTCCCGGTTGCTCTCGCCCCAGATCATCCAGCGGTTGACCGCCGGGTACTTCTTCCGCGCGGCAGTGAGGAAGTCGGCGTAGTCCTGAGCGTCGTCCGGGGCGATGCTGTTCGAGTAGGTTTTGCTGTCCCCCAACTGTGTTGGGTGCGACCAGTCGGGCGACTGACGCACCAGGAGCGCGACGCTCATGTCGTTCGCCGTGGCGCCGTCGATCGCGGTCTGGACACCCGGTGGCCACTTGTATGCGGGATCGTTCGGGTCGGTCGGGTTGGCGGGCCGGGTGGTTGCCGTGCCCTTCCAGCTCAGCTGGTACTGGAACACGTTCACGCCGAGATCCCTATAGGTGGGGAAAGCCGACTGCCCGGGATTCGGGCCGTTGGCGAGCGTCAGCGTGCCCCAGATCGCCTTGACACCCTCCGGGTAGCGCGGCGGCTGACCCGGGGAGTTGCCGGACTCGAGGTAGTGGTTCGCGACCTCGTCCGCCGTTACAGCCCGGTTGTATACAGCTAGCTCGTCGATCGTCCCGGGGAACTCGTACTTCTCGGGGTCGCGGTGAATCGTGCCGCGCCCGATCAGCATCGCAGTGCTGTCCGGCATGTCGCCGTCCTCGACGGGGCCTGTCACGTCCTTCCCGTCGATGTACAGGTGCTTCTCGGAGCCATCCTTTGTAGCCGCGATGTAGTGCCAGTTGTGATCGGACACGGACGTGGTGGAGGTGGCAAGCTGCACGCCGCCATCGCCGTTGCCGTCGGCTGCCCGGCGCAGCACGAGGCGATCCAGGCCGTCGAACATCAGGACCCATGAAGCGTGGCTCGAAGCGCCCGGCATCCAGCCCGTCGCGACCGTCTGCCAGCCGTTGGTCGGGTCGTCTCGCTTCACCCAGGCCTCGATCGAGAGGTGGTCCCCGACGCTGAGGGGGACCGGATCACCCGCTGGCGGTGCACCAACATTCACGTAACCGGAGCTGCCGTCAAACCGCGCGGCCGTGTCCGGGTCGCCCTTGATGGCGCCGGGGACCCCGAGCGTATAGCCGGCCGGATTGCGGTACTCACCGTCGCTCTGACCCGTGGCGTCGCACGCGACCGTGCCGGAGGTCTCCCCGAGCCGCCAGTAGCCGACGAGCCCAGGAGTGCTGGACACGGCGCCGGCATAGCCGGTGGTAGGCGCCGGACAGGCGGCCGCAGCCGCTTGCGCGCCGGCGAATGGAGCGATGGCCGCGGCGACCGCAGCCGCGAGTATGAGCCTCTGCATGTGAACTGACCTCCGGCGCCTCGACGCGTTCTCGCCTACCGCAGCGGCCACCCTCCGTGGGCCGCCCAGCGGAATCACTGGTAGCAATATCAGAGGAAAACGGGGTTCGCAAGGGATGTGGGAGATCGCTAACCGAATCAACTCCCCTTCAGCGCTCTCGCGATGGATGGCCGTTGCGCCAACATGGCGCCACGCCCGACGCTTGCACGTGCTGATACATAACGTGGTTGAAGATTCTTGGCAGGAAAGGGGCTCATATGCAGCAGGAGACGAGTGACACGGGGTCTGTCCATGACGACCGGGCCGGGAGACCCCGCGGCGATCTCGAGGAACTCAGTCAGCTCGTCGGAGGCATGGTCGAGCGAATCAGCTCGTTACGCCGGCGACTGGACGGCCTCGTGAGCGAGGCCGACCGGCGATCGGGAGCCGGGAACGCCGGGTCGTCTACAGCGGGCCCTGACGAGGTGGTCGGGCCCCCGCCGCCAGCGCAAGAGGACCTTCCAGGCGAAGGCCCTTCGATCCCCAGCGACTCAGAAGACATCGAGGCGACCGACGCGCCGTCACTCGCCGCCATGAACATGTCCCTGAGTGGAAGCAGTCGTGAGCACACGCACGAGTATCTGACCGCCTCGTATCCCGATCTGAGCGAGGACAGCATCACCGAGATTCTCGATGCCAGCTTCGGCAGGCCCGACGCCAGTCAAGGGCGGATGCGCCGTTTCGTTCGCTCCCGGCACTGAGCTGAAAGAGCCCATGCCCGCCAAGCTGGAAATCGAGATCAACGTATTCGAGATCGTGAAAGCGACCGAGTCCACCACGCTGCTGCGCCTTTCGGGTCGCTGGAACGATCGAGTCGCGAGCGATCCGGCGGAGTTGTCGCTGGTAGCGGTTCGGCGCGGGCGGCGCACACCGCTCGAGCAACTCCCCGGCGCCAGCTCATCTCCAGCCAGCGGATCGTTCGCCGCCGCATATGCCGCGCCCGTGGACTTGATAAGCGGCCGCCGCCTCCGCTTCTTGCTCGAGGCTCCCGGGTCGCGCAGGCTGAAGCTTCCTGACCCCACCGAGCGCGGGTCCGCGCGCCCGGCCGCTGCGGCTCCCGATCGCACCGACACGGCAGGCGAGGCGCTGCGAGAAGAGCTACGGCGCCTCGCCGTCGAGCGAGGCGATCAGCTCGATCGGTTCGATTCGGTGCAGGCGGACAGAAACGAACTCGACCGTGAGCTCGCCGAGGTGCGATCGGCGGCGATCGAGAACCACCGGACACACGAGCGCGCGAACAGGGCGTTAGCCGAGGAGCTCGAGCGAGCGAAGGCTCAGATCGAGGCCCTCACTCCGGTGGCCGAGAGCCGCGATCTCGTCGTTCGAAAGGCAGAACGCCGCCTCGTGCTCCTGCGAGCTCGGGTCGAAGAGGAGCGCTCGGCACGAATACAGGCGGAGGAAGCAGCCCGCCGGGGCGTCTCCGAGCTGACGACAGAGGTCGGCGCGGCGACGGCTCACGCGGGCCGGGAGAGCGACCGCAACGCGGATCTGCGGCGCCAGCTGGACCAGAAGTCCGCTGAGGTGATGGATCTGCGCGGCGGCGCCGCGCGCTACGAGCCGCTTGTGGCCGGTCTGCGCTCGGCGCTGGACCACGTCGGACGCGAGCTCACAGGGCTGGAGCGCGACGCGGCAACCGCGCGCGACATCGCCGCCGATCTGGCCCGAGGGGAGGGCGACTCGCCGAGCCTTGTCGCTTTCCGCGAAGAGGTCGCGCGCCAAGCTGCCGGCCTGTTGGAGCTCGAGCGGGACGCGTTGTATTTACACGAGTTGATGCAGAGCCGCGAACTCGAGACGATCGGGGCGGCCGGGCGGACGGCCCCAGCTAGGCGATGGAGGCGGTTCTTGAGCACCTGAGCGCCGAGTACTACGACATCTGGCTACACCTGGCCGGGCTAGCGCCGTGGCCGAGGCGATCCGTCGATGAAAGTCCTCGATGTCACCGAGACTTTCACTGCCTCTGCTGGCCCTCTGCCTGGCCTTCGCAATCACCTTCCCTGGGACTGCGGCGGCAAGCGACGCCAGCTCGCTGCCCCCCCAGGGCGTCTACGAGCAGTGCGGCCCCGCGATCAACGGCGAGGCCAACTGCCTCGCTCGCCTCGCTCAGATCCGGGAGGCAGGCTTCGATTCGGTGCTCAACTACACGCTTTGGTACGCCAGCGCGAGTCAGGTCACGGCCTATCTCGACCGCGCGAACGAGCTGGGAATCCAGGTGATCGTCCCGCTGAACTACAAGGCTTGGCGGGACGGCGTGACAGACCTGAAGAAGAGCTACTCGTACCTCGCCCCGACTTGCGGCTGCAACGACAACGCGGGCTTCATCACGTATGCGATCGGGCTCGTGAAGGACAAGCCGGCAACCTGGGGCTACTACATCGGCGACGAGAACGACCCGGGCAACCGCGACCCGATCCGCGCACTCGGGGACCGCGTCAAGGCGCTCGATCCGGCCCGGCCGCACCTCTACATCGCATTCGCGAACCAGGCGCAGGGGACAAGTAACCTCGCGCCGTACAGCTCGATCGCCGATCTCGTGGGCGTCGATTACTACCCGATAGGCACGAAAGACACGCCCGCGGGCCTCGCACCCATCGCAGCAGACGCACAGGGCATGGCGGACGCGGCAGGCAAGCAGAGCGCCGTGGTGCTGCAGGCCTTCAACTGGAACCAATACCCCTTCAGCTCCCCGCAGACGGCGCGCTGGCCTACGTCTGACGAGATGCGACAGATGCGCGACATCGCGATGGCCAACAGCGACCCGCGCGTAATGCTCTGGTACAGCTACAACGACGTGATGCGCTCCGACGACCCTGCGGGTCATTGGTCGGACCTGCGCGCGGCTGCGTTCGCGCCGATCTCCGACCCGGACACATCGGTCGTCAGCGGGCCGCAGGGCACGCTCGCCTCCGGAGACGCGACCTTCACCCAGTCCTCAGACCTGGGCTCGAGCTTCCAGTGCCAACTCGACAACGGCGCCTGGGACACGTGCAGCAACCAGCGGTCGTACGCCGGCCTGGCGGATGGGCCGCACGAGTTCGCTGTGCGCGCCGTCGACCGCAGAGGCCGCACAGACCAGTCTCCGGCGACCCGCAGCTGGACCATCCAGCGGCCCGCAGCGCCTGTCTCTTCCCCCGCACCGACCACGGCGATCACCCTGCTGCCCACGAAGACCGGCATCTTCAAGCTCGGGGCGATCCGCATCTCACGCGGCCGCAACGCAAAGCTCATCATCCACGTGCCGGCCGCCGGGAAGGTGACCGCCAAGGGCGTTGCCGTCGCGCTGAATCACGCTCACGCCGCGAACCGGCCCCACGCCCGGCGCACCACCGTCCAAGCCCGCTCCGCCGGGCGCCTGACTGTTGCGCTCAAGATGCACGCCGGGATAAGGAAGGCCCTCAAGCGGAAGCATCCGATCCGGCTCCGGCTAAGGGTCACGTTCAGCCCGAAGGACGGCGGCGCGCCCATCCTGCGCAAGCGCAGCGTCAAGCTGAAGCCGTAGCCGCGCTTGGCGGGCGCCGGCTTCGACAGCGCGCGACACCGCCGTTATCCTGCGGCCGCGTGGCTCCGCTCTCGCTGCTGAAGTCATTTCGGCTGGGGCGCCGCCCCCAAGCAACCCGGCGCCGGCTCCTCGCCCTGGTCGCCTTTCGAGACGAGATGCGCTTCCTGCCGGGGCTGATCGAGAACGTGGCGCCGCAGGTGGATGGCATCATCGCGCTCGACGACCAGTCCACGGATGGGTCGGCGGAGTTCATGGCCGCCCAGCCGCTGGTGCTCGAGCTGCTGCGCGTCGAACCGGGCGCTCAGGGGGAGCTCGAGGATGGGCGAAACCACGAAGCGCTGACGCGGGCGGCCTGGGATCACGATCCTGACTGGCTGCTCGGCTTGGACGCGGACGAACGGGTTGAGCTCGGGTTCCGCGATTCCGCGGAGCGCGAGATCGACCGGGCCGAGGCTGCTGGCCACACCGCCCTGTGGCTTCCCTTCCGGGAGCTCTGGAACGAGCCGGTCACCTACCGCGCGGACGGCCTCTGGGGCGACAAGCGCAAGGCATGTCTCTTCAAGGCCTCCCGCGACCACATCTTCGACAGGAAGCGCGTACACGCCCTCTGGGCGTCGCTGCCGGTGCCAGCGGGCGACTGGCCCACCGCCGACCTCGAGCTGTATCACCTCCGCATGCTGGACCCGGGCGATCGGGCCGCCCGTGTGGCTCGCTACCGGCGCATCGACCCAGACGAGATCTGGCAGCCGGTCGGCTACGACTACATGCTCGACGACACCGGCCTGGAGCTGCGGCGGATCGCCGCGGGGCGCCATTTCCTGCCCGAATGCCGAGATGGCACGGTTGGCAGGGGAGCTTTGTAGGCTGTTCGGATGCGCATCGCACTAACGAGCGTCGTCGTTTCACTCGCGGCTCTGGTCGCAGCGACATCTGTCCCCACGGCGCAAGCGAGCCGAACGACGACGGGCAAGCACCATGCGACGACGGCGACGGCGGCCAAGAAGAAGGCCAAGAAGCGCCACCACGTCGCGAAGATGATCTGGGGGCTCCTCACGATGCCCGACGGGAGCTCCCCGATTCCGATCTACAAGAAGCTCGGAGTCGACTACTTCGAGTACCAGATCGTGTGGAGCCGGATCGCGCCGACCCGGCCTGCGAACCCCGCCGACCCGAACGACCCGGCCTACCAGTGGTCCTCCCAGCTGGACGACTTCATCGCCGAAGCCCGCCGCAATGGCATCAAGACGGCGATCATGATCAAGGATTCCCCTGGGTGGGCCAACGGCGACCAGCCGAGCAACTACGCCCCCAACAACTCGGACTACGCGGCATTCGCAACTGCGGCAGCACGACATTTCCGGACCGTCCACCACTGGATGATCTGGGGCGAGGTGAACCGGGCCTTCAACTGGCAGCCCCTCCCGGCGAACGACCCCACGGGACCGAGGCGCTACGCCCTCCTGCTGAGGGCCGCGTACAAGGCCCTGAAGGGGGTCAGCAAGAAGAACGTCGTGATCGGCGGCATGACGTTCACGTTCGGTGACGTGTACCCGGACAGGTTCGTCCGCTATCTGCGCCTCCCGAATGGCAAGCCGCCGCCGCTCGACATGTGGGGCCACAACCCATTCTCCAGACGGCGGCCGGCGCTCCACCAGCCGCTCTCATACCCCGGCGCGCGGGACATGGGCGATATCCGCCGCCTCGTCCGCGACGTGCACCGCAGCTACCGCAAGCTCCACCGTTTCCGGAAGCGCGGCCCGAAGCTGTGGCTCTCAGAGTTCACCGTGTCCTCCGATCGCGCCAACCGGGCATTCAACTTCGCCGTGAGCCGCAAGGAGCAGGCCGCGTGGCTGAGGGGCGCGTTCAAGGTGGCCAACCACACAAGCCAAGTGGCGTCGCTCGGCTGGTTCAACCTGATCGACGAGGACCCGTCGATCGACAATGGCCTGACCACCGGTCTGCTGACCTATGACGGCAAGCCGAAGCCCGTCTTCAACGCCTTCCGGAAGGCTCCCTAGAGGGTCTGAGGCAGCCGGTCAGAGCGCTGCACGCAGGGCGTCGACCACGATCTCTACGTCGTCCGCGCCAAGGCCGGGGTGCAGCGGCAGCGTGACGAGCCGGTCTGCCACGGCGTCGGTATGCGGAAGCGCCGCGGTCTTCTCGGCCGCGAACGCGCTGAGCCGGTGGATCGGCGGGTAATGGACGCTCGTCTGGACGCCGGCGTCGGCCAGCGCACCCCTTACCCCATCGCGGTCGACGCCAGCGGCAAGGACGACCGCGAAGAGGTGATGGGCGGTGCGCTCGGGGCCCCGCCGATGCGAGAAAGCCGGCCGTACGCCTCGAACTCCCGCCAATTGCTCGTGGTACATCGCCACCGCCTCTCCCCTCTTGGCATTGCCCGCATCGAGCTCGCGCAACAGCACCCGTCCGAGCGCGGCCCGCGGCTCATCCAGCCGGGCGTTCACACCGGGGGCGACGACGTCATATGAGGCGTGTCGCTGCAGTCGGCGCTGCCACGTGGTCGTGGTCATCCCGTGAGAACGGAGGCTTCGGACACCCGCCGCCAGGGTGTCGTCGTTCGTGGTGACCATGCCGCCCTCGCCGAGCGGCAGATTCTTGTTCGCGTAGAAGCTGAAGCACCCGACCGAACCCAGGCTGCCGCAGCGGCCCCGCTGCGTCTCGGCCCCCGGGGCGTGGGCGGCATCCTCTATCACCGGCACGCCCGCCTCAGCGGCGACGTCGAACACCTCCGGGCGACACGGGTGGCCGCCGTAGTGCATCGTCATCACGGCGCGGGTACGCGGACTGAGAAGGGGCCCTATTGATTCGGGGTCCAGGGTGAGATCGTTCTCGGCGACGACGTCGGCGAAGACGGGCCGCGCCCCTCGGCGCGCCGCAAGGTTCGCAGCGGCGACGAAGTTCAGGGACGGCATGATGATCTCGTCGCCGGGACGCACGCCGAGGACGTCGTATGACAACTCGATCGCGGCCGTTCCGCTTGCACAGGCAATGGCGTGCTCGGTTCCGACGTACTCGGAGAATTCAGCCTCGAAGTCCTCGACGATCGGTCCGCTCGAGAGCCACCCGCTCTCGAGCACCGATGTGACCGCCTCGATCGCCTTCCGGTCGAGCCTCACGTCGGTGAGCGGGACGCGCCAGCGGGAGGGCAGCCCGCCGCTGCTCATTTCGAATATCTGGCAGCCGGGATGGCGGGAGCATTTCGCTCCAGCCAAGTGATCGTCCGCTGCAGCCCGTCCGGAAGACTCACAGCCGGCTGCCAGCCGAGCGTTTCGCGGGCAACCGTCGGGTCGCTGATCAGGCGCAGCACCTCGCTGGCCCCGGGACGCAGCCTCGCCTGGTCCACCTCCACCTGCAACGACCGGCCGAGCAACTCCCCGACGCCGTCGACGAGCTCGTGCACAGTCACGCCGACGCCAGTGCCGAGCTGCACGGTGCGACCTGGCGCGTCCGGCCACGCGGCAAAGGCGAGCAGCCCGGCGACGGTGTCGTCGACGTAGGTGAAGTCG
>JBBQNR010000077.1:0-13617 GCA_038330145.1 Solirubrobacterales bacterium
GACGTCACGCTCGAGGACGCTCGGGAGATGCCCGGCGCACGGACCACCCGAGGAGCGGCCGAGGTGCTCGAGCCCTCAAGCAAGTCAGCGACGCGATCGGAGGCGGATGGGTCGAGATGCATGGCGTCACGGCGGTTGGCAGCGCTGTTCTTGTCGCCATGACGTGGAAGGTCGACGGTGCCGAAGGAGAACGGACAGTTGCCAATGTGTTTCACCTCGTCGACGGCAAGGTCGCGCGCATCCGGGTTTTCCTCGACGAGAGAGGCGCGCGCGCGAGCGCGTGAGTCGACTGCGGTCTGATTGCGTGGCTTGTCGCCCGACTCCGATGCGTTCGACCTAGTAGTTCGCCTTCCGTCGAGCTTCCGAATCAGTTCTTCTCCAACTCCTCGCGCTAGCTCTCATACCTACCGGTTTGACCAAAACCGGAATCTTTGGAACGCTGTAGTTGCCGCTGAGTAGTAGAAGGGCGAGAAGGGGTATGGACACCGTCACGCATGGCGCGCTGTCCGTTGAGGCTCAACAGACAGTTGCGGAGCAGGGGGACCAGTTCACGCCGGACGACGTCGCGGCGCTACTCGACGAGTGGCGTCCGGCGGTCCTGAGGGAGATGGGTCGCCGTCAACTCTGGCGCGGCGCGAGTGCCGCAGAGTGCGAGGACCAGTTCCAGGACGTCTCGCTGATCCTTTGGTCGCGCGACTTTGCCTCTAAAGAGCACCTGCGTCGAGCACTGTGGACGGGCCTCGGATTCCGCGCCAGGGACTTCTGGAAAGCGGCTCGACGCCGCGAGGTTCCAGTGGGCGAGTTCTTCGATGAGGTGGTGGGGGACAGCCGCGGCGACTCCGTCGAGGACGCCGCGACCACCGCCGCGGACAAGAGGTGCGTCGATGACTGCTTGAGCGAACTCGACGGTCGGGAGCGCGCGGTCTATCGCCTCGTCAATGGCGATGAGCTGAGCCGACGCCGGGTGGCGAAGCAACTCGGCCTCAGCGAGTCGGACGTTCTTCGCGCGCTCTACAGTGCCCAGCGGAAGATCGACCAGGTTGTTGTCCTGCTCGTCGCGGGGCGACTGTGCAGTCGCCGCCGCCCAGCCGTTGAGTCGCTGGCCCGAGCCGAAGCGGCCGGCTCCACGCTCGAGCAGGCCCGTGCGCATCTTTCCCACTGCCCGGCGTGTCTGTTGGCGTTCCGTCGGGAGCGTGCTGCCCTTGGGCGCAGCGTCGCGAGCATCCTGCCGGCGCCTGCGGTAATGGGGACTGCACATCCGCTTGAGCGGCTCACGGCTGTAATTGACCACATGCGCGCGGTCCCCGGATCGGCCAAGCGCACAGTCCACGACCTCGTCAGGAGTACGCCCAGCGCCGGGCCCGAGGAAGCCGTTGCCGGCGCGGGCGGGGTGGCGCTCGGCACAAAGGTCGCTGTTGGTCTTTGCGTGAGCGCGGCCGCGGGCGGTGGTGCGCTGTGCGTCGACCAGCTTGGAGTCTTCCACGCCCATTCCGATTCGCATAGGGCCGCGACCGCTGCCCAGAAGCCACGGCCCAAGCACGCGCGGACTCGAGCAAGGGCCGCCGCTTCGCCGGCTCCGCCGATGGTTGCTCCGCATCAGCAGAGCCACGCGCCACCGGGCCCAAAGACTGCTCCGTCCGGAAAGGCACCCGGCCCGACCGCGACGGCGCAGCAGCACCACAGCTCGCCGCCTGAGTTCTTCGGTGCTTCGCCGAAAGTGGCTGGAACCGGAGCCCCAGCTAGCTCTGCTTCGGCGTCGCCCTCGGCGACTCCGTCCTCATCGAGCCGACCCGCCTCGCCCAGCGGACACGCTTCTGGCAGCGGAGGCGGAGGTGGGGAGTTCTTCGGAGGATGACTACCATGGTCCGACCGCGATTTCGGGGCAGTGTTCTTCTGATCTGGATGAGCGCCCTACTGGTCACCGCGATCACGCCCGGATCGTCGGTCGCCGGCGTCTACAAGGTGCGCGCCTGCGATGCCGCCGAAGGACTCAACAACTCTTGGCGGCTCTTCTCGAGTCGGGCAGCGGTTGCCGCGAGCGTCGCCTGTCCGTCCAACGGGAGCCGGCGACGGGGTCTGAGCGCGCATAACGTTGTCGCACGGGGTTCGGCTCGCAAGACGGTGAAGCGAGGCACTGGCGCGGCGCTCGTCTTCAACGCGCCGGCCGGGACGTCGATCGTTGGCATCCGGGCGGGCTACTACTTCTACAGGGCCGATTCCAGCTGGCAGGCCTTCTTGTCGGCCGACCTCCAGCCGATCAAGGGTTGCTACCGCGGAGGCGGAGAGTGCGAGTCCACGGCAACGAATCGCTTCGTCCGCACCCCGCCGAGCTCCGCCCTCTACATCGGGGTGGTCTGCGTCGCAGCGAAGTGTCCGACCTCGCCCACCGGCGATTCGTCGCGCGGATCGGTTCAGGCGATGGCCACGCTCTATTCAGCGACCGTTTCCCTTGAGGACAACTCCAAGCCGACATTGGACGAGCCGACAGGCTCGCTCTTGAGCGAAGGATGGAAAAGCGGAACGCAGGACGTGCATGTGGGCGCGTCCGACAACAGCGGAATCTCTCAGATCAGGATCTTGAACGGACAGGCCTCGCTGGTCAGCCAGAGCAGCGCGTGCGACCTCACCCAACTGACTCCCTGTCCGTCTGGAGGCGGCGATTTTGTCGTCGACACGAGCACGATCAAACCTGATGGCCCTCACACCTTGACCTTCGAGGTACGCGACGCCGGCGGCAACATCGAACAACTCAATCGCGATGTCCTCATTGACAACACCGCGCCCGGCCCCGCTGAGCAGCTCGCCGCAGACGTAGGCGATCGCTGGAGCCGCACTAACTCTTTCAACGTGACCTGGCGGAACCCCGCGGCCGACGGCGGAGCCCCGATCGTGGGTGCCGAATACGAGCTGTGCCCTGCGTCCGGGGGTGCATGTCAGCCAGGCTCGCTCGATGCGACCGCACTCACGTCGCTCGATGGCCTCGCGGTCCCCGGAAGGGGCGAATGGGTGCTTCGCATGTGGCTGCGTGACGGCGCAGGCAACGCGGATCGGCGGACCGCGCCGGAGGCTATTCGGCTCCGCTTTGACGATGAGGCGCCGCAAGCGGCCTTCCTACCTGAGGACCCCGACAATCCCACTCAGATCGCGGTTCAGGTGACGGACGAATTCTCGGGGCTTGCCTCCGGGACCATTGAGATCAAGAAGAGCGACGGCACCGCCTGGCGACCGCTCGATACGCGGGTGGCGGATGGCCGTCTGATTGCGACGCTCGACGACACCAATCTGGCTGCAGGCGTCTATCAGCTGCGCGCTTGGGCAAATGACCAGGCTGGCAACGTCGCGGCCACCGCTACGCGCGCCGACGGCACCGATGCGACGCTGACCTTGCCGCTTCGGCTACCCACGCGACTTCGAGTCGGCGCAGTCAGCACGGTTCGTGGACGGCACGGCAAGCGTCGTGAGGTGCTGCTGCCCACTGCTCGGACGCGCGTCGGCAGGGACGTTGAACTCGGAGGACACCTCACCAGCGGCAACGGCAACCCGATAGCCGGATCCGATGTCCTCGTTCTCGAGTTCGGCGCCGACGGCGTGACGTGGGTTCCCGTCGCGACTTTACGAACCTCCAGAAAGGGCCGCTTCCACTACCGTGCCCCGGCGGGCATCAGCCGTGCAGTGCGCTTCGCGTACGCCGGGACACCGACCATTCGCGCGGCCGAGGCCGACGTGCCCTTGCGCGTGAGGGCGTTCTCGAAGCTAACGGTGAATCGCCGAGCCCTCCGGAATGGACAAACGGCGCACTTCATCGGGCACCTCAAGGGCGGGTTCGTCCCCACCGCCGGGAAGCTGGTCGAGCTTCAGGTGCGGATCCGGCATCGTTGGCAGACGTTCACCACGTTCCGGACAGACCCGCAAGGGAACTGGCAGTACGACTACCGCTTTACCGGTACACGCGGGCGAGTCCCGTATACGTTCCGGGTCCGGGTTCCTGGAGAAGCCACCTACCCGTACGTCGCTGGCCTGTCGCGGCAGGTGAAGGTCGTGGTTCGCGGCTGACAGCCGTCTGGGCATGCTGTACTTCCACGTAGCCCGAGCTTGAGGAGGCGCGGATGATTCGGTGGCTTCACCAGCGACTGACCTATGCGAACGTGGCAGCGACCATTGCGCTCGTGCTTGCACTCGGCGGCACTTCGTACGCGGCCTTCATGTTGCCGCGCGACAGCGTCGGTTCCAAGCAGATTCGGACGGGTGCGGTGAACTCGCGCCACGTCAGCAACCGGTCGCTGCGAATCGTGGATTTCGGCTCGAAGACCCGCCGCGCCTTGCGTGGGCCACGAGGTCGTGCCGGAGCCCCGGCCGTGAAGTTCTTCGCGGTGGTCGCTGCGGGCGGCGACTTGCTCCGGGGAAACGCAACTAGCGGCGAGCACACGGTCGGTGGCTCAGGTGAGTACACAGTTGGCTTCGCAGAGAGTGTCTCGAGCTGCGCGTACGACGCCACGTTGGGAGGGGTCGACGGTGCTGCGGTCGCGCCCGGGCGCGTGACGGTCACGGATGTCGGAGGCCGCGTGCGCGTCAACACCTACGACGCGGCCGGTGCTCCAGCCGACCTTCCGTTTCATCTGATCGTCGCCTGTTGAGTCGGGTCGGGTGCTGGTTTTCGCCCGGAGGACGGCGCAGCGGCGGGCCCTGGTCCGCGCCCGCTGCTCGCACGGGAACGGACAGCTCTGCTATCGCTCACCTGCGGCCGGCCGCAGGTCGAGCGCGTCGCGCGGTTCTCTGACGTCGGTGACTGACCTCAGGCACGCCAGTCGGCGCCGGCCAGGCGGGTCGGGTAGCTGTTCAGAACACCGAGATTGCCGGCGCAGATGTCCTCGCACGCTTCCAGCCGTGTATACGTTCAACTGATGCAAAGCGAGGAGCGGAATGCGGGCCGTGCGTGGCTGCTCGGGGTTGGCGTGCTGATCGTGACAGCGGGCGCGATGGGCTGCCAGGGAAGCGGAGACCCCTCGCGGCATACGCGTACAAGTGACCGACCCGCGAGTCAACCTGCAGGTGTGCTGGCGCTGACCGGCATCGGGATCACCGGCGCGCGCGTGGACGCGCCGGCGCGGGTGGCGCAGGAGGCGGCCACCAAGGCGCTGGGTGAGCCCGACGGCAAGCGGTTCAGCGGCTGCGAACTCGGCGGACCGGGCGCCATCTACGGGGAGGTCCTGTGGTCCTGGGGAGCGTTCGATCTGTCGTTCAGCAACAGGGCCACGACGCGCAAGGTGGTGCCGGGGCGGTTCCTCGGGTGGGAGGTCGACACGAATGGCGCTCTGCCGACGCGGGTCCGCCTGCCGCCAGGGATCACGAGGCGCAGCAGCGCCGCGGACGTTCGAGCGGCGACTCCAGTTCTCTCCGCGGGCGAAGGGCTGCCCGGCGTATATGAGATACAGGGGGTAGACGGCATCACCTATGCGTTCCAGAAGCCGTACCGCCGCGTTCGGGTGATCGCGCTCAATCCCCCGAGGTGCGAGTGAGATCAGCAGGCGCCCGATGCTCCAAGCGGCGACATCCGGCGGCATGACCCCTACGGTGTTGAGCGATCCCGGCCAGCGCTTGACCCTTCGCGACTTTCCTTTCCTCGAGCCACCCTCCGCGCGCCGCGAGCGGCACGCGCTGCCCGGACTGCTGCCGCCGGTCCGGCAGGAATTGTCCGGCTTTCCGCCCGGCGAGGACCCGGCAGCGTGGCCGCAGCTGCCCGAGGCGATGCGGCTGACCTTCTCCGGAGACATCGTGCCTGTCCTGCTCGAGCCTGGTCGACGCTGCTACCGCGCGGTGGGCGACGGCTCATTTCCGAACGGTTCGTTCTGGATGCCTGAGCGACCCGCCGACGAGGACACCATGCGCCGCGACTACGCGCTGCCGAGCGACTGGAACGGCGACCACGGGCTGGTGGCACTGGTGCTCGAGCACCGACTGGCGGCCTGGCGCGGCACGGTTGGACCACAGCGCTCGAGTGACAGACTGGGTTACCTGCCGGGTGGCGCGGAGCAGCTATGGGTGCCCGCCGGTTCGCTGGATAGCTCGCATGGGAGGTGGACGCTTGAGCCCTTCTGACCGTACGACAGAGCAGCCGCCGAACGCGCAGGACTACCTAGCGGTCCTTCAGACCGCTGATCTGGCCGTGGACGCGCTGGGCCGACTCGAGGAGCGCGCCAGCGGCAGCGAGGCCCGCGACTGGGCGAGGAGGCGACGCCTGGCCGGCGAGGCCGAGGGGGCGTCACTGAGCGCCGCCAGCGCGACAGGGCGGCTTACCGAGTACGAGGCGGCGGTCCGCGCTCTGGTGGGAGAGCGCATCCCGCTCGACGACGCCCCGCCGGCGCTGGGGGAGCTTGCTCGCGCGGCGGCCGAAGAGCTCGAGCGGCTCGCCATGCAGTTCCGCCGCACGCTGTCGCCCGATCTGCCGGCGCCCGGCACTCAGAGCATGGCGCTACGGGCAGCGGGCCGGGCGCACGGGTCACGGTCCTTCGCGCCGGTGAGCACGCTGCGCGTGGACCGGGCGTTTCAGCGTGCTGCGGCCTCTTCGCCGGCGGAGCCGGCGAGCGCCGAGTGGACCTCCGAGACCGGCTCGCGACGGCTCTCAGCGCAGCTCGGCGAGCGTCACCTCGAGCTGTGGGTGGTGGACGCCGACGAGACCGGGCCGCCGCTGGCACCGCTCGCGCTCCGCGACGGGGATGCCAGTCAGCTGCTCTTCGCGCTGTTCGCAGCGGGGGTCGTGCCCGACGGCCGGCTCGGTTATCTGCGGGTGCCGTACGAACACGACCGGGTCGTCGTCGAGCTTGGAGAACCGCTGCGATTCGACGAGCTGCGGCCACGCGACGCGCCAGCGATACTGGCCTCGATCAGCGCGAGCGCCCGCTCGTGGCGCGATTTGTGGTCAACAGCCGCCCCGGAGGTCAGTTGGTTGTCGGTCCTCGCGGCCCGGCAGCCGGTCGAGCATGAGCGCGACTGAGCTACCCCGGTTCGATGACGACTTCCGCGACGCCTTCAACCTGAAGACGGGGCTAGTCCCGCGGTGTCGCGAAGCGCTGTCCGGCGATGGCAGGATCGCGGGCTTCGAGCGCACGCGCCTGGCGCTGCTCGAGCTCGGCTGCAAGGGAAGTCCCGGTGACGTCGAGCTCCCGGCCTTCACGGCCGCCGAGGACACGCGACGGGTGCTTCAGACGGTGCGTGAGGGTGGGTCCGTCCCGGCCGCCCGGGAGCTGTGGCGAGTCCCGGTTGCCGCAGGAGTGCACCGGCTGCCCGGAGGCTTTGATCCGCTGTCAGCGGACGGACGCGCGCGCGTCGGCTGGCTCGAGCTGCTCGGACTGTGGCTAAACGGGACCTTTCCGGATCAGGGTCTCGATGTTGAGATGCCCGTGCTGATGCGCCTCGGCAGCGAGGGCGAGGTGGCGACGCTGCGGCTTCGCGCCCTGGACGAGGGCCCCCCGGGCCTCTATCCACACCCCTCGATGGCGCTCTTCTACGGCGATCCCGCGTTCCGCGCGAGCGTGGCGCACGCCTGGGGCGCCGTCGCCGTCCGGACGCACACCGTCACCTGGGAGGTGAGGACCGGCGATCGCGCCATTGATCACGTGTTCGGCGGCTCGGCCGGGGGCGCGTTCGCCGTGGCTCTCGCTCACCTGCACCGGGGACAGACGAGGAGGCTCGCGCGCGCGCTGGGCGTTCGTTCGCGCGCCGCGATCTCCGCCGGGGTGCGCGCGGACGCCTCGCTCAGCCCGGTGGTCGGCCGCGAGGAAAAGCTGGACGCTGCCGCGGAGGCAGGACTGAAGCTGGTGGTGCTGGCCTCCGAGGATCACGAAGGCGGGCGCGATGGAAATCGCACCGGCGTGCGGGTTCGCTTCGCCGCGGACGTGCAAGACGCCGTCAGGCTCACGCGCGCGCGGGTCTCGCGGGTCACCGCGGCCGCTGCCGTCCTGCTGCTGGCGGCTGCGCTGACTGTGGCCGTCCTGGCGGTGCAGAACCATCGCAGCGCTGTGCGCACCGAGCGCGAGCGGCTCGCCCGCGTGGCCGACGAGCTGCTGTCAAAGGCCGCGTCAGTGGGGCGGGACGACCGCCAGCTGCAGGACAAGCTCCTGCTCGCCGCCACCTCGCTCGCCCAGGGAGCGCACGATCAGGGTCTCGCGGAGCGAGCGCTGAACCAAGGGTCAACGCTCGAGCCCGGGGTGCTCAACAGGCTCGAGCTCCCGCTGGCGGGCCCGGTGGACGGGCTGGTAGCCGTCGATGACGGTCAAGGCATCATCGCCTGGTCCGAGTCCGGCCACCTGACGCTCGTCGAGGCCTCCAGCGGCCGGCAGCTCGGTAACTTCGTGCAGCCCCCCGGGATCTCGAGCCTCTTCCAGCCGATACCCAGGGCCAGCGCTGCTCTGCCCGGCAGCGGCCTCGCTGCCTTCGTTTTCCAGAACCCGCTGCGCTCCGCGGCCGATCGCCGCGCGACCCTGGTCATCTTCAGCACCGAAGGCGCGCTGCGGGCGATTGGCACGGCCCACAACTTCACCTCGCTGCCGACCGCCGCCGTCGGCTACGCGCCGTCGGGCACGCGACTGCTGACGGTCTCCGGCTCGGACCTGACGGTCTGGGACGTCACAGCCGCGACTCCGACCGAGCTGAGCACCTGCCGCTGGCGTCCCCCGGGCTCACGGGCGAAGGGCAGCGCGATCCAGATCATCGCCCTCGACCAAGGTCACCCCGGCCTCGTGCTCGACCGCGGGCAGATCATCCGACTCGGCGGCTGGGAGCCCTCGAGCGGAAGCTGTCAGGGACGACTGATCGCGCCGGCGCTGCCTCGAGTGGCGCCCCAGGACTTCGTGAAACAGACGCTCGCCACGGGAAAGACCGCTCACGGACGGATCATTCAGCTGGGCGTCAGGCGTGACGGAGCGATCGCCGTGCGTCCGCTTGGTGGCCCTGCGACGGTCCTGCATCTCGATTCGCGAGCAACGGGCATCGGTCCGTTGCACGCCGATCAAGTGCCCGTTCAGACCGCCGACGGCTCTCTGAGGGTGTTCGACGTGGCGGGGAGGCAGGTGAAGCCGGCGAACAGCTACAGGCGACACGCGCTCCCGGCAGCCGTCGGCCCGCAGTACGTCTACGCCTCGCAAGGAGGGCGCGTCACGCAACTCAGCACCGCGGAGGAGACCTACCCCGCGGCCACCCTCGAGTTCGGCCACGGGCAGCAACTCGTCAACGGCGTAGCGATGACCGAGCACGCCGTGGCGCTTGCCTACCCGACCGGTGCCGCTGTCCTCGGGGTGGACGACCGACGCCTCGACAGGGCGGTGACCTGGCCCGACGGCTGGCAGCTGGCCGCGGGCGACGGGCGCTTCAACGAAACATTGTCGCTGAGCGGATCGGGCCGATATCTGGCCGCCGTCCTCTCGGCTCGGTCAAGAGGACGCCAACTGCTGCTGTACGACACGACACTCCACACCCCGATCGACATCCGACGGCAGCTGCGCCGTTACACCACCCTCGGTCCACTCGACGTCGCATTCGAACGCGGCGGCGAACGACTGCTGGTCGAGTACTACAACGGGCTGCTCGTTCGCCTGAGCCCGACGGCCTCAGGCTGGAACGCGGAGGCGCTGCTGCGTGGACAGGTCGACAAGCAAGCTTTCGGGCTGACGCTGAGCGACGAGGGGATCTTCCGCATCGAGACCAGCGGAGGCCGGGGCCGAGTCGCGCGGTACGACGAGGACGGGTCGCTGCGGGCCACGTGGTCGCTGGCGGGCACTCGCGCGACCCTCGGGCTCACCCGCGAGGCCGAAGCCGCCCAGCTTGCCGTGATGGACGACTCACGCGCAGCGCTGGTGCTCGACGCGGGCATGGCGTTTCAGCTGCGAGCCGGTGGACGCCTCGGTCCGCCGCTGTCATTGGGCGACGGACCCGTCCTCGATACGGCTCAGATCGGGGCCGACGAGTTGCTTGTGGGGCGCCGATCAGGGACCTCGACGCTGCATTGGCGAGCCGGGGTGGTCGAAGACAGCACTAAACGCCTCGGACCGCTACACGTGATCGCCGCCGCGCCGAAATTCGACCTCTTGGCAGCGAGCACCCTCTTGACGGCCGAGACGGTGATCATGCCACTGCGCAGCAACGCTCAGACCGCCCAGCTGTGCGACTCGGCGGACGGCGACCTATCCCCCGCCGCCTGGCAGCACTTCGTCGGAGCCAGCGTGGCATACCGGCCGTTGTGCGAAGCCCTCGGCTCTCAGTCGCGGGCGCTGGGGTGGCTGGTATTCCGCAGCAGGCAGCTACCGGAGCCGATCGGACTGCGCACCCCGACCGTCGCCGAGGTCGGCTCGCTCGACCGAGTGTGCGCGGCGCGCGGCACAACGCCGCCGGCGTGGGTGGCGAGCTCCCGTGCCGATGCTCCCTCAGTGGTCTGCGTCCACGGACGGGCCACGTGGGTCGCGTCGGGAACCACACGTCCCCACGCCGTCACGGGTGGTACGCCCACACAGCCGTTGCTGCTCGTCGGAGGACCCGCCAGGGACGGCCCGCCACTCGGCACCAACATCAGCGACCTGGTGGACAGCAGCGGCAACGTGGTGGCCGAGTTCATCGCGCACGGAGGAGCGGCAGGACTGGTTGGCGAGCACGTCGCCGTAACCGAACGCGTCGGCGATCTGCTGCTCACCACCACCTACGGCCGGGATCCCCGCGGAGCCGGCTGGACTGCTCGCCAGGAGTTACCGGCCGGCACAGCCGTGCCGCCGGGCCACCCCTGACCTTGGACGCCGGCGCCACATGGCACGACAGTCAATCGCCCTGGGCACCGATGATCACGGTGATGGACTGAACCGCACCCCCAGACACACGGGCGGTCATATCCGGTTCTGGGGAGTGATCGCCGAAGGGCGAGCGGATCGTGTGCAGCCACCACACTGCGCCGTTCTGGACCGCCCGTGGATACAGCTCGAGCAGGCGCTCGAGCGGGTCGCCGATCTTCAGACCCTGCCGCGTGTGCCAGTGAGGCGCGGTGGCGGTCAGGCTGCTGACTTGAATCTGATCCCGATGCTCGCAGCCGGTGACGGAGCGATCGGTGATCGGATCGCCCGCCGAGTCCGCGAAGGCGCCGAAGGTGATGAACCGGCCGGAGATGCCGAGCCTCGGCCACCTGACAGAAGCCTCGTTGAACTTGCCCGAGCAGACGTCGTTCCCGCCGAGCCGCGACTCGACGTCCGACAAGTTCGCCGGGGTCCCCGGCCGGAACTCAAAGACGTGGCTGATCGCGTAGCGCCCCACCTGGAAGCTGTTGCCCGAATCGGCGGTGATGAGCGTCGCGGGGCTGGTGCCGGCGCCGGGAGCCGGCTTGCGAAGCGAGCTTTCGTGCGCTCCATCGCAGCCGGCAGCGCCGAGCCCAAGCAGGACCAGCGCGATCATCAAAGTGCCCTTCACATTGTGAACGTAGCTGCGGCAAGGTCTTCCCGCCTTGCGCAATCAAAGCCACTAGACAGGGGCGTACCGGCAACTCGAGCGTTCTGCTGAAGGACCGACTCAGCTCGGCGTAGCGAGCGCCGTCGATGGACCAAAGAGTCCCTCCGGGGATCATTTCGCTCAACTCATGCCAGACGAGCGTCGAGCCGCGACAGGTTAACCTCGACACAGTCGAACGAGTGCTGGTGGCGAGATCCGGGTCCGGCACCGGCCAAGCCTAGGCGCGCGAGATCGTCCGGTCCAGGAGCAACTCTTCACCGCCCAGCCGGCGAGTCCGAGCAGCCACGGCTTGCGAGGTGGGGCCGGACGGCCCCTACCAACCCCGCTCCAACCCGCGCACGCGTCTGACCCAAAGCCAGGCACCGCAAAAGCTAGGCACCGCTCCGCGCCGGCCCGAGCGAGTGACGCGTGTTCGCTACCTACGCCGTGGAGGCGCGACGGCCGGCAGTCGCTGCTCCTTGTCGCGCAAAGCAGCACTCAGGCGCAAGTGCTCCCTCGCATGGAAGGCAGCAGTCCGCCCGCAGCGTCACCGGCCCGCGCCCCGCCGTCAGCGAAAGAGGAAGCTGAGTGTGCGTTCGGACAAGGACCGGGCGACCCACTCGACGCGTGGCGAGAGGAGTGCTCACGCCCCGCCGTGAGGCGATGCCCATGGCTGAAGCCTCTGGCGACCGGTTGATCCGCCCGCCGGTTACGCTACTCACCAATGGCGCCGAGGATTGACATCTGGGGCAACTCACAGATCAAGCTGCAGGAACAAGGGAGGCTTACGTGAGGTGAGGTACAAGAACGAAGCCGAGATCATGAAGGTGCTGGAGATCGACACTTGGCGAAATCTCTCCAAGGATAAGATTCTTCAGTTCGCTGCCCTGATGCCCGAAATGGACAGAGAGGTTGCGATACGCGTCATCGAGCAGTTTCCCGAGTTCCGGCTGTTCGCGACGGAGGCACTAAACGTCATCGAGCAGGACCACGCCTCCACTCTGACCCTTAACAAGGAAAGCCAGGAGCGCGTTCATCACGCTTTCCAGCACGTCCGAACCATTCTTGAACGTGAACTCGTTCGAGATGACTTGACGGCGGAAGAGAGGCGGATTGTCATTGAGACACTCCTCGAAACCGCCAATCGTGAGTTCGCAAAGGATTCGGAGAACAAAGAGTTTCTGGATGTGCAACTGAACAAGGTTGCGACCGCCAGTCTCGCAGCGATTGCTCTCGGCATCGTGTTCGTGGGCGGGAAGCTCATACGCGAGATTAAGGGGTGAATGGAACTACTTTCGGGCCGGCGCGTCGACGGCATTGCTTCGAGACAGGAGCAGCAGTCGGTAATCGCCCCGGTGGGGACCGTCCGGGCGAGCAGCGCCGCTGCACGTTCGGTGCCGGCGGGTAGGCATACTCGAACCGGGATCGACCCAGGCGGCCTCACCCAGGATTGAGGATGACGATTCACCAACATCGCGATGATTACCCGAACCCGTGGCGGATTCAGGTGCGTGGACACCCAGCGCGCCGCGAGTCCAACAGCTGGAGGGAGGCCATACGCGACGCCGTGACGGCCACCTATCCGCAGGCCCCATTCACTTCGACGCCCTTGGAAACCAAGTTCACCGTCGAGGTGATCTTCCGAATGACTCCCGAGGATCTGGCTAGACCGGCCTTCGACCTCGACAACTTCGCCAAGCCTGTCCTCGACACACTCTTCACCTCGCAGAACGTCTCGAAGTCGAGACTCACCGGCGTGCTTCTCCCGGAGGTGAACGACACGTGGGTGTTCCGGCTCCGCCTTGAGAAGGTCAAAGTAGAGACTCCGCAGGACCAGGGCGCGGATCTCACCGTCACTTGGCACCCGCCGGGCACCCCGGATCTCAGCACTGCTTCGGCTTCTCCTTTCGCGTGAAAGCGGGAGCGCCAGCGACAAACGCCGATGCCGGGCCGTGGGTTGCCCCCACCGAGGCTCTTCGACGCACAGTTGGACGCACGGTAGGGGCGGGCAGCTCGCCGGTGTGATCGTCCCCCGGTCCATGCGCTAGATGGACGGCTCCAGCAGTTGCTCCAAAGTGTCGCGGGAGAGCGCCGAATTGGGTCGTTCCGCCAGCTCGGCCATAGCCGCCGTGGCGATCAGCATCTCATTGAGGCTCGGGG
>JBBQNR010000078.1:0-12760 GCA_038330145.1 Solirubrobacterales bacterium
CCTCGGCCCCGGGACGACGGGCACATGGACGCCGCGCGGCCGTCGCTCGGTGGAGATCGTCTCGTCTCGCCCCACGGGCTGCACCGGCGACTCGGTGGTCACCCCGGTACGCACGCGCTACACGTTCTTCGACGTCGGCGCCGCCGCCAACAAGGTGAGGATCGAGCGGACCTTCTCGTTCTCGCCCGGGACTCCGAACTACACCGGCACTGTCGGCATGCGCCCGTACATCCCTCAGATGCCGGGCGAGTACTCGAAGGTCCTCTATCCCAACGCCGCGAATCCCAGCGCGCTCGTTCTCGCTGACACGTCCGCGCAGCCGATGGCCACAACCCAGTGGAACAAGCGCTGGCTGGCGATCAACAAGTCCGTAGGCAACTCGGGTCTGGACTCCGGGCTGCTGATCTTGCGGGAGACGCCCAGCACTACCGTGCGTCTGATACTCCAGGACGACGGCACGGCGAACTCCTCGTCCGTCGACCTCGTCCGCCCGACCTCGCCGGGTGCCGGCGGGTGGCACGCGCCCATCACCGAGACCGAGTGGCTGTGCTTCTACGACGTGACGTCTTGGCCGTCGCAACAGCGGACTCCGACAAACCTTCCGTCCGGCTGCTCGATCACGCCGGTCCCGATCAACACCGCGGCTCCGGCGATCACCGGCACGGCCAAGGTGGGCAACGAGCTCTCGGCCACGCCTGGAACCTGGGACTACAGCACCGGCGTCTTCGACTTCCAGTGGCTGCGGTGCGGTGGCGGCGCGTGTACGCCGATCCCGGGCGCTACGGGATCGACGTACAAGGCCACCGACGCCGACGAGGGCAACCAGCTCCGCGTGGACGTCACAGCGAAGGCCGCCGGGGGGTCCGAGACCGACACCGCGTCGGCGATCACCGACGGGACCAAGCCGGGCCCGCCGCAGAACACCGCGCTTCCCCCGGTCAGCGGCGAGGCCCGCGCGCGCGAGACGCTGACGGGGGGCCCGGGCTCCTGGACCGGTTCGCCGACCTCCTTCCAGTACCAGTGGCTGCGATGCCCCACTGCGGCCGGCACGAACTGCCTGCCGATCTCCGGAGCGGCAACGAGCACATACGCGCTCGGGCGCGACGACGTCGGCTCGACACTGCGCCTCCGCGTCACGGCCGTCAACGCGCTGGGCCCCTCGGTGCCAGCTGACTCCGCCGCGACGGGCGTCGTGCAGGCGGAGGTCATTCGGGCGCGCTTCACAATTAGCCCAAACCCGTCGTGCACGGGCCTGCCCGTTCGCTTCGACGGGAGCGGCTCGACGACTCCGAATGAGCCGATCGTGCGCTACCGCTGGATCTACAAGCAGTATTCGGTCGGCGCGTACGCCTTCACCGCCCTCTTCGCCGGGCAGGAAGCCGCCGACGCGTACATCGCTCGCCAGCCTGACCTACTGCTCTCCGACGGCACTGAGGCCACCCCGACGCCGAGCTTCAACTGGAACCGGCAGCTCGACCACGAGGAGAGGCCCGGCCGCCTCGGGGACTACACACGCGACGCGATTCTCATGACTCTGACGGTCACCGACCGCTCCGGCGCCCAGGCGAGCGTGAACGACAACCTCGCCTTCGCGCAGACCTACTCGTCGCAGTCGCGGACGGGCTGCCCCAAGGCGCTGGACGCGACGGTGTTCTCCGCCGTCGCCAAGGTCCGCAACATCAGCGTTTTCGCCACGATCGCCCAGGCGACGGTCCCGTGCCCGTCGTTCGTCGACTGCCTTGGCTCCCTCAAGATCGTGCACTACGTGCGGCGCCGAACCCGGCGGGGGCGCGTGGCGGCGGCAGCGAAGACGAGAGCGCCTGCCAGGAGGGCGGTCGTGCTCGCCAGGAGCAGATTGTTCACCATCCCGGCGCGGAAGAGCCGCAGAGTCTCGGCCAAGCTGACCAGGTCCGGGCGGAGGACGCTGCTACGCGGCCGACGGGTCCGTGTGAAGGTCCGGATCACGAGCATCACCCCCAGCGGGCGGCGAGTCACGCGCTCCGCCAAGGCCACCCTGGTGCGGCGCAAGTAGTCCCGCCCCCGCCGGTCCTGCGCGAGTGCCTCGACCGGATCCTGATCGCCGGCCGTCGCGACGCTGGTGCTTTCCATCGAAGCAGGAGAGCAGCCCGCGACTCACGCTGCAGGCGCCTTCGACAACGGAGCTCCCGGACACGCTCGCGGAACGCAGGGTTCAAATGCCGTCCCTGTCCCCGTTTCGATGCGCGCCGTTCCGCGCCGCGTCGGACCCGGTGGCGGACGCTACCCTACGCGAGCGAGCGCCCGTAGCTCAGCTGGATAGAGCGTCGGTCTACGGAACCGAAGGTCACAGGTTCGAATCCTGTCGGGCGCGCTTAGAACCTCCTGGAAACGGGAGGTTTTTTCTTGTCCGCAGAGTACCACGGCTGTTCTTTCTCCCGAGTCTTTCTCCCGAAACCCCACGGGACGAGGTTCGCGAAAGTGGCCGATCTGCGGCTGCTTTTGGTCCCGCTGCGGGGCCGGCCGCGTTTGACGTGCACCGCTTTGCGGGAAATTGCGGGAAAGAACGCAACGTCACCGACGGGCAGGGGTTCTGAAGGAGACATGCAGGTGCCGCATCCCATCCCGGATGTCCTTGTCGACCAGGTCGCTCACCGCCTGGCGGTCCTCGCCCAGCCTCTGCGGATCCGGATGATCGAGCGGCTCGAGCTCGAAGGGGAGATGTCCGTCCAGGCTCTCGCTGACTCGCTCGACGCCACGCAGCAGAACATCTCGCGCCATCTCGCACTCCTGTACGAGAGCGGGGTGGTCGGTCGGCGCCAGAGCGGGCGCCAGGTGTGGTACCGACTGGCGGACGAGGAGGCGATGGCCCTGCTGGACAACGTCGGGGCGCAGCTCGTCAACCGCTTCCGGCGGTTCGCGGCGCCCGACGACGGCGAGCGGTTGGATCAAGCCGCCGGCTGAGCTGTCGAGCGGCCGCCTCGAAGACTTGCCGAAAATGCGCTGCGAGGCTTCAGCATTCCGGGCCTGGCGTCGATCTGTCGATGGTGGACAGCTCTGCCCGACCGGCCAACCGACGAACTCCCTCGCTAACGGGCGATGGCTTGCCTGGGGACGAGAGAACGGAACGCGCCCGGCCACGGGCGGGCGCCCGCCGGTCCTCCGCGATCGTTCCGGCCTCGCGCGACGTTCTGGAGGTCGCTGCGCGACGCATGCGCGTGCTGGGGCATCCCATCCGCCTCCAGCTGTTCGAAGTCCTCGCGAACGGGCCGCGGTCGGTCACCGATCTCGCGCGCATCGTCGACGTCGAGCACCAGCTCGTCTCGAAGCACCTCTCGGAACTGCTCCGCTGCGAAGTCGTCGTCCGTCGCCAGGAGGGGAACTACGCGCTCTACTCGCTCCCCGACGCGCTCACGCTGAAGGCCGTCGCGCTCGTCTGTCGCAGCGTGGTCGACGATCGAGCGCGTCTCGCTCAGATGGCCGAGGACGCACGGGCGAGCAGCAACGGCTAGTCCGCCGGCTAATTATTCCTACCGCCGGGCGAGCAGTTCGCGCAGCCGGTCCAGAACAGCGCGGCGGTAGCGCTGCGTCGGCGTGCTCTCGAAGTCGGGGTTGTTGATGATGTGACGCACGCCTTTGGCGTCGGCCTCGCTGAGCGTGACGTCGTCGCCCCACGAAAAACGATCCATCCGGAACTCGCAGAACAGGCAGGCGCGCAGGTCGTTGACGTCGTCCGGCAGCTCGTCGGTCTCGAAGTAGCGCTCGCGCACGGCGTTGAACTGTTCGCCCCACGTCTCTCCGAAGTGCGCGTAGCCGTTGAACGTGTGCGCGAACTCGGCGATCTGCTCCCATGGAGCATCCGCTGGCGGGATGTCATCGAGCCGGAGTGCGCCTTGCGGTGCCATGCCCCATGCTCGGTCTGCAACGGTGAGCATGAGCTCTGCCGCACGACGGAGTCCGGAGATCCCGTCCTCGTCGTGCTCGAGCCGCGACCACGCGCCTGCCTCCCGCTGGAGGCCGAGGCTCTTGAAGAGTTTCTGCTGCTCTGCGGGCAGCGGCGGGCCGGTCTCCCAGTGCTCAGGGTCGAGGACCTCGATGTTGATCAGCTGTTCGTTCAAGTCGGCGACGGCCTGCACGCACCATCCCGGTCCTGGGCCCTCGACGACGACGGGGCTTCCGGTCTGGAGGGAGGCGACGATCTCGCCGAGGCTCGGCACCGGCGTCGGATCCTGCAGCACGGGGTTGAGACCGAGACGGTCGATCGCCTGCTGGTCGAGGACAAGTGTCCCGCGGTTCCAGTTCTCGACGAACGTGCGCTGCTCATGGGTCTCCGGGGAGGTGCGGTCTGCGCGTTGGGTGTGTCGGCGCATTCCCGCCAGGCGGGTCAGTACCTCGGCGGCTGGGACGCCGTCTTCGATGAGCAGGCAGCCCACGACGGTGCCTGTCCGCCCGACGCCTCCCCAGCAATGCACGTAGACCGTTTCGCCTTCGGCGAGCGCGAGCCGAATCGCTCCCAGGATCGCCCGCATCTGCCACGAGGTCGGGATGCTGATGTCGCGGATCGGCAGGCGCAGGTGGGTGACGCGGGTCTTGCGCTCGCGTGCGACACGGCGAAGGAGCGCGGAGTAGGGGTGCAGGGGCGGTCCCTCGCCTTCCTCGGTGAGGTCGATGAAGCAAGTCACGCCGGCGTCGAGGAACGCCGCGAGCTTGGCTTCGGCCTCCGTCCTCGAGGGCGCCCCCGGGTAAGGGCCGGCGAGGAGGCGATCCTCGAGCAGCCAGAAGCTGTCACCCGGCAGATCCGGCGGGGCGGCTGGGGCTGGGGAGGCGGGTGCGACGTGATGAGTCGTGGCAGGTGATTCGTCCGGCGAGATGGTGCTTGAGAGGGCGAAGAGCTCGTCGGCCAGCTCGATGATGCGGTCGCGCATCACGAGCTTGTCCAGCCACCGCTTCGGGATCGCGTCGGCTCCGTACAGCGCACCCGCGAGCTGTCCGTAGATCGCCGCGGTCGTGTCGGCGTCGTCACCGAGGTTCACGGCAGCAAGGACGCCGTCCTCGAAGGTCCGAGTCTTCATCAGCGCCCAGAGCGCGGCCTCCAGGGCGTTGACGATGTAGCCGGTCCCCCGGATCGCAGGCGGCTCCTTGGCGTGGAACGAGCCCGTCGCCACGGCCGCGACCTCTGGGTGCAGCGGATCGGTAGCCCATAGACCTGGCAGCGGCTCCACGTTGCCTTGGTGCAGCAGTTGGCTGACGTTCGCGCCAGCGAGCGCGCTGACGAGCAGTCCCGCGAAGTAGCGCGACGCATCGATGGCCTGCGGGGCGCCGTGCGTCGTCCGCGCGCTTTCCCCCGCGCGCTGGATCGCGCGCGTGGGATCTTGGGCATACGCCAGCGCAACGGGCGCGAGCTTCATGAGCGGGCCATTGCCGGCCGCGTGCGGATCGGCGTCTCCGGGGAACGGCTCCCCCGTTCGCTCGAAGCGCTGAAGGGCGCCGCGGGTCGCGTTGCCGATGTCGAAGCACTTACCGGTGCTCGACAGGTGTCCCTCGCGATACCAGCGCACGTAGCGCTGGAGCTGGTCGACGGGATCGAAGCCTTGGCATTCGACGAGGCTCTCGGCGAGACAGAGGGCCATCGAGGTGTCGTCGGTCCAGGCGCCGGGCGGAAGTTTGAATGGGCCACCGCCGAGCATGTCGTTCACCGGCTCAAAGGTGCCGGGCGGCTTGAACTCGACGGTGGTTCCGACGGCGTCGCCGACGGCGAGGCCAAGGAGCGCGCCGCGAAAGCGGTTTCGATCGAGCGCAGGCTTGCTCATGCCAACGCGTCCGGGAACGTGGGGTTGATCTGCGCGAGCAATGGGAGCAGGACGCGGACCGTCTCGACGAGGTCGGGAACGAGGTCCGGTCCGGCCGCCACGGCAGCTGGGCGAGGCCAGGCACGGCGCAGGTGGTAGGACAGCTTCTCCCAACTCGGATCGGGGTCGTCTCGCCAGCCTGCGGCGAGTGCCGCCAGCGGCTTTCCGGCAAGCTCGCCGACCGGCTGGCGATCGGCCGGCTCGAAGCGCTCCTTCTGCCACCACGACTTCTTGCCGGTGCCCTTCTGCGCGTAGTTGTACGGGCGGCGGCGGAAGACGGCCAGTTCGAGATCCTCGATGGCTGCGTCCGAACGGACGTGTCCGTCGGGGGCAAGCCATGCTTGGAGCAGCTCCGCCTGAGGCGCGTTCCAGCCGACAAGGTTGACCTGCAGCTCATCGGGAGTCAGCTCGATTGTGATGTTGACGCCATACTCGCCCCAGTTCATCTGCGCGGCGGCGACGGTCGCGTCGAGCGGAAGCTGGTTGGCGTGGATCTCGGCGAGGCGGTGCGCTTCGTCAGGGGCGAGGCGCTCGAGGATCGCCTCCCACATCGTGCGCAGGTGGGCCTTGATCTCAGCCTGAATGTCCCAGCTGCGCTGACCGGCTGGGAGCGCCAGCCACTGGAAGTGCTCGTGACGGAAGCCGGCGAAGGGCGCGAGTCCCACGAGCTGGAGATACTCGCGGAACTGGTCGAGCAGGAAGCGGGAAACAGGCTTCGTGGCAGCGCCGTCGGCGGCTGAGGCCCACTCGTAGACGTCGGTCCAGCGCGCGAGCCCCCACGGCGCGCCGTCTGGCCACGCGCTGTGGTCGACGGGCGGCAGCGGGAGCTGCCATTCCTTGCAGTGACGGGCGAGCTGATGGGGATCGAGGTACTCGACGACCTTGACCTCGATGAGCACGAGCGAGCCGCCGGGCAGGTGGATGGCGGCGTCGATGCGGCTGCCGCCCTCCGTGGGTGCCTGGCCGGCCTTCGGGTCGAGCTTGCCGAGAACCGAGAGACCGAAGAGCCAGGCGTTCTCGGCTGGTGCCTGCGGGCCACCTTGTAGGTGATAGGAGCGCTCATCGAGTCCGTCGAGCGACGCCAGCGGAACGAACCGCTTGACGAAGCTGGCGGTGAGCTCCGGCTCGGCGTACTCGAGGAGGTTCACGAGCGCCTTGGTCGTGTTGTCCTCGACCTGGCGGTGTTGTGCCTCTTCTTGCGCCTGCGCGCTGCCGGCGGTCTTCGACGGACCGCGGAAGTAGTAGAAGATGTTGTGGTGGCGTCCGCGCATGGGCTCGGGATCCTTGCGCAGACGCTCGAGCACTGCGCGAGGGGCAACGTTTGATGTCGGCGCCTGCCGGGTTCACCTGACATCCCGTGTCGCGGCGCCGCTTGTCAAGAATGCGGGTGGAGCGGCGACTCGATGACCATGTCTAAGCGCGACAACGAGGTGCGGAATGCAACTGGTCGATGACCGGCTGATTCTTTCGGCCTCAGACCTGATCAACCATCTCGAGTGCGCGCACCTCACGAGCCTTGACCTTGGTGTCGCGCGCGGTGCGCTGACGCTGGAGGAGACGCGCACGGATGCCGCTGATCTCGTAGCGCGTAAGGGCGACGAGTTCGAGCTCACCTACGTCGAGTCGCTGCGCGCCGAGGGTCGCGAGGTCGTCGAGATCGTCAGCGAGCCCGGGTTGGACGGTTTGCGTCGAGGCGCAGAGCGGACGCTGGACGCGATGCGTGGCGGCGCTGAGGTGGTCTACCAAGCGGTGCTCTTCGACGGCGAGCGTTGGCGGGGGTATGCGGACTTCCTGGAGCGCGTGGACTCGCCGTCTGCGCTGGGCGATTGGAGCTACGAGGTGGCCGACACCAAGCTCGCCCGGCGGGTGAAGCCGTACTTCCTTCTGCAGCTGTGCTTCTACTCGGAGCTGCTCACCAGCGCGCAGGGCATGGCGCCCGAATGGATGCACGTCGTGCTCGGTACCCGGGCACGCGAGAGCTTGCGGTTGCCTGAGTTCACGGCGTACTACCGGCGCGTGAAGGCGCGCTTCGAGCAGGTGCTCGAGGCCGGCGGCGGTGGGACGTATCCCGATCCGGTGGAGCACTGTGGGCTCTGTCGCTGGCAGGGCGTGTGCGACGCGCGCCGAGAGGCCGACGACCACCTGTCGCTCGTCGCGAACATGCGCAGGGCGCAGACGTTGCGTCTCAACGAGGCTGGTCTCGCCACGGTCGCCCAGCTTGGCACGGCGCTGCCGGCCCAGCGGCCGGTGCGGATCGGCGCGCACACCTTCGACGCGCTGCACGAGCAGGCGCGACTGCAGGTCGAGCAGCGCACCACGGGCGAGGCACGCTACGAGCTGCTGGCGCCCGAGCAGGGCCGCGGCTTCGCGCGGCTCCCACAGCCCTCCGAGGGCGATCTGTTCTTCGACATGGAGGGCGACCCATTCTTCGAGGACGGATTGGAGTACCTCTTCGGTGTCACCTGGATCGAGGCGGGCGAGCCGCGCTTTCGGGCGTTCTGGGCGACGAGCCGGGCGGAGGAGAAGCGTGCGTTCGAGGACTTCATCGACTTCGTGATGGACCGTTTCGAGCGCTTCCCCGACTTGCACGTCTATCACTACGCGCCGTACGAGCCGACGGCGCTCAAGCGGCTGATGGGGCTGCACGCGACGCGTGAGGACGAGATCGATCACCTGTTGCGCAACGAGGTGCTGGTCGACCTCTACGCGGTCGTGAGGCAGGGGTTGCGGATCTCCCAGCCGAGCTACTCGATCAAGAAGGTCGAGGTGTTCTACATGGGGGAGCGCGACACGGAGGTCGCCGAAGGCGGCGATTCGATCATCGCCTTCGAGGAGTTCCTCGAGACGGGCGACCGGTCGCTGCTGGAGGCGATCGAGCGCTACAACGACGACGACTGCCGCTCGACCTGGCTGCTGCGCGACTGGCTGCTGGAGCGCCGAGCCGAGGCGGTCGAGAGCTTCGGGCAGGACATCCCGTGGATCCCCGCGCCCGAACCGTGGCAGCCGGACCCCGAGGACGCCGCGGAGCTCGACGAACTGCGCAGCGCACTGGTCGCCGGCGCGCCTGAGGAGCCTGCCGAGCGCGACGGCGAGGAGCATGCCCGCTGGCTGCTGGGGCAGTTGCTCGACTATCACCGGCGGGAGGCCAAGCCGGACTGGTGGGCCTACTTCGAGCGTCTCGATGCCGACGAGCAGCAACTCGTCGAGCTCGATACCGAGGCGCTCGGTGGACTGACCGACGCGGGCATCGCGCCGCGTCCACTGCCGCCGCCCGCCCGCTCGACGATCTACACGGTGCGCTTCCCGCCCCAGGAGCACAAGATCGGCCCGGGGGACTGCGTCGACCCGGCGACGGAAAAGGGAGTCAACGTCGTACGCGTCGACGACGCGGAGGGCATCGTCGAGATCCGACGCGCGACGTCGCGAGCGGACGAACCGCTGCCGCGCGCGCTGATCCCCGGGACGCCCTACGACACGCTCGTGCAGCGCGCGGCCCTACGTCGCCTCGCGAGCGACGTGCTCGACCGCGGACTGGAGGCCGGCGGCCGATACGCCGCGCTGCGCGCGATCGTCCGGCGAGACGCCCCGCGCTCGGCGGCCCGCCCGGCGGGCGGCGCACTTCAGCACGGCGCATTCGACCTCGACGAGGCGAAGACGTTGGCCGCCGGACTCGAGGGCAGCTCGCTGTTCGTCCAAGGACCGCCGGGTTCGGGCAAGACGTTCACCGGCGCGCACCTGATCTGTCACCTGCTGTCGCGAGGCGCGCGGGTCGGGGTCGCCTCCAGCAGCCATGCGGCGATCCACAACCTGCTGAGCGAGGTCGAGCGCTTCGCCGGAGAGGACCCCGGCTGGCGGGGCGTGAAGAAGCACAGCGGAACGCCCGAGAGCCGCTTCCGCTCCGCACGCGAGGAGCCGCTCATCGACAACTCCGACGACATCGGTGAGTTCGCTGGCGGCGACTGCCGCTTGGTCGCCGGCACGGCATGGCTGTTCGCTCGCCCCGAGCTGGACAGCACGCTGGACTACCTGTTCGTCGACGAGGCCGGTCAGATATCGCTCGCTGACGCCCTGGCGATCGGGACGAGCGCGCGTAACCTGGTTCTCCTCGGCGATCCGCTGCAGCTCGCGCAGGTCTCGCAAGCCGTCCATCCGCCGGGCGCGGGCGCCTCGGTCCTCGAGCACCTCTTGGGTGAGCACGCGACGATCCCGTCCGAGCGCGGCCTGTTCATCGACGAGACGCGGCGCATGCACCCCGACGTGTGCCGGTTCATCTCCGAGGCGATCTACGAGGGCCGCCTGGAATCGTTCGCCGACTGCGCTCGCCAGAGCCTGAACGCCCGCGGCGAGCTCACGGGCACGGGCGTGCGCTATGTCCCCGTCGCACACGAAGGCAACGCCCGCCAGTCGACCGAGGAGGCCCGCGAGGTCGCCCGCTGCATCGACGGGCTGCTCGGCGCCGACTACACGACGGCGGATGGTGAAGTTCGGCCGCTGCGGGCCGACGACATCATGGTCGTCGCCCCGTACAACGCGCAGGTGCGCTGCCTTCGCGAGCACTTGCCGGACGGCGTGCGGGTCGGGACCGTCGACAAGTTCCAAGGCCAGGAGGCCGCCGTCGCGTTCTTCTCGATGGCGACGTCGAGCGGCGCCGAGCTGCCGCGCAACCTGGAGTTCCTGTTCAGCCGCAATCGCCTCAACGTCGCCGTCTCGCGCGCCCGCTGTCTCGCCGTGCTCGTCTGCAGCCCCGATCTGCTGCACGTGCGGTGCCGCTCGGCGGGGCAGATGCGACTGGTCAACGCACTCTGTCTGCTCGTCGAGATGGCCGCTGAGCAATCGGGTGGGATCATTGCGCGATGATCTTTGGTGCGCGCGAGATTTCTACGGCCGCCTTGACCGCGGCGGACGTCCCGTCCCCCGACGGGTCACTCGAAATGGAACGCGAGGGCGAGTTTCCGGCCATCTGGAAGTTCGCAAAGACCTACCTTCCGCCTGCCGCGTTGCCCCGCGAGCTACCGGCCTTCGTGGCGCAATCAGCTCTCGCGCGCTGGGAAACGGAAGGAGAACTTCCCGAGATCGGACTTGACGGCCTTCGTTTAACGCTCTGGTGGATCTCTGAGCACTGGCGCCACACCCAGTCGGAGGGCGTTTGGGAGCGCGGCTATCCGAAACATGCGGGCTTCGCGCGGGCGCTCGTCACGAAGATCCACCTAGAGCTCTATCAGGAGGAATCGTGGTGGTGGGAGCCCGATCACGAGCCGACTGATGAAGACCACTGGCAGCGCGCCCTGGGTCGGTCGCACGAAGGCCGGGACGTGGCAGAGCTTTACGAGATTGCTGCCGATCGCTGAATCCTCCTCACATCTGATCGCGAGAATTCCCCACGCTGATGTCCGTGTCGCGGTAGCTCGCGGAGCGTCGGGAGCGTAGGCCCGTAGGGCCGGAGCGCAGCGAGTTACCGCGCGCGGGTCTGTCGGGGGTCCCCTCGAGGGTCGCTGGTTCTGACGCCTGCGAGCTGGAAGGAACCCCTGGGGGATGTTGACTGAGGAGGACGATGTGGAGATTCATGCGCTTGCGCGGCGCGGCTGGTCGGTGTCTGCGATTGCCAGGCACACCGGTCGTGACCGCAAGACCGTCAGCAAGTACTTGGCTGGGCCGGCGGTGGTGCGTGAGCCGGCTCCGAGCTGCCTTGAGCCGTTCCGCGGTTACCTGCAGGCGCGCTTCGTCGATGACGTGCACGTCGATGGGACCGTCCTTTATCGGGAGGTCATGGCGCTCGGGTTTGATCGTTCGTATGTGACGTTCGTGCGTCAGCTGCGCTTGCTTGGGCTGCGCCCGCGCTGCGAGCCGTGTCGCTCGGGCGGGCACGGCGTGACCGTCGAGCTCGAGCATGAGCCGGGCGAGGAGATCCAGTTCGACTGGCTTGAGTTGACCGAGACTCCGTGGGGCGAGCCGGCCTATGTCCTCGTCGGCGCAGTGAGCTTCTCGGGACGCTGCCGCGGCGTGATCTGCGAGGGCATGACGTTCGCGCATCTCGTCGACGCGATCGACGGCGTGCTACGGCGGTTGGGCGGCACGAGCCGAGCGTGGCGGACCGACCGGATGGCGACCGTCGTGCATCCGGGCAGGTTCTCGTGTTCGTCCACGCTGATGGAGTCGTCGGCACGGCTCGTGTTCTGACAGGTGTCAGGCGCCCCGTCGCCGCGACGACCATGGGCGTGATGCCGACCACTATCGCCTGGGCGTTTATGTGAGGGCCTGCATCCATCGCGGGGCGCACGAGATCGGCGGAAGCCTCGTTGAGCTCGAGTCCGACGGCGAGCGCCTCGTGCTCGACGCGGGGCTGCCGCTGGACGTGGAGGGCGTGCCCCAGCGCGATCTGCTGCCAGACGTGCCTGGACTTTGGGCCGAGGGAGACGGCTCGCTTCGGGCGCTGGTGATTTCTCATCCGCATCCTGACCACCATGGTCTGGCTGACCTGGTCGACTCGAGCGTGCCGATCCTGTTGGGCGAGGCCGCTGCGTCGATCCTCGCCGAGGCGGCGTTCTTTGTACCAAGCGCACGACGGTTTCCCGTGGCCGGCCATCTGCGTCACCGTGAGACGCTCCGGCTTGGCCCGTTCGAGGTGACCCCGTGGCTGGTTGATCACAGCGCGTTCGACGCTTACGCCTTGGTCGTCGAAGCTGACGGCCGACGGCTGCTCTATACCGGCGACGTGCGAGCTCACGGTCGGAAGCCCGGCTTGCTCGCGGCGTTGGCGCGGGACGTGGGGCCGGTCGACGTGCTGCTGATGGAAGGCACGCGCGTACAGACCGGTGCCGACGAGCGCTCCTCGTTGACCGAGGCCGACGTCGAGGACTCCTGCACCGCGCGCTTTGCGCGCGCGGAGGGAATGGCTCTGGTCTTCTATTCGCCGCAGAACGTCGATCGGCTGGTCA
>JBBQNR010000079.1:0-12585 GCA_038330145.1 Solirubrobacterales bacterium
CCGGAAGCTCGAGGCCGAACTCCAGCGGCGAGTCCGGCGCGAGCTGATGTGGGGACACCTGCACGATCCTCAGGCGCGTTTCCCGCCCGGTCGGCCTCACGACGTTGGGCGACATGGCGGCCAAGTATGCCGTGAGGCGCGGCGCAGACCATGGCTACTGACGGTCAACGCGACTGCCGCCCGCCGCTGGGACGATCGCGCGGCTCGTGGCCGGGGCACTGCAGCACCGGCAGGCGTGGGTAGCGCGGATAGGCGGGATCGTCGCGCGAACGTTCACAGAGGGAAAAATGGGAGCCGCGCGTGGTCGGCACGATGCGCTGGTGTGCACAGCTTTCACATATCCCGGCCGAGATCCGCGCCATGCTGAGCCAAGTATGCCAGCGGTATGCTCGCGCTCACTCAGGCTAGGACAAGGAGGAGGTATGCAGACAGTGGACCGCGTGGCAGCCTCTGCTGGGGCGCAGGAGGGCAGACTGCGATTCGTGCTAATCAATTTGGCGTTCGCGCAGCTGACGCTCGGGGTGGTGCTCGCCATCGCTCCCGGCTTTTTCTTCGACACGATCGCCGACTACGGCACTCAGAACGACCATTTTCTGCGTGACATCTCGACCTTCTACCTCGCCTTCGGAGTGGTACTGCTCGCGGCGCTCGAGCGCGTCTCGTGGCGTGTCCCGCTGCTTGCCTTCGGAGCGCTCCAGTACGGGTTGCACACGCTCAATCACCTGCTCGACATCGGCGAGGCCGACCCCGGCTGGCTGGGGCCGTTCAACTTCATCTCGTTGCTGTTGCTGACGGCCGGCTTCGTGTACGCCCTTCGAATCTCCGCCCGCCCGTAGTGCTTCCCGGAACGCTCGCCAGCGAATGAGGATCTTCGTTGCCGGTGCGACCGGCGTTATAGGGCGACGCCTGGTGCCGATGCTCGTCGAGGCCGGACACGAGGTGACGGGCATGACGCGCTCGAAACGCAAGCAGGACCTGGTGCGCGAGATGGGCGCGGAGCCCGCGGTGGCGGACGTGTTCAACGTGATGAGGTTGCGCGACGTGATGCAGCAAGCCGATCCCGAGGTGATCGTGCATCAGCTGACCGATCTGCCGAAGGCGCTCGATCCGCGCAAGGCCGAGCAGCAGACCGCCCGCAACGACCGCATCCGGACGGAGGGGACGGCCAATCTCGTCACGGTGGCGAACTCGACCAACGCGCGCCGGATAGTGGCCCAGAGCATCGCCTTCGCGTATGGGCCTGGAGGGCCACGCGCCAAGGACGAGGAGGAAGCGCTCTACGACGGCGCGCCCGAACCGTGGAGGCGCAGCGTGCACGCCCTGCGCTACCTCGAGCGCATGGTGACCGGGTCGCAGATGGAGGGAATCGTCCTGCGCTACGGGTTCTTCTACGGGCCGGGCAGCGCCTATGCAAGTGACGGAAGCTTTGCCGCACAGGTGCGGCGACGGCGCTTTCCGCTGGTGGGGGATGGGGAGGGGATCTTCTCCTTCGTCCACGTCGACGATGCCGCTTCGGCGACGGTGGCGGCGATCGAGCGCGGCTGGCCCGGCGTCTACAACATCGTCGACGACCATCCCGCCCCCATGCGCGAGTGGCTCCCGGCCTACGCCGAGCTTCTGGGCGCCAAGAGACCTAGACGTGTTCCGATCTGGCTGGCCCGGCTCGTGGCCGGCTGGTATGCCACCTATCTGGCGACGGAGCTGCGGGGAGCGTCGAACGAGCGAGCACGTCGTGAACTCGGCTGGTCGCCGCGCTATCCGCGCTGGCGCCAGGGTTTCGAGCAGGCGCTGGACTAACCCGCGGCCGCGGCCTGGCGCAGCTCGGCCATGCCGTCGGCGATCGTGCGCTGCGGCTCGTAGCCCAGTTCCGAGCGTGCGTGGGAGATGTCGATCGTCGTCTCGAGCGACAACAGCCAGACGGCGAGACGCGTTACGGGCGGGTCTCCTTTGAGCCGGAACGTTCGCCAGACGGCCTCGGCAGCGATCGCCGCCGGCCCGGCGACTGCGGCCGGCATCTTGCGGTCCGGGATTTCCATACCCTGCGTTCCCAGCAGCTCGGTGATGAAGTCCCGGAACACGACCGGCTCCCCGTCGGTCACGAAGTAGACGCCGCCCGGCCGGCCCTTCTGGGCTCCCAGCATGAGGCCGTGGATGACGTTGTCGACGTGCGTCGTGGACGTTCGATGACGACCGCCGCCGATCCAGGCGAAGCGCCCGGCCTCGACCGCCTTCATCATCGAGGGCAGGATCGTGTTGTCTCCGCGACCCCAAACCAGGCGCGGTCGCACGACGACGGTCGCAAAGCCGTCGGCGTTAGCGTCGCGGACCGCCTGCTCGGCGAGCGCCTTGGTGGCCGGGTAGAGCGCCTTGGAATCGGGACGCAGCGGAGCCGTCTCGTCGACGTTCACGAGCGGCTCGCCCGCGAGCAGGCCGGCCTCGGTGCCGACGTGGACGAAACGGCCGACGCCCGCCTCGCGGGTTGCCCGCAGCGCGTTCTTCGTGCCCTCGACGTTGACGCGCATGAAGTCCTCGCGCCGGCCCCACTCGCCGAGGTGGGCCGCTGCGTGAAAAGCGGTCGACGTGCCCTCGGCGCCGGCACGCATGGCGCCGGGATCGTCGAGATCGCCCTGCACCGGTTCGGCGCCCAGCGATCGCACCCTGTCGGCCGATGCTGCCGAGCGCGCCAGCGCGCGCACGTCCCAGCCCTCGGAGCGCAGGCGCTCGATCAGCCGGCCACCGATGAAGCCCGATCCTCCGGTGACGAAGGCGGCCGGGGTCATCAGAAGGCGCTCCTGCCCGCTGCCCGCCGGATCAGGTAGCGCCCGCTCTCGATCGTCAGGTCGAGCACGAATGCGAACAGCCGCCCGGCCGGCCCTGTGAGGAAGCCGGTCGCCAGGTCTCGTAGTCGTTGTCTGCTCGAAGCGGGCCTCATGTTCCCGGGCGGGAGGCTAACGTTAGGCGCCATGCCTGTGAAGACGACGGTCACCGAGTTGCCGGATTCGCGCGTGCGCCTCGAGGCGGAGGTCTCGAGCGAGGAAATCGAGTCGACGCTCCAGCGCACCGCCACCGCGCTCGGTCGCGAGATGCGGATTCCCGGCTTCCGCCAGGGAAAGGTGCCTCCCCAGATGGTCCTTCAGCGCATCGGCCGCGAGGCCGTCCTGGAGCAGGCCGTTCGCGACTCGCTGCCGCACTGGTACGAGCAGGCGCTGTTGCAGGCGGAGGTCAGCACGGTCGGCGACCCCAAGCTGGACCTCGAGGACCTGCCGCCGGCCGGCGAGCCGCTGAGCTTTTCGATCGAGGTCTCGGTGACGCCGAAAGCGCAGCTCGGCAAGTACACCGACCTGGAGGTCGGCCGGCGTGAGCCCGAGGTGCCCGGGGAGGCGATCGACCAGGAGCTCGAGCGCCTGCGCGAGGCGCTGGCTAGGGTGGAGAGCGTCGAACGCCCCGTTGCCGAGGGTGACCTGGCGGTGGTCGACTTCATCGGCCGGGTGGACGGCGAGGCGTTCCAGGGCGGCGAGGCCCGTGACTACATGCTCGAGATCGGTGGCGGCCGTCTGGTCGAGGGTTTCGAGGAGCAGGTGCTGGGTGCGACCGCCGGGGAGGATAGGACGGTCGAGATCGACTTTCCCGCTGAATACCAGGCCGAGGATCTGGCTGGGAAGCACGCCGTCTTCGACGTCACCGTCAAAGACGTGAAGGAGAAGCAGCTACCGGCGCTCGACGACGACTTCGCCTCCGAGGCGAGCGAGTTCGACACGCTGGACGAGCTGCGCGCGGATATCGAGGACAAGCTGAAGGCCGCGCAGGAACGCACGATCGAGGATGAGTTCAGGGAGGCGGTCGTGGACGCTGCCGCGGCGGAGGCGCAGATCGAGGTCCCGGACGAGCTCGTGCAGGCGCGTGCCGAGGAGATGTGGCACCGGACGGAGCACGCGCTCGAGCATCAGAACATCGACCCCGAGACCTATCTGAAGGCCGCCGGCCGCACGCGCGAGCAGGTGGTGGAGGAGGCCAAGCCCGACGCTGCCAAGCAGATGGCACGGGAGAGCGTGCTGGAGGCGGTTGCCGAGGCCGAGTCGATCGAGATCTCCGACGACGAGCTATTGGACGTGCTGCGGACCTCTGCCGAACGCGAGGGCGCCAGCGCCGAGGAGCTTCTCCAGCGCCTGAAAAAGAGCGGTCGCGACGCCTCCGTGCGCCATGACCTGCGGCTTCGCCGCGCGGCGGGGTTTCTGGCCGAGCATGCCAAGCCGATCGGGATGGCGCAGGCTGCGGCGCGGGAGCAGATATGGACGCCGGAGAAGGAACGGGAGCCGGATGCCGGCGGTCTCTGGACTCCCGGGTCGCCGGAGCCCAAGGCGTAGCTGTCGGGTCGGCGTGCTCCGCCGTCGTGAGAAGAGGGTGTTGGGGACGTTTGCGGAGGCGTTGTTGCCTGCGGGGCATGGATTGCCGGGGGCGGCGCCGGGCGGCGTGGAGGTGGTCGAGCCGCTGTCCTCGTATATGGCCAACGTTCCACCGCGGTTGCGGCTGGGGGTGCGGCTGGCGCTGGTGGCGTTCGACGTCAGCACCTTCCCGCGCCGCTTCTCGCGCATGTCGCTGGAGCGGCGCAAGCGTCACCTCGAACGCATCGAGGGAAAGACCGGAGTTCGTCACGAGCTGTTCCGGCTGCTGAAGACGCTGGCGGCGCTCAGCTTCGCGCGCGACCCCGGGGTGCAGAGCCTGCTGGGCATGACCGCACGCTGCCGGCTCGCGGACGGAGCCCAGCCGCCTCGCGCCGCCCCGCCGCTCGACCCCGGCGCGATGGTTGCGCCCGCAGGGGTCGAGCGCTGTGACGTCGCGATCGTCGGCTCGGGCGCCGGCGGAGCGGCCGCCGCGCGGATGCTGTCCGAGGCCGGACTGTCGGTGATCGTCCTGGAGGCCGGCGAGTATCACGACGCATCCAGCTACTCCACGGATCCACTCCGCTCGATGCCCCGCCTCTATCGCGACGGCGGCCTCACGCTATGCGAGGGATTGCCGGCGATCCCGCTGCCGCTGGGACGCTGCGTCGGCGGCACGACGGTCGTCAACTCCGGCACCTGCCTGCGCACCCCGGCCGACGTGCTGGCCGGTTGGCGTGACGACCACGGCATCCCCTGGGCAACGGAGCTGGAGCGCGAGTTCGAGTCGCTCGAGCGCGACCTCCTGGTGACGGCGGTGGATCCCGACACGGCGGGGCGCAACGCCGCGCTCTGCCGCGCCGGAGCCGAGGCGCTGGGAGCGTCCAACGGTCCGATCGAGCGCAACGCCGGCCCCGTCGTGTGCTGCGGCACCTGTCCCCACGGGTGCGAGATCGACGCCAAGCAGGCGGCGCACGTGTCGGAGCTGCCCCGCGCCGCCGCAGCCGGTTGCGTCGTGCGCGCGGGCGCCCAGGTCGAGCAGGTGATCGTCGAGGCGGGAAGGGCCGTGGGCGTGAGGTGCGACACGCAGGCCGGGGCCTACGAGGTGCGCGCCCGGGCGGTCATGCTGACCGCCGGGGCGATCGGCACACCCGAGCTGCTGCTGTCGCAGGGGATCTGCAACTCGTCCGGGCAGGTCGGGCGAGGGCTCAAGATCCACCCGGCCTGCTGGGTCGGCGCTCGCTTCGAGCAGGACGTGCGTGGCTGGGAGGGAGTGATGCAGAGTTGGTACGTCGATGAGTGGAGTGACCGCGGCCTGTTCCTGGAGGCGACCTTCACGCCGTTCACCTTCGGCGCGCACTGGCTTCCCGGATCGGGCGACGAGCTGGTGGAGAGGCTCGCCCGCTATGACAAGCTGGCGGTGATAGGCGTCCATCTGTCGGATCGAACATCGGCCGGCCGCGTGCGCGTCGTGCGCGGGCGACCGCGCATCACGTACCGGCTCGGCGGGGAGGACGCCAGGGCGATCCGCTTCGGCATCGCCCGCGCCGCGGAGATCCATTTCGCGGCTGGCGCCACGGAGGTCTATCCGCATGTCGGCGGGCTGTCATCGGTCACCTCCGCGGAGCAGGCCGGCACGATCGAGAACGGGCGCCTTCGCGCGCTCGACCTGCGGCTGGAGGCGTTCCATCCCATGGGAACCGTGCGCATGGGCGCGGACCAGGCGAGCAGCGTCGTGTCTCCTACAGGTCAGGCGCACGACCTGCCGGGCCTCTACATAGCCGATGCATCCATCTTCCCGACGTCGCTGCGGGTGAACCCGATGATCACGATCATGGCCTGCTCTCGTCGCATAGCCGCCGGGATCGCCGACTCTCTCAGCTAGGTCGCTCGCGGGCGGCGAAGCAGCGGCCCAAAAGTCCCCAGAGCGGAAAATCGCCATTGCTAGAATCGCCGCGCGGGCGGCGAATGCGAACCGATCCGGCCGCTAGAAAGGTGACATGAGCCCACTGATACCGATGGTCGTCGAGCAGACCTCGCGCGGAGAGCGCGCGTTCGACATCTACTCGCGACTTCTCAACGAGCGCATCGTCTTCCTCGGCACGCCTGTCAGCGAGGACATCGCCAACCTGATCGTCGCCCAGCTCCTCCACCTCGAGTCGGAGGACCCGGACAAGGACATCAGCCTGTACATCAACTCGCCGGGCGGCAGCGTCTACGCCGGCCTGGCCATCTACGACACGATGCAGTTCATCAAGCCGGATGTGCAGACGATCTGCGTCGGGGTCGCCATGAGCATGGGCGCGCTGCTGCTGAGCGGCGGCGCCGCCGGCAAGCGGATGGCCCTCCCCAACGCCAAGATCCTGATCCACCAGGTCTCAGGCGGCTTTTCCGGCCAGGCCGCGGACATCGAGATCCACGCTCGCGAGATCATCGACATCCGCCGAAAGCTGGACGAGATCATCGCCAAGCACACCGGCCAGCCGCTCGAGAAGGTGTCCCAGGACACCGACCGCGACTACTTCATGAGCTCGGACGAGGCCAAGGAGTACAACATCATCGACCGGGTGATTTACGAGCACTGATTGAGACTGGACAAGGGTTTTGGGCCGGCGGTCAGAATTATTGGTGCCTACCGGCTCTTGACCCCCTAGTCTTATCCCTAGGCAAGGGAAGGGTCCCAGGGGAGGGACAAAATGACGCGGCCCACAGACTCCAACGAACAGCTCCTCTGTAGCTTCTGCGGCAAGTCGCAGCGCCAGGTCAAGAAGCTGATCGCCGGCCCGGGCGTCTACATCTGCGACGAGTGCATCGATCTCTGCAACGATATCATCGACGAGGAGCTGACCGCCGCTCCCACGTTCGACGTCGAGAGCCTCCCCAAGCCGAAGGAGATCTACTCGGTCCTGAACGAGTACGTCGTGGGGCAGGAGAAAGCCAAGCGCACGCTCTCCGTCGCCGTCTACAACCACTACAAGCGCATACAGATCGGGCGCTCCGACGAGGAGAGCGACGTCGAGCTTCAGAAGTCCAACATCCTGCTACTCGGCCCGAGCGGTTGCGTCAAGACCCTGCTTGCCCAGACGCTGGCGAAGATCCTCAACGTGCCGTTCGCGATCGCCGACGCGACGGCGTTGACAGAAGCCGGCTACGTCGGCGAGGACGTCGAGAACATCCTGCTGAAGCTGATCCAGGCCGCCGACTTCGATCTCAAGAAGGCGGAGACCGGGATCATCTATATCGACGAGGTGGACAAGATTGCGCGCAAGGCCGACAACCCGTCGATCACGCGCGACGTGTCGGGCGAGGGCGTGCAGCAGGCGCTGCTGAAGATCCTCGAGGGGACCTTCGCATCGGTGCCGCCGCAGGGCGGGCGCAAGCATCCTCACCAGGAGTTCCTGACGATCGACACGACCAACATCCTCTTCATCTGTGGTGGCGCGTTCGCCGACCTCGACAAGGTGATCGAGCGTCGCATCGGCCACGGTGGCGTCGGCTTCGGCGCGGCCATCGAGTCACCCAAGAACAAGGACACGGGCGAGGTGTTCGAGCATGTGCTGCCAGAGGACCTGATGCAGTACGGGCTGATTCCCGAGTTCGTCGGGCGGCTGCCGGTCATCTCGGCGATCCACCAGCTCACGCGCGAGGACCTGATCCGCATCCTGACCGAGCCGCGCAACGCGCTCGCGAAGCAGTTCCAGCGCTTCTTCAGCTTCGACGGAATCGAGCTGCACTTCGCCGAGGACGCGCTCTCCTCGGTCGCCGACAAGGCGCTCGAGCGCCGCACCGGCGCACGCGGCCTGCGCTCGATCCTCGAGGAGATCCTGCTCGAGGTTCAGTTCGAGCTGCCGTCTCGGGGCGACGTCACCAAGTGCGTCGTGACCAAGGAGACGGTCGAGAAGAACCTCAAGCCGACGCTCGTCACCGAGGCCGCCAAGGCAGCAAAGAGCCGCCAGAAGCAGGCGCGTGCTCAGGCAGCCGCGGCCGAAGTCGAGCTGGGCGAGCGGTCCGCCTAGTCATCTAGTGGCCTGTTGCGAGACAGACCGCTAGCGCTCAGAGCCGAAGCCGCCACTGTACGCGCCCTCGCCGCGCTTCCCTCCAGAGTGCAGTTGATGCTGGCCGGCCGCAGGCCCCTGCGCATCGACGGCCAGGAGATGGAGCCGGAGGTGCAGCTGATGACGCGTCTGCTGAAGCTGTCGCCGCGGCCGTCATTCGAGACCCTGTCGGTGACGGAGGCTCGGGAGGAGGTGGCGCGAGAGGCGGCCGTCGTCACGGGTCGTAGGATCGCGGTCGGGCACGTCGACGAAATACGCGTGCCCGGGGGCGGAGGAGAGCTCGCGGCTCGCACGTACGTTCCGGCCGGCGCGCCGCCGAGCGGGCCGCTGCTGCTCTTCCTTCACGGCGGCGGATGGGTGGTGGGGGACCTCGAGACCCACGACCAGACCTGCCGCTTCCTGGCGCGCGAGGCCGGCGTGCGGGTGCTGTCGCTCGACTACCGCCGGGCTCCGGAGCATCGCTTCCCCGCCGCGGTCGATGACGCCCTGTCGGCGCTCAGGTTCTGCCTCGAGCATGGGGAGCGCGTGGGTGCCGACCCCGCCCGCGTCGCGATCGGCGGCGACAGCGCCGGCGGCAACCTCGCAGCGGTGGTGGCTCAGCTGGCGTCGAGGGACGGCGGCCCGGCGCCGGCGTTCCAGCTGCTGATCTACCCGGTCACGGATCTATCTCGCAAGCGCCGTTCCTACGAGCTGTTCGGCGAAGGGTTGTTTCTCACCGAACGTCAGATGGACTGGTACCGGGACCAGTACCTGCCCGAAGCGGCGGCAGCGCTCGACCCGCGCGCATCTCCGCTGCTTGCCGAGGAACTCACCGGCCTGCCGCCCGCGCATGTCGCGATCGCGGGCTTCGACGTGCTGCGAGACGAGTGCGAGGAGTACGTTCAGCGACTCGGCGATGCCGGCGTGCCGGTCAGCGTCACGCGGGCGACCGGCTCGATCCACGGATTCTCGAACGGAATCGACATCGGCCGGACGTCGGCGCGTGAGATGAGAAAGGTGGCGGCCGCGCTCCGAGCCGGGCTCTCTGCCTAAACTGGCGCTCGTGGCGGAGGATCGTCTCGCAACACTGAGGGAGCGCACGCGCTACGACCCGGGCGAGGTCGAGCCGCGGGTGCTCGAGCAGTGGCTGGAGGCTGGGTACTTCCATTCGCCGGCCACCGGCACGGCGGCCGAGAACTTCTCGATCGCGATCCCGCCGCCGAACGTGACCGGCGAGCTGCACATGGGCCACGCTCTCAACGGCACGATGCAGGACTGGCTCACCCGCATGCGGCGCATGCAGGGCCGGAACGCCCTCTGGGCGCTCGGCCTGGACCACGCCGGAATCGCGACGCAAATGGTGGTCGAAAAGCAGCTCGCATCCGAGGGCACCTCGCGCGAAGAGCTCGGGCGCGAGCAGTTCGAGCGCCGGGTCTGGGAGTGGAAAGAGCGCTACGGCTCACGCATCGTCGAGCAGTACAAGCGGCTGGGCGCGTCGTGCGACTACGAGCGCGAGCGCTTCACGATGGACGAGGGCTACGTGCGCGCGGTCTACAAGGTCTTCCAGGCGCTCTACGACAAGGGCTACATCTACCGCGACAACTACATGGTCAACTGGGATCCCGGCTCGCGCAGCGCGATCTCCGACCTCGAGGTCGAGCACCGCGAGGTTGAGGACACTCTCTACTTCGTCGACTACCCGCTCGAGTCGGGGGAGGGCCACGTCACGATCGCCACCGTGCGGCCCGAGACGATGCTCGCCGACACCGCCATCGCGGTGAACCCGAACGACGAGCGCTACCTTCACCTCATCGGCCAGGTCGCGATGCTTCCGCTCGTAGCCAGGCGGCTGCCGATCATCGCCGACGACTACGTCGATCCCGAGTTCGGGACCGGCGCGCTCAAGATCACACCTGGCCACGATCCCAACGACTTCGAGATCGGGCGGCGCCACGGCCTGGAGGAGATCTCGGTGATCGGGGAGGACGGCCGCATGACCGCGGAGGCCGGTGAGGCGTTCGCCGGGCTGACCGTCACCGAGGCGCGTTCAGCGGTGGTGGAGGCCCTGGACCGCGAGGGCGCGATCTCGCGGCGCGACCCCTACGTCCACTCCGTCGGCTTCAGCGAACGCTCTGGGGTCCCGATCGAGCCGCTGATCTCGCTGCAGTGGTTCTGCCGCATGGACGAGCTGGCCGTACCGGCAATCGAGGCCGTCGAGTCCGACAGGGTCCGGATCATGCCCGCCGACCCGTGGAAACGCGTGCTGCTGGACTGGATGCGCTCCCTGCGGCCGTGGTGCATCTCACGCCAGCTCTGGTGGGGGCATCGCATACCGGTCTGGTACTGCGACGCCTGCGAGGAGGTCTACGTCTCAGAGCTGAGGCCGGACCGCTGCGGCGCGTGCGAGGGCGAGCTGCGCCAGGAGACGGACGTGCTCGACACCTGGTTCAGCTCGCAGCTGTGGCCGTTCGCGGTGCTGGGCTGGCCCGACGACACGCCCGAGCTGCGGGCCTTCTATCCGACCGACTTCCTCACGACCGCGCGGGAGATCCTCTACCTCTGGGTCGCGCGCATGATCATGATGGGCCTCGAGTTCGCCGGCGAGGTTCCCTTCGACGACGTCTATGTGCACTCCGTCATCCTCGCTCCCGACGGCCGCCGCATGTCGAAGAGCCTCGGCACGGGCATCGATCCGCTGCTGGCCATCGACGAGCTGGGCGCCGATGCGCTGCGCTTCGGCCTGATGGGGATGTCCTCGAGCCAGGACGTTCGCTATTCCGTCAAGCGCGTCGAGCAGGGGCGGGACCTGGCCAACAAGATGTGGAACGCATCGCGTTTGGTGTTGCTCAACACCGACGCTGTCTCCGCCCAACCACTGCGCGAGACGGTCGAGGACCGCTGGATCGTGTCGCGGTTACAGCGTCTCACCGGCGGCGTCACGGCCAAGATCGACGCCTACGACTTCTCCCATGCCGCGCTCGAGCTGTACTCCTTCTTCTGGAACGAGTTTTGCGACTGGTACCTGGAGATGGTCAAGCCGCGGCTGTACGAGAGCGATGACCGCTCCGGCGTCTCGGCGACGCTGCTGCACGTGCTGGAGGAGACGCTGGCGCTGATGCACCCGCTGATGCCGTTCGTGACGGAGGAGATCTACGGCTTTCTTCCCCAGGCCGACGGCCACCTCGCGGTGCGGCGCTTTCCACAGGCAGACGATTCCCTGCTGGACGAGCAGGCCGAGCGCGAGGTCGAGACCGCCATCGAGGCGACACGCCGGCTACGCCGCTACCGCGACATCCTGGGCGTGCCGGCGGCCGCGCGGCTGTCGGGGAGGCTGGTGCCGGCAGGCAAGCGGGAGGGGGAGACCTACGAACGAGCCCTGGGCACGATTCAGCGCCTGGCGCGGTTGGACCTCGAGCTGGCCGACGGCAGCCACGACTTCGGCCTGGTGCTCACCGTGCCAGGCGCGACGATCGAGCTGTTGCCGAGCGAGGCGCTCGACCCGCAGCAGGCGAGGAGCCGTCTCGGCGCCCACCTTGAAGAGCTGCGCGCCGAGGCCGCTCGTGCCCGCGGCAAGCTCTCCAACGCACGCTTCGTGGAGAAGGCGCCGGCGGACGTCGTGCAGCAGGAGCGCGACAAGCTGGAGCGCTTCGAGCGCGAGCTGGCAGAGCTGGAGAGGTAATCACGTCCGGCTCAGTTGAGTCATTCGGATACCAGCAGGCGGAGCAATACCTGCGATCGCTGGAGCTGTTCGGAATGCGCTTCGGGCTCGAGCGCATGCGCCGGCTGATGACTGCGCTCGATTCACCACAGGAGCGCCTGGCTGCCGTGCACGTCGTGGGCACGAACGGCAAGTCGTCCACGGCGCGCATGATCGCCGCGCTCCTTCATGCGCACGGTGTGCGCACCGGCGCATACCTGTCTCCGCACATCGACTCCTTCGCCGAGCGCATCGAGATCGACGGCCACTCGCTCTCGCGCACGCGTTTCGCCGCGGCCGTGCAGCGGGCGGCGCAGGCGGCGCGGCTCGTCGACCGCGGGTTGGATGAAGGCGATCGCGTGACGCAGTTCGAGGCCCTGACCGCCGCTGCATACTGGGAGCTCGGTCGGGCCCGAGTCGACGCCGCGGTGGTGGAGGCGGGCCTGGGCGGCCGCTATGACGCCACCAGCGTGAT
>JBBQNR010000080.1:0-12482 GCA_038330145.1 Solirubrobacterales bacterium
CTCGGCGATCTCGGGGCGCCGCCGGCCGTGGCTGTGCAACACGGCGATCGCGCGCTGGCGCTCGGAAAGCCGCTCCAGCACAGCGCCGGTCACCCACTCGACCTCCGCCTGATCCTCGCGGTCGATCAGCTCGTCCTCGGGCGCGCGCGCCGCGCCGCTCACAGGCTGAAGCTCGACCGCTGAGATGTCGACCAAGAGCTCTTGTTGAGACCGGCGCCAATCGCGCTTGCGGATATGTCCGAGCTCGCGGTGCGTCGTCGTACGCAGCCACGTGAAAACCTCACCCTCACTCTGCCCCCGACACGAACGCTCAGCCCGCGCGCACGCCTCCTGGAAGGCATCCTCCACCTGATCTCTCGTCGCGCCCGGATGCCAGCGCGTGACCTGCGAACGCAGCTTCGCGCCCTGCTCGCCACCGGCGATCTGAACGATCAGCGCGCGCGTCACCTCCCGGCCAGGCACCTGTGTGCTCGTCATCGCCACCACCCCTATAGAGGCCGGCGACGAAAACTTGGCCCCCCTCTCATCACAAGATTCCGCGACAGCGCCAATCGCGCCCCCGGCGGCCTGCCCGCGTCGGGCCTCAACACCCGGCCGATCGAACCGACGGCTAGCCACGGCGGTGCTTCAGCGCTAGTTGCAACAGCTGCGGCACGGATGCCTCACGGTCTCGACCAGACGGGCGGCCACGAGGACCGCGTGGAGAGGAATAGGGCCCGGGCTTAGCCGCACCTGCACCCCACCTCAGTCGTGGTGGCAAGCGTCTGTCGGTGACCCTCCGAGAACACGAATCTTCGCCTCGGCCGGGATATACACCACGAGGGTTCATCAATCAAACCGTCGGCACGGATCTTCTCGACGACGGGCTAAGGCGATCCTGCCCAGAACGCCAATCCGGGCTGGCGATGCGCGGCAAACATGTATAGGTGCTTACACCCCGTGGCGCTGGCACTGCGCTTCGAGCGCCTCGGCGGCGAGCTGCTGAACCGGCCGGCCGCTTTGAACGGCGGCGAGCTTGACCCGCCGGCGCAGCGACGGGGGGACACGGACGCAGAGCATCACGTGCTCATCGCCGAGCTTCGGCGCGCCCAGCCCATCGCTGCCCGCCAGAACTCGGCTCGCGCTACGCGCGGCGCTGTCTGGTGGCGAGGCGGGGTGCGGCCTTCGCTCCTTCATTGCGCCCAGCGCCGGGCGACGCTCAGACGGCGGCATGCGACATCTCCATGCGCCCTGCCAAAGTCACAAATGCGCTGGCAAGCTCGCGGGCAGGTCGTCGGGCAAGCTCACCGACGGGCACGCCCCGGCGTGTCGCGTCCTGAACGGCAGTCCGCTTCGGCAGCAGCGGCTGCCACACGAGATCGCCACCAAAGTAACGCTCAATCTCGATCACGCTCTCTCGGTGCTCGACCGTGCGATCAACCCGATTGACGATCACACCCCCCGAGCTCCAGCTGCCGGTTGTAGTGGGTACGCACGAGCTCGAGCGTCTCCAGCAACTCGGCGGTTCCTTGAAACGCCAAGAAGCTCGCCTCCGTTTACGACGACCAGGCGCGAGGCGGCTGTGAGGGCGTTGAGCGTTACCGCGGGTGTCTGGATATTGCCGCAAGCGACGATCGCGCTGGCAGTTGCGTTGCCTGCACGCGCGTCTGCTGCGCGAGCCGCCCGAGATCGGAGGTGATCTGGGCGGCGTCGGCGAATAGGATTGATCGGGTGAGGCGACGCGCATACCCACAGCCCAGGGGGCTGGCGTAGCATCAGATCGGTGCGCGCCCCCGAACGCACCGCGGTACGACTCTGGGTACGTCTACCTCGGCCACGGGCTTCACCACCGGAGGTGGGATCGGCGTGACGATCCATGTGTCTTTCGATCGGACGGTTCCCCTCAGCGCGGCTCCGTCGACCGGCCACAATCGATGGCACCCGGCGATACCGCCCATCGCCACCATCACGCCGGGCGAAGTCATCGCCGTCGACACACGCGATGCGATGGACGGCCAGCTCACCGCGGACAGCGGCGTGGAGGAGGCCATAGCTCTGGAGCTGGAGCGTGGGCACCCGCTCACTGGGCCATTCTGGATAGCGGGCGCGGAGCCTGGCGACGTCGTTACCGTCGAGACCGAGTCGATCGAACCTGACTCGTTCGGCTACACCGTCGCTCGGCCAGGACGGGGCCTGCTCGGTGCGGAGATGGAGCGTGCATTCATGGTCCACTGGACCATCGCCGATGGTCGCGCACGGTCAGAGGACCTTCCCGGGGTCAGCATCGTCGGGGCGCCTGTCATGGGCGTGCTCGGCCTCGCTCCGTCGGAGGGTCTCTTGGCAATCTGGACCCGCCGCGAACGCGAATAGAGCGATCGCGGCGGCGTCGTGCTGCTCCCTGACGTACGTGCGGCCGTACCGGTTACGGAACCGGCGGCCGGGCACGGAGTGCGCACGATCCCCCCGCGCGAGACCGGCGGCAACTTGGACATCAAACAGGCCGGTGTCGGAAGCCGCGTAGCTCTTCGCGTTGACGTCGAGGGGGCGCTCCTTTCGGTCGGCGACGCTCACTTCGCCCAAGGCGACGGTGAAGCCTGTTGCCAGGCGGTCGAGATCGGGGCCGCGGCCCGACTCCGCGTCGATCTCGTGAAGAAGGGTGATGTTGAGGTCCTGCTTCGGTACCCGTCGGTCGAGTTCACCGAGCCGGCACGACCGGCTCGTCGCTGGTTCGCAACGACCGGTATCCCGGTCGACCTGGCGGGCGTGAACCACGATCTCGATCTGTATGTGGCGGCACAGGCTGCCCTGAGAGACATGATCGACTACCTGTGCGCGACTCGCGCATTCGGCCGCGAGCAGGCCTATGCACTTTGCAGCGTTGCGGTCGACCTACGCATCAGCGAGCTGGTCAATGCGCCGAACGGTCTGGTCACGGCGTTTCTGCCCCTCGACATATTTGACGACGAACGGGACGCGACGTGAGCGGCGTTGTCTCGCGCTGGCGTTCTCGTCCGCGTGTGGCCGCCATCGTCCCGCGCGCCGTGCTCATGCTCGCTGGAGGACGAGTCTCCGCCGTTGCGTCTCCGGAGCCTCGCTCCCGTCAGGACCCGAGTCCGACGGTCTCGACGGATTCGGCAACATGTACCCTGGGCTGATTGGTGCATCGCTCGGGGGCGGCACATGAGTGAATTGCAGCGACTTGTTGATGCGCTGGCGATCGAGGTCGGCCGCCCATTGACCGTCGATGACCGTCGCTTTCGCGTCTTAGCGTACAGCGCCCATCAAAAGGACGCCGATCCGGTGCGACTCGCTTCGATCGTCCAGCGCGAGCCGGCGAGCGACGTGGCGGCGTGGCTGAACACCCTGGACCTGCAGGGGACGCAGCGCTATATCCGCGTGAGGGCCAACGAAGAACTCGGCATGGCCGGCAGGGTTTGTATTCCGCTTCGCTTTGATCGAACTTTGCTCGGTTACGTCTGGCTGATCGACGCGCCGGATCCACTCGCGGAGCGCGAGCTCCAGGCGGCGATTCGCTCTGCGGAGGATCTCGGGGTCGCCCTCTACAAGACCCAACACCTGGAGGATACGGACCGAGAGCGCGAGCGAGGACTCCTTGAAGATCTGCTCACAAGTCCGCCGGAGCGTTCCCGCGAGGCGGCGGAGGAGCTGACCCACGGGGGTCTCCTAGCAACCGCCGGCGTCTACGGAATCGTGCTGGTCCATCCCCACTGCACGCACCGGCGGCCCGTCCCCGAAGAGATCAGCGTCCGATGCGTCGCCGCGATGGAACAGCTACGCCGCAGCCTCTCGGCGAGGCACATGATCGTCACCGCGACCCGGGATTGCGTCATCGGCGTCGCGGCCGCTGATCAAGGCACGGCGCTGGAGGAGGCGGCGCTCGCCGTTTCCCGTTCGACCCAGGAGTCGCTGCGGGATTGGCCCGAGTGGTCCGCCACCGTCGGCGTCGGTGGTCTGTGCGATGCGGTGGAACACCTGCCGCATGCGTACGGGGAAGCTCGGCACTCTGTCCATCTCGGGGAGCGTATTCCTGGATTGGAGTCCCCCGTGCTCTGGTCGCAGCTAGGGGCCTATCGGACGATTGCGCCCCTGGCCGCGAATGCCGACCACGCTGATCCATTGCCCGCAGCGCTCTCCCGCTTGCTCCGATCCCAGGGCGGTCAGTCGCTCGCTGAGACACTCGAGTGCTACCTCGACCACGCCGCGGATGCGCGAGCCTCGGCGAAAGCCTTGTTCCTTCATCGAAGTACCCTCTACCAGCGACTGCGGCGCATCGAGGAGATTGCCGGCGTGGACCTGAGGAAGGGCGACGATCGGCTCGAATTGCACCTCGGCCTAAGGCTCTGGCGAATCCACGGATCCTCGGACTCCCTCCACGTCCCAGGTGACGGACGCAGCCCCGTTTAGCGCCTGGGCGTCGCGGATGTTCGCTACGAGCCCATGGCCGGGAGGTCGGCCTACGATTGTCGTTCCGCGGCGGACGTTTCCGCGACGCTGGTCGCGCCAACCCGCACCTTCGCCGGGTCTACGCTCGCCCTGCTCATCCCGAGCGGGCGACCAGCGGAGGCATGCGTGACCACACATCGGATTTTCGGCGCCACCGCCAAGCGGTATCTGGGCGTCGCGGTTGCGGGCGCGATCTGCATCGGCGCTGTCTCGAGTTGTGGGTCCGAGGATAAGTCGGCGGGTAAGAAGGCCAACAATGGCCTGTCCGTGAGTTCGCTCACGGTGGGCTTCTTCCGAAATCCGAATCCGGAGCGCGTCGCGCAGGACAAGGGCTGGTTCGCCGATGAGATGGGCGTCCCGGTCAAGTTCAAGGAGTTCACGACCGGCGCGGACATGATCACCGGCCTGAGCTCCAACGCCATTCAACTGGCCTGTGGGGCTGGATCACCGCCGGTAGCCACGGCCGCTGCACAAGGCATTCCGGTCGAGATCTTCTGGGTCCTGGAGAACGCGGCGGAAGCCCTGGCGGTAAAGCGGTCGAAGAACATCAATTCGCTTGGCGATCTCGTCGGGAAGAAGACCGGGATGATCGTGGGGTCGACGATGTACTTCGCCTTCTCGGTGGCGCTCGAGAAGAACGGGATCGACTCGAAGAAGGTGGAGGTCGTCGACGGCGCTCAACCCGATCTTGCAGCGGCATTCATACGAGGCGACCTGGACGCGTTCTACGCGACGGAACCTTTTCTGAGCCAGGCCCTGAAGGCCGACGGGCGGGTCTTGTTGACAAGCAACGAGGTTGCTCAGAAATATGGATATTCGACCTTCGACGGGTGTCTCACGCTCAAGCCCTGGCGCGACAAGCACGCGGACGTGCTCAAGAAGTGGGTCGCAGTCGAGAACCGCGCCGTCGCCTACTACCGGTCAAACCCGGACGATTCGTACAAAAGCATCGCGAAACTTCTCGGCATCAGCGCCTCGGAAGCTGAAAAGCAGTCGAAGCTGTACACGTTCCCCGACGCCAAGCAGCAGCTGACGGCGAGGTGGCTCGGAACCTCTGCGACGCGCGAAGAGGCCGGGGTCGCTAAGGCGATGGCCACGACAGTCGAACTGCTGAAGGGCCTCGGCAAGGTTTCCCAGGTGTCCCAGGACTTCAAGCCCGCCAGCGTGGCCGATCCCGCATTCGTCGAGGCTGAGGCGAAGCATTGATTGGCGCGATCAGCCGGGTGCGGGCGCAACCGGCCGGCCGATCGCTCACCCGGAGCCGGTCCACGGACATCGCCTGCCCGTGAACCTGGCTAGCCGTTGCCGTCAGATCCTTGAGGCCGGTCCGATCCGCGGACTTGCCGCGGCAGTTGCCGTGATCGCGGTGTGGGAACTCTTGGTGGCGATTACCAATCAGCCGAGCGCGGTCTTTCCACCGCCTGACACCGTGGCTCGCACCCTGCAAGCGCTCGCGGCCGACGGATTTTCCAACGCCGACCTCTCGAGTCACATCGGGAGGAGCCTGGCGCGAGTCGCCCTCGGACTACTAGCTTCGCTCGCCGTCGGCGTACCGATCGGCTTCCTGATGGGGCGCTCGACTCTGCTGCGGCGAGCCTTGACGCCGTTTATCACGTTGTTTCGGCCGATCCCTCCATTCGCGTTCTTGGCGATCCTGATCGTCTGGTTCGGCATCGGCGAGACGTCCAAGGTTCTTGTCATCTTCCTCGGCTGCGTGACCATCGTCGCGCTCAGCACGCTCGATGGTGTGCTTCGGATGCCGGCCGAGTACCGAGAAGCGGCCCTGACGCTGGGGGCCAACCGCCGGCAAGTGTTCCTGCGCGTGGTCATGCCCGGGACGCTTCCTCAAATCCTGAATGGCACTCGTGTCGCGCTTGCCGTCGCCTGGACGGCGCTGATAGCCGCGGAGTGGGTCGGGACCCAGGAAGGCGTGGGGGCGATCATCCTTCAGTCCTCGAAGTTCCTGCGCACTGATCAAGCGCTCGCAGGGATCGTCATTCTCGGAATATTCGGCGCTCTCACGGATCGCCTGATCGTGCTGCTGCAGCACGTCTCGACCGACTGGGCATCACGATGAGGAGTGGGGCCAGCTATGAACACGACTATGAGCTGCGCGACAAGAGGTGGCTCGATGGTCGCGCCGGGACTCCAGTTCTGATGCTGCGCTCGCGCCGGGGGCGGTTGGGACGGAAGCTGATTCATGCCGTGGTGTTCGCGCCGGTCACCTACAGCCTCCTTTCTCTCCTCGGCCTTTGGTGGCTCGTGGCGGCCGTCCACATCACGTCCACGGACATCCTCCCGGCACCCGCCCTCGTCGCAGAGCGAGCGGTCGAGCTGACCCACTCGCCTTACGGCTCCGAGACGCTCTTCGGCCACGCTCTCACCAGCATCGTCCGCGTGACTGCAGGCTTCGCTTCGGGCTGCGTAGCAGGCATAGCTGTCGGCATCCTGATGCGGTACGTCTACGCAATCCGCTACTTCGCCGACCCGATCCTGGCGTTTCTCCGTCCGGTCCCCGCCTTCGCATTCGTAACCGTGCTGATCACCTGGTTCGGTCTGGGTGAACTTCCCAAGGTCATGCTCATCTTCCTCGCGGTCTTCTCGTTGACGACGGTGTTCACAGCGGCGGCCATGGAGGCCCTCCCACCGCAGATGCAGGACGCCGCTCGGACACTCGGGGCGACCGGTTGGAGGCTGTTCTGGTTCGTGCAGGTGCCGGCTGCCCTCCCGGACGTCTTGGTCGGCATGCGCTTGACGCTCGCTTTGGCCTGGACGGCCGTGATGGGAGCCGAGCTCGTCGCCGCCGATTCGGGCCTCGGCTGGATGGTCTGGAACGCCGTGCGCTTCGGTCAGACGGAGGTGGTCTTCGTTGCAGTCGTCGGGATCGCGGTCATCGGAGCCCTCATGGACCTGCTCCTCGTACTGCTAACTCAGGCGCTGACGGGCAACTGGCGAACACACATGAGGAGTTCCTAGGTGAACACCACGGAGTTGGGCACGGGCATCAATGTCGCGGTCACCGCAGTCACAAAGACTTACGAGACGAAACAGGGACCGCTGGACGCGCTCCGAAAGGTGACGCTCAACCTCGCGGCTGGGGAATTTGTAGCGGTCGTCGGGCCGTCCGGCTGTGGGAAGTCGACGCTCTTGCGCTTGGTCGCAGGACTCGACCGCCCGACCTCTGGTGAGATTCGGATCGACGGAAAGGCCATCGATGGCCCGGATCCCAGACACGGGGTCGTGTTTCAAAGGCCCGCGCTCTTTCCCTGGCTCGACGTGCTGGGCAATGTCACATTCGGCCCGAGGATGAAGGCGCGCGCGCCGAACAAGAAAACCTTGGTCGCCGAGGCCGAGCGGTACATCACTGCGGTTGGCCTAGCGGGGTTCGAACGTCACAAAATCTACGAACTTTCGGGCGGCATGATGCACCGTGTTGCGCTCGCACGCGTGCTCATCAACGAGCCCCTAGTCCTGCTCATGGACGAGCCGTTCGGAGCGCTTGACGCCCAGACGCGGCTAGTCATGCAGGAACTGCTCACGGAGATCTGGCAGGCCGAGAGGTCGACGGTCCTCTTCGTCACGCACGATGTCGATGAGGCGCTGCTGCTCTCCGACCGCACCGTCGTGATGACCGCGCGCCCCGGGCAGATCAAGGAGATCCACGACGTGACGCTACCGAGACCGCGAGGCCTCACCACCCTCACGACGCCGGAGTTCGCCTCCTTGAAACGTGAAGTTCTCGGTTCCATCCGTGAGGAGACCCAACGGACAATGAGCCTCGAGCGGGCGGAAGTCAGGGCCCACTCCGGAGACGACCGATGACCGCGCCCCATAAGCCAGCGGCGACGGACACGCCAGCGGCGCGTGAAGCGATCACAGCCGGCCTCAGGTGCCCCAGGTGCGGCACGGTCATAGCCCAGGCGGACGCCCCCGGGCAGCTGCGGTGCTCCTGCGGTGGGCCGCTCATGCAGCAGTACGACCTCGAACTGCTGAGCCCGACCGTCCGGGATACGTGGTCAAGGCGGCCGTTCAACGTGTGGCGGTACCGCGAGCTATTGCCGATGGACGATGTTACGCGCGCTGTGTCGCTTGCAGAGGGAGGGACCCCGCTCCTACAGATTCCCGCGACCGCGGACCGCCTTGGGCTTAACGGTCTTGTGGTCAAGGACGAGGGCCGGAACCCGACGGGCACGTTCAAGGCGCGAGGTGCGTCAGTGGGCGTGTCTCGGCTGGCTGAGCTCGGCGTCAAGGCGCTCGCAATGCCGAGCGTTGGAAGCGGCGGCAGCGCGTGGTCCGCCTACGGCGCCAGAGCTGGAGTAGCAGTACACGTAGGGCTGCCATCTGGGGCCGGGATTCCGGTCATCGGGTCGGACGAAGCGACCCTGTACGGGGCAGACGTCACGCAGTTCCCGGGGGATATCCGAGGCGCCTTTGCCGCATTCCGTAAGTGCGCCGACCAGGCGCGGATCCCGCTCGTCGGAGCGTTCCAGGAGCCATACCGGCTCGAAGGCGAGAAGACAATCGGCTTGGAGATCGCGGAGCAGTTCGATTGGCGGCCGCCGCACTGGATCGCCTGGCCAACCGGTGGCGCCGTTGGTCTGGTCGGGCTGGCGAAATCGTTCGGGGAGCTCCAGCGCCTCGGCTGGCTCGAAGGCGACCTTCCGGGCTTGATCGCCGTGCAGATTGAGGGCTGTTCCACCCTTGTCGACGCAATCTCTCGGGGTTCCGTCGACCCAGTCTCCTCTGTCAACCGCACGGAGAGCATCGCTCCTGGGATCACGGTGCCAGACCAACCATTTGCCGACGTGGTGCTCGGGATGTGCTCTGGTTTCAAGGTGCTGGGCGTCACGGTGAGCGAGGAAGACATCATGACTCAGCTCAAAGCCGTCGGGCGAGGGGATGGGCTCATGCTCAGTCCGGAGGGCGCCGCTGCCGTCGCCGCGGTCGGGTCGCTCCGCGCTGGCGGCGCGATTGCGCCAGACGCCTCCGTGGTCGTCGTCAACACCGCAACCGGCCTGCGATACCCCCATCTCGTCGCCGACACGCAACCTGCCCCCGCCGTACGCCCCTGAGCTGTAGATGAGGAGACCAGATGAATGCACGCGGTTTCGAAGGGAAGGTTGCGGTCGTCACCGGCGCGGCCCAAGGCATGGGCGCGCAGGTCACTAGGCGCCTCGTGGCTGAGGGCGCGCGTGTCGCAGCGCTCGACATTGACGTCGCGGGGGCCGAATCGACTCTCCAGGAAATCGGCGCGGGCGAGGACCGGACACAGGCCATACGGGTCGACATTCGATCGGCGGACGGAATCAAACAGGCGCTCGACGAAGCCGAGGACGCGCTCGGCGCCGTCGAGTTGGCGGTCAACTGCGCGGGCATCATCTCGATCAACCCGTTCCTCGAACTGCCGGAGCGAGACTGGGACGACACTCTCGCCGTCAACTTGAAAGGGACGTTCCTGTTTTTCCAGGCCGTCGGACGGCGGATGGTCGCGGGGGGCAGCCGCGGCCGGATCGTCGGCTTCTCGTCGATTGGCGGGCGCGGGCCTAGGCCAGACTGCGCCGACTATGGCGCGAGTAAAGCCGGCGTCATTAGCCTGGTGCGGTCAGCCGCCGTCGCCCTTGGTCCACACGGCGTCACCGTGAATGCGGTTTGCCCTGGGATCGTCGACACTCCGTTCACCGTCATGGTCCAGCAGGCGCGCGCGAAGCTGAAGGACATGACGCCCGAGGAGTCCCTCGCTCAAGTCGTCTCCACCATTCCTCTTGGCAGGATTGAAACGGCTGATGACGTCGCAAGCGCCGTGTTGTTCTTGCTCTCCGATCACGCCTCCTACGTGACGGGCCAGGCCCTCAACGTGTGCGGCGGCTTGGAATTCGACTAGGAGCTCAATGATCAGCCAGACAACCGCGCTTGACGCGACCAAACCCCGGCCCGTCCTCGTCGCAGGCGAGCACGTCACAACAGCGGACCCTCAGCCGGTCATCTATCCGTACGACGGAAGCCAGATCGGAGCGGTATGCCAGGCAACCGACGAGATCGTCGAGCGGGCGCTGGCAGCTGCTCACGCGGCCGAATCTGAAATGGCGAGGATCCCCCCGCACGAGAGGGCCGAGATTCTCGCCAAAGCCGCCGGCCTCGTGACGGAGCAGGCGGAGTCACTTGCGCGTCAGATGACTCTCGAAACCGGGCTCGCACTCCGGGACTCCGAGGGTGAGGCTCAGCGTACGGCCGAGATCTTCATGCTCGCCAGCGAGGTTGGGCGTCGTGCCGGGGCCGGGGGCGAGCTGGTTCCGGTCGACGCGGTCGCGCGCGGCGCGGGTCGTCTCGCGTGGACGAAGCGGTTCCCGGTCGGCACCGTCCTGGGAATCACAGCCTTCAATGCCCCTCTAGTGCTCGCCGCGCACAAGCTCGCGCCTGCGTTCGCCGCTGGCTGTCCGTTCATCCTGAAACCGGCGCCCAAGACTCCGCTTTCCGGCCTGTCTCTCGGGGAGATAATGCTCGAGGCCGGAGCCCCGCCGGCCGCAGTGAGCGTCATCCCGACCACGAACGAGCTCGCCGAACGCATGGTCCGCGACCCTCGCGTGAAAATGCTCTCCTTCACGGGTAGTGCGGGGGCGGGTTGGTATCTCAAAGGCATCACAGCGGCGCGAACGGTGACCTTGGAGCTCGGCGGCAACGGTGCGGTCATCGTCCACGCCGATGCCGATCTCGAATATGCCGCGACACGATGTGCGGCCGGCGGGTTCGTGCGGGCGGGGCAGGCGTGCAACTCGGTTCAGCGGCTCTACGTACACGAGTCGGTGATCGACGACTTCCGCGACCGCCTCGTCATCCAGATGAGCGCGTTCGAAGTCGGCGATCCTCTGGATCCTCAAACAGCGTTCGGCGGTCTGATCGACGAGCGCGCCGCTGAGCGGGCGATCGGCTTGGTCGACGAGGCGAAGGCTGCCGGGGCAACCGTCGTCATCGGAGGCACACGTGAGGCGTCGGTTGTCGCGCCTACGCTGATCATTGACGTCTCCGAAGACCTGAGGGTATGCACCGACGAGATCTTTGCGCCCATCATCGTCCTCCTTCGTTACGACGATGTGAGCGATGTGTTCGACCGCGTGAACGACACGCCCTTTGGATTGCAGGCCGGTCTGTTCACCAGAGACATCCGAGTGATCAACGAGGCGTTCGAGCGACTGGAGGTCGGCGCGCTCATCGTAAACGACGTGAATGGATATCGGGTGGACCAGATGCCGTACGGCGGTCTCAAAGACTCGGGCACGGGTCGGGAGGGGATCGGTTACGCAATGCGGGAAATGACTGAGGAGCGGCTGATCGTCATCGATCCGCGCTGAACGGATTGATACGCGCGCCGGCTGTCCCTCACATCGGAGGCTGAGGCTGGCGGCCGTCGTCTCCGCGTACCGCAACGCTCGCAACGTCGATCAGCCCCGCGAGTCTGCAAAGCAACAGCTGCAAGCGCGAGGCGTCGCCGACAACGGTGAGCCGCGCCGATCCGGGCCTCCCCGCGTCACCGGCGTCGAACTCGAGCGCGGCAATCTCGTGACCACGCGACCGACACATCCAGACGACACGGTCCAGGGCGAGCGGGCGCGGCGCGGGTTGCGTAAACGCGATGTCGAGCTGATGCGGGACTTGCACTGCGACTCCTTCCAGTCCCGGCGACCATCGAGTGTCACAGCTGCCACCCGACGCCCCTACGGGACGTGGCGAGCCTGCCGGCAGGCAGGCAGCCTAGGCGGTAATGAGAATGAATCCAGCAGCAGCGACAGGGCCCGACCGAGCACGCACGAGGAGGGCATTGCGTCGCCGCATGCCGGGAAGATTATCCGCGGCGTACCAGCACGGGAGCGGACAGCTGTCGCGTCCGTACACCCGAAAGGCGGACATCTGAGCGACGGCAGAGGACACGAGGCGATCTACGGTATGCCGGTGGAGCGTCATGAGTGCGCGTCGAGGAGGTTTCGCGCGTGGGCGAGGTGACCGAGCCAGCATATTTCACAAGCCTGCCGCGGGAGTACTACCTA
>JBBQNR010000081.1:0-12298 GCA_038330145.1 Solirubrobacterales bacterium
AGCGAGGAGGCGATCTGGTCGCTGCCGTTACGCGGCTGGGTGCTGGGCCGCGAAGCCGCTTACTTTCGGCTCCAACTGAGCGCCGGCGTGGGTGCCCCGACGTACGCGCCGGTCCGTTTTGCGCGGCCAGACGTGGTGGCGGCGAATCCCGGCCTCCCGTGGGCGCGGCGGTGCGGCTTCGACGCCCGCGTCAACGCAGCCTGGCTGCCGCGTGAGTTCGAGCTCGAGGTTGCGGCGGTGCGCCAAAACGAAACACCGGTTGGGCTCTTCAAGATCAGCGGCGAGCGCAGCGCTCTGCCGCCGCAGAACCCGGCTTCCATCCAGCCGATCGCGGTCACGACACTCGGGCGTTCCGGATCGGTTTGGCTGAGCTGGATCCTCCATCAGCATCCGCAGATCGTGGCTCCCCGTCCCTACGACTACGAGCCTCGCGTCGCCGCCTACTTCCTCGAGCTGTTTCGTGTCATGTCCGACCCCGAGAGCTATCTCCAGGCGCTGACGGGCGCGATCGACGGCAACGACTGGTGGTTGGGAGGAAGGAGAGATCACCCGCATCGCCCCAGCGACGAGGCGCTCGAGGGCTGGCTCGGCTCCGGCAGCGTCGAGGAGTCGCTCGCGACCTGCGCCGGCAGGATCGAGTCCTTCTACCGCCAGGCCGCGGCACACGACGGGCGCGGCTCCACGACGCACTTCGTCGAAAAGTACCCGCCCAACCACTTCCTTCAGGATCTGCTCTGGGAGATCTACCCTGGGATGCGCGAGGTCTTCCTGGTGCGCGACTTCCGCGACGTCGCCTGCTCGACGTTCGCATACAGCACGAAGACGGACCAGCAGTGGACGCGCCCGCCGGGAGTTGAGAGCGACGAAGAGTTCATTCGCAACCGGCTGGGACCTGAGGCCCAGAATCTCGCCGATCGCTGGTCGCGGGTCTCCGGACGCGCATTCATGCTCAGGTACGAGCAGCTGGTGAGCGAGCCACAGCGCACGATCACGGAGCTGTTCGAGTACCTGGGAGTCGAATCCACTCCCGAGACCGTCGATCGAGTGCTACGTGAAGCGACCCACGAAAGGGGCGTTACGGGCCAGGCAGGCCACGGGACGAGCCCGAGCGCGGAGCAGTCGGTCGGTCGTTGGCGCAGAGACCTCGCACCCCCGCTCGAGCAAGCCTGCTCGGAGGCGTTCGCCGAACCGCTTGCGGCCTTCGGCTACGAGCGCTGACAACCGCTCGCCCTCCCGCAGAGCTTCTTCAGATACCGAGCTCGGAGATGTCCTCGTCGACGTTCTCGATGCGCTGACGCTCGGCGCTGACGTCGACTCCGCCGGCAAGCAGGCGCGCGGCGACGGTGAGGTCGTCCGAGCGCCCCACGGTCAGCGCGGCGGCGACACGGGCGCCCTTGATGTACCAGGCGGTGAACTTGCCGTCCTTGGGGCGGCCCCGCCACCAGATCTCATCCCAGTCCCGCGCCGGCCCGACGTACTCCATGCTCGTCCAATCGGCGAGGTCCGACCAGAAGTACGGGACGACGTCGTGTGGCTGTTGCTTGCCGAGCATGTTGAGCGCGACGGTCTTGCCCTGATTGAAGGCGACGTCCCAGTGCTCGATCCGCAGCCGCCGCCCATGGACGACGCTGTCGTATTCCGCCACGTCGCCGGCGGCAAAGATGCCGGGCACGCTGGCCTCGAGATACCGGTCCGTGACGATGCCACTCTCCAGCTTGAGTCCCGCCTGCTGGGCGAGATGCAGATCCGGGTGCACCCCGGCGCCGATCACGACGAAGTCGCACTCGATCTGGAGCCCCGATTTGGTCACGACCTTTCGCACCCGGCCGTCCTCGCCCTCGAAGTGCTCCAGCTCCTGCAACGGGTGGACCACGACGCCGTGCTGCTCCAGCACTCCCTGGAAGAAGCGCCCGACCTCTGGCCCGAAGGCGCGCTCGTGCACGACCTGCTCGAGCATGATCAGCTCGCAGTGCTTACCAAGCGCCGTGAAGGAGGCGGCCAGCTCGGTGGCGATGTAGCTGCCACCCACGATCGCGACACGCTCCGCCTGCTCGAGCTCGTCACGCAGCGCGTCCGAGTTCCTCATCGTGCGCAGGTAGTGAATCCCGTCCAGCTCCGCGCCGTCGACGTGCAGGATGTGCACGTTGGAGCCGGTCGCGAGCAGCGCCTTCTGGAAGCTCACCTGGTCCTTTGTCGACAGAGTCGCGACGCGCTCTTCGACGTCGAGCTTCATCACGCTGGTCAGGGTCTTGACCTGAACGCGGTTCTCCTCGTACCAGCTCTCGGGCCGGAACAGGATGTCATCCCTCTTCTCCTCGCCACGCACGTACGTCTTTGAGAGCGGCGGGCGGTCGTACGGAGGGTCCGGCTCGCGTCCGACCAGCAGGATCTCGCCGTCTGCTCCCTGCTCGCGCAGATGGCGCGCGCAGTTGCCCGATGCGATGCCGCCACCGATCAGCAGGTATTCGACCACCAGCTCCGCCACGTCAGCTCGACCCGATGAACTCGTCGATGGCCGCGCCTATCTCCTCGCCCTTGTCCTCCTGCAGGAAGTGCGCAGCACCCTCGATCACCCGCAGCTCGCGTGCGCCCGGGATCAGATCCACGAACCTCTGACCTGCCTTGGGGGGAAAGATCGGGTCGGAGTCCGAAAAGCACACGAGTGCCGGCTTCTCCCACTCGGAAAGCCGTTTCCGGATCGTGTCCATCTCCTCGACGCCGGGGTCGCTCTCGGTGATCGGGACCAGCAGTGGGAAGGTCGCCACCCCGCCCTTGGACTCGGCGTTCGGCCATGGAGCCTCATACGCGTCGAGGATCTCCTGCGGAAGCTCCGTCACCGTCGCGGACTGGATGATGAAGCCGACCGGCAGGTCCGGGTTGCGCTCCGCGAACCCGCGCCACGCCATGAAGGCCTCGTTCACCACGCCGGTGAAGATGCCGGTGTTGAGGATCACGAGGCGGGCGACGCGGTCGTCGTTCTCGGTCGCCCATCGAAGACCGCACGGGCCGCCCCAGTCCTGGACGACGACGGTCGCGTTGTGGAGGTCGAGCCCGGACAGAAGCTCGCCGAGAGTCTCGCAGTGACGGTCGTAGCTGTACCACTCGCGATCGATCGGCTTGTCCGAGCGGCCGAAACCTGCCATGTCGGGGACGACCACCCTGTTCCCGCCGGCAACCAGCGACGGGACCATCTTGCGATACAGATAGGACCAGCTCGGCTCGCCGTGAAAGCACACGACCGGATCGCCCGCACCCTCGTCGACGTAGTGCATCCGCAGTCCGTCGACGTCGGAGTAGTTGGGCTCGAACTCGAAGCCGGGCAGCTTCTCGAACCGTTCGTCCGGTGTGCGGAAGACCTCCATCGCGGCGACCCTATACGACCGGGAGCAGCGGCTGCACACGCTCCAAGAGGTTGCCCACGATGCGTGCCGTGGCACCCCAGATCAGGTGACCTCCGACCGTGTAGGTCGACGTCCTGATCGGGACACCGCGGCGGACCAGCCGCTTGCGCTCGAACCCGGCCGCGAGACTCGCTAGCGGAAGCTCCACCAGCTCGTCGACCTCCTCGGGGTTCGGCACGAAGATCCCACCGGGCTCGATCGTGCCCACGAACGGATAGACGGCATAGTTGGTGACGAACGTCCCGGTAGGGGGAAGCGCGCCGACCACCCGCACCAGCTCGGGCTTGAGGCCGATCTCCTCGTCAGCCTCCCTCAGCGCCGTGTCCCACAGCTGCTCGTCGTCATCCTGCCGACCGCCCGGAAACGAGATCTCACCGGCGTGGCGGCGCAGATCGCCACGACGCTTGGTGAAGACGGCGACGAGATCACCGTTGCGTGGATAGAGCGCTATCAGCACGCCCGCCTTGACGCCGCCCGGCGGTCGAAGCTCTGCCGCTTCCTGGGGTGACAGCAGCACCTCGCGCAGCTGCTGCTCCAGATCCGTGCCGCCCGCCATCGCGCCTTGACTATAGATCGCCGGGTTGGATACTCCGACCCCGTGGACGCGCTTTTGATCACGGACCTCCAGAACGACTTCGCGCCCGGCGGCGCACTCGCAGTCGAGGGCGGTGACGAGATCGCGGAGCCGATCAACCGTCTTGCACCGCAGTTCGACCTCGTGATTGCCACTCGCGACTGGCATCCTCCTGATCACGGCTCGTTCGTTGGCGCCAAGGTCGACCCCGCCAAGTGGGACGGAACCGATCCGCCGGCAATCTGGCCGGTTCATTGCGTGGCCGGCACCCCGGGAGCCGAGCTGTATCCGGGCCTGAATCGAAGCGATGTCGGCCTCGTACTCGACAAGGGGCAGGACCCCAACAGCCAGGGCTACTCCTCCTTTCAGGGCAGCGGCCTGGCCGAGGTGCTCAGGGAGCGCGGAGTGCGGCGAATCTACGTGACCGGCCTGACGACCGACTACTGCGTCAGGAACAGCGTTCTGGACGCGCTTCGCGAGGGCTTAGACGTCGTGCTGGTCGAGGATGCCGTGCGGGCCGTGAACGTGACCGAGGGCGACGGCGAGCGAGCGATCGAGGAGATGCGCCGTGCCGGCGCGGAGGTGCGGACCGCGGAGGAAGTGCTCAGGTCCGCTGCACGCGATCGGTGATCTCCACGTCGCCCGTGAGCGTTCGGTGCACCGGGCACTTGGCGGCGATCTTGCGAATCTGCTCGACCTGTTGCGTCGACAGCCCTGCGGGCAGCTTCAGAAGAACGTCGAAGCGCGCGCACCTGCCCTTGTCATCGGCCTGGTAGTCCACCTCCACCTCGAGCCGGCCGACGTCCCACTGCTTGCGGTCTGCGTACATCTCGACCGTTATCGCCGTGCACGAGGCCAGGCTCATCGCGAGCAGCTCCTGCGGAGAGGGGCCACTGTCGCTGCCGCCCAGCCGCTCGGGCTCGTCGACCACCAACGTATGCCGACCTGCGGTCATGCTGTGGGCAAAGCCCCGGCGGCGTGTGGCGGTTACCTTCAGGAGCCGGAAGCCTTGCCGCGCCCCTCGAACTGCTCGGGCTGCTCCTCGTCGGCGAAACGGGCCATCGCAAACAGCAGGTCGTTGGCTCGGTTGACGTAGCCGAGCAGCACCGATCCCTCCAACTCATCCTGCTCGGCGAGGGCAACGATCCGCCGCTCCGCGCGCCGCAGCACGGCCCGCGCGACGTCGAGCTGTGCCGACAGCGCGGTGCCGCCGGGGATCACGAACTTGGGCGGAAGCTCGACCTGCGACATGTAGGCGTCGATCTCCCGCTCGAGCCGCGTCACCATGTCGGCGGTGACTCGGCTGACGCCATCCTCCAGCCGGTCGCGCGCCACGGGAGCAGTGGCAAGCTCGGCGCCGGCGACGAAGAGCTCGTTCTGGAGCGCGAGGATCGCGGCGGCGAGGTCCTGGTCATCACAGGCGGAGCGAGCGACGCCCAGCGCGGAGGCCGCCTCGTCGAGCGTGCCGTAGGCCTCGGTGCGGAGGTCCGTCTTGGACACCCTGCCGCCGTACCAGAGCGAGGTGGTGCCGTCGTCGCCCTTTCGCGTGTAGATCTTGACCATCGGAGTGCGAGGGTATCCGTTGCCGCGGCGCGGCCGGTTTTCCACCTGCCGTCACGTGTTCTCCACCGCGTCCTGCTGCTGTGTGACCCATCTCACAGCAGGGCGATGCGTCGCGAGGCTAGGTTCTTGAAGCTGTATTCAATCTTGAATACGTTTGCAAAATGAGCGCCGTCCAGCCCACGCCCCATGCCTCGCCCGATGCCCCGGGCAGCCTGCGGCAGGACGAAGCACCAAGCCGCTCCGAGCGACGCAAGGCACGCACGGTGCAGTCGATCCTGGATGCGGCGGAGCGCAGGTTCCTCGAGCACGGCTTCCACGGCACGACCGTCGAGGAGATCGCCGAGCAGGCCGACGTGTCGGTCGGCTCCATATACGTGCACTTCCAGAGCAAGCAGGGCCTGTACCTGGCGCTGGTCGAGCGCGCGCTCGAGATCGAGGAGCGCTACATGGACGAGGCCTTCAAACCGACCCTGGCGCTCGGGCAGCAGCTGTTCGCCGCCGGTTGGGCGTACCTGCGCTTTTACCGTGACCACCCCGGTTACTTCCGCATCCTGATGCTGCCGAACACCGACGCGCCGTCGAAGCAGAGCGTCCCCTACAACGAGCGGCTGGCGGAACGCGCCGAGTACCAGGTGCGCCGGGTCGCGCAGGTGATCGAGCTGGGAGTCAGGACGGGGGCGGCGCGGCCTGTCGACCCGTACCGGGCCGCCAAGTTCATGTGGGGCGCGTGGAGCGGCGTGATCGCGCTCAACCTGCGTCCGGACAGGCTGCGGCTCGAGGACGACGAGCTGGAGGCCGTGCTCGAGGAGGGTCGGCACCTGATCGCCGAGGGGATCGCCGCAATGGGGCTGCGCCTGCCCGACGGCAGCCTGCGGCCGGAGTTCGACGCGGCGACCGAGTCAAACAACAATCCAGAGGGGGAGTCTGCATGAGATTCGGGATCTTCTACGAGCACCAGATGCCGCGACCGTGGTCCGAGGACGCCGAGGAGCGACTCTTCAGCAATGCCCTCGAGCAGGTCGAGCTCGCCGACAAGGTGGGAGTCGACTATGTCTGGGAGGTCGAGCACCACTTCCTCGAGGAGTACTCGCACTCGAGCGCACCCGAGGTATTCCTGGCCGCCGCCAGTCAGAGGACCAAGAACATCAGGCTTGGCCACGGGATCGTCCAGATCCCTCAGGCTTTCAATCATCCCGCGCGCGTCGCCGAACGCGTCGCCACCCTGGACCTGATCTCCGGCGGCCGCGTCGAGTTCGGCACCGGCGAGTCGAGCTCGCAGGCCGAGCTCGGCGCCTTCGGCGTCGACCGCGATGCGAAGCGCCCCCAGTGGGAGGAGGCGCTCGACGTCATCACGCGCATGTTTGTCGAGGATCCGTTCGCGGGCTACGACGGCGAGTGGACGTCGATGCCTCCCCGCAGCGTCGTTCCGAAGCCGAAGCAGAAGCCGCACCCGCCGCTGTGGGTCGCGTGCAGCCGCCGCGAGACCATCCTGCTGGCAGCCCGCAAGGGCATCGGTGCGCTCACGTTCGCGTTCATCGAGCCCGAGCAGGCACGGGAGTGGGTGGACGAGTACTACGGCCTGATCGACTCCGACGAATGCGTCCCGGCGGGTTTCGCGGTCAACCCTAACTTCGCGGTGGTGCTGCCGATGATGCTGCACGAGGACGAGCAAACGGCGATCGAGCGCGGCATCGACGGCGCTCACTTCTTCGGCTACTCACTCGCGCACTACTACGTCTTCGGCGACCACAGGCCCGGGTTGACGAGCGTCTGGGACGAGTTCCAGGCCAAGCGCTCCGAGTACGGGTTCGCACGCGAGATCATCAACGCCGACGACGGTCCGCTGGGGGTAAAGATCCTTCAGCAGGGCCTCGGCTCGCTGCGCGGTGCGATCGGAACTCCGGACCAGGTGATCGACCTCGTGCGTCGCTACGTCGACGCGGGAGTGGACCAGGTCATCTTCGTGCAACAGGCAGGCCCCAACAAGCACGAGCACATCTGCGAATCGCTGCAGCTGTTCGGCGACAAGGTGCTGCCGCAATTCGTGGAAGGGCGCGAGCAGCGCGAGGCCGAGAAGCGGGAGCGGCTCGCCGAGGCCTGCGAGCGCGCGCTTGCGCGCAGGGCGCCGGCACGCCGGCCGGACCCCTCCTACGTGATCACGCCCCGCGGCGAGCCGGCCTCCGCTCAGGTGATCGCGGCAGCCCACCGTGCAAGCGAGAACGGAGCGGCGAACGGGCGCCGGAGTGGCCTCAAGCAGCAGATAGCGCAGCGCCTCCAGCAGGTCGGCGAGTCGGCGTTCGCAGCCTTCGTTCGCAGGCGTAGCGACGCCCAGCTCGAGCGCACCTTCGGGACGGACCGCGGTATGCGACTCATCTTCAAAGGCGCCGAGCGAGCCTTCGTGCCCGAGAAGGCGGGCAAGTTCAGCGGCGATGTCCAATATGAGCTGACCGGTCCCAACGGGAGCCGCGACTGGGTGGTGAGCATCGCCGACGGCAGGGCGGTTGCCTCGCCGGGCCGGTCGGAGCAGCCGGCGGTGACGTTCAGGATGTCGGTGCCGCTGCTGATCCGCATCGCTGCCCAGGAGGCGCATCCCGCAAAGGCGATGATGGAAGGCAAGCTCGAGCTGAAGGGTGACTTCGAGCTGGCCACTCGCCTCGGCGAGATGTTCGGCCAGGACGCCCTTATCTAGCGGCCTCTAGAGCGGGTTGAAGAGCAGACCCGAGAGGAGCTTCGGGTAGAAGTAGGTCGACTTCGGGGGCATGGTCTCTCCCTCGGCGGCCACCGCCTGCACCTGCTCGACCGGAGTCGGGCGTAACAGGAAAGCCGCGTCGTACTCCCCACTGTTGACGAGCGCGACCGCCTCCTCCACGTCGCGCGCGTATCCGAGTCCGCGCTGATGCGAGATATCGTCCTCGCTCATTCCAAGCGCCTGCTCGAGCACCAATTTCTCCAGCACGGCGGTGTCGAGCCTGCGATAGGTGTCGCCATGGCCGGCCAGGGACCGCTCCACCACCTCGGGTGCGCTCAACTCGAGCCTCAGTGAGCGGCCGCTCGAATCGATGTAGCCGTAGACCGGTGCGCTGCCGTTGCCGCTCGGCTCGGGAACCAGCGCGTCGCGCTCGACGGGGCGCGCCTCGAACGCCTCGTCGACAAGCCGCTCGAGGCGGTCGCGGCCCGAGTCGTCCGCCGCCTTGACCAGCCGGTGGGTCGGAAAGATCGTCAGGCCAGGATCGGACATCGAGACAAGGCACATCAGCACGTAGCGGTGGTCCCCCTCGCCGCCGATCTCGTCCGCGTAGGTGCGCGCGGTCTCATAGCGGTGGTGTCCGTCGGCGATCAGCAGCTCGGCGTTCGCGACAGCCTGCTGGACCCCTGCGATCACCCGGGGGTCGCTGACGCGCCAGAGGCGGTGGACCGTGCCGTCGGAGTCGGTGACCTCTCCCCACGGTGGGCCCATGGTGGCGCCGTCCAGCGCCGCCGAGGCGCGCCCCTCCCCGTCCGGATAGAGCGAGAAGATCGGCGACAGGTTCGCCTTCGTGGCCCGCATCAGGCGCAGCCGGTCCTCCTTGGCGGCGGGGTGCGTGCGCTCGTGCGGGCGGATCAGGCCGGGCCCGTAGGGCACGAGCCTCACACGCGAGAAGAAGCCGCTGCGCACTCGCTCGGAGCCGTCCGGGGTCGTGTACGTCTGGGTCAGCACCCACAGCGCAGGCTCGCTGTCCTGGACGATCACGCCGTCGCGTCGCCAGCTCTCCAGCAGCTCCGCAGCGTTCGCGTACGGGTCGTCGCCCTGCGGCAGGTCGATCGACACCACGTTGTACGGGCTGCGGCCGGCGAGGTCCGCGCGCAGATCGGCGTCGATGACGTCGTATGGCGGCGCGGTCAGGCGGTCTAGCGGCCCCACGTTGCCGAGGTCGTAGTGGAGCGCGCGCAGCGGCTGGACGTCGGCCATCGCGCGACAAGGTATCGGATGGTCGGCCGCCAGCGGCGCGCGTACAATCTTCAGGAACGGGGCGTGGCGCAGGCTGGTAGCGCGCGTGCTTTGGGAGCACGAGGTCGCCGGTTCGAATCCGGCCGCCCCGATTAGCGTGGTTGGTTGCTAGCGGGTGAGTATCGCCTGCACGCGAAAGCAGCAGCGTGGATACTTAGCTCGTGGCTGGGCCGAACGAGGAGCGAGTGCGCCGAGCGTTTGAGGTGATCAACCGCAGCGAGTCCGTGGACGCTGTGATGGCACGGCTCGAAGAGCTGATGCACCCGGACATCGAGTTCGTCAACCCGGAAGACGCGATCGAAGGGGGGACGCGCAAAGGCTTCGCTGGGATACGGACAGCCTTTGAGAACTTCTTTGACGGAGCGGGACGCGCGGCGACGCTTGAGGTTGGGGAGGTACGAGAACGCGATGAGCGTGTCTTCGTTCGCGTGCGCGTCCACGCCCGGGGAGCTTCTAGCGGTGCGGAAGCCGTGGGGCCGCCCACAGGAATGGTCTACACGATCCGTGACGGGCGAGCCTTCAGGATCGAGTGGCACTACGACGTTGACAAGGCCCTGGCCGAGTTCGAGCGAAGCGGCTGACGGAAGCCGGGTCGCTGCCGCTCCGCGCAAAAGCGAAAGCGAGCCCGATGTTCGACTACCTGCCCGAGCGCAACGTACGATGAAGCTGGCGGATGAGGCGTACGTTCGTTTGGTTCGAAAGCCGTCACATCGCCCCGACTGACGACCGGCGAGGGCGCGTGGCCCTCACCGGTTCGTTCTGTATATGGAGTGTTAGCGCGCGACGGGCGCGGCCGGGGCAGCCGGCGCAGCGGGGCCGCCGGCGGACCGCTCACGCAGGGCGAGCATGATGCTCGTCACGCCGATCCAGAGTCCGGCTCCGAGGAAGCCGATGAAGCCGAGCGGTGTCACGCCAATGACGCCGAACAGTATCGCCACCCAACCGAGCCACTTCGGCAGCGCTCCGTGGCGCACGACCGAAAGGCCGACAGCGAGCATGAAGACTGACGCTCCGATCGCCAATGGAATGAAGTCATTGCTCCAAAGAGCGCTCAGGGCCTGGGTCGCCGCGGGATCGATGTGATCTACCTCCTCTACCAGCGCGACGTTGATCGTCGCGTCCACTCCGATCGCGACTGCCACGATCGTGATTCCCGCAAGCGCGACTGACGAGAGCATGCGGCCTTCGCCCTCGGCCACGCGAAGCAACCTGCGCAGATAGCCGCCGTAGAGCACCAGGGCCACCGTTGCAATTATCTGCATGATCGTCCCGGCCCAGATCTCGGAATCATTGTCCTTGTAGAACTTGACTATCTCCTGGACCGAGTCGTGCTTCGGATCCGGCGGTTCGCCCATGACGATCGCGCTCACGATCCCGAGCACGAGGAACACAATCCCCGTGAGCGCGGCAAGCCAGTAGTACCTGTTGTTCATCTTCCCCCTCCAGGTTTGGTATCGCCCCCGGTGGGGCGTTAGCCGCAGTAATTACAGACCGCCCGGACGATCCTCCAAAGGGTGAATCGCTCTTCTGGCGCGTCCAGCCGGGCGAATCGGGTCCGTCACGTCACCGCAGCATGTCGGGCTGAGTGCTCCCGAACCGGTCGAGCCGACAAGCTAGCCTGTCGGCAGGCCCCCGTAGCTCAGCCCGGATAGAGCAGCTGCCTTCTAAGCAGCGGGTCGCAGGTTCGAATCCTGCCGGGGGCGCTGCAAGAAAGCCGCATCGGAAGCGGCTTTGCGCGATCGACGGTCTGCACTGCCTTCGACGGTCGACCTTTCAGAATCGCCGCTGGTGACCGTTGGTGACCATTCAGCGCCTCGTACGAGCGCGTCAAGGCGCTCGCCGTGGTCGCGCTTGCGCTCGAGCACGTGGCTGTAAACGCTGAGCGTCACCTTCGGATCCGCGTGTCCGATCTGCGCCATCACGTACGGCACACTGGCCCCGGCTTCGAACAGAAGCGAGGCGAAGCTGTGCCGCAGCTCGTGCGTCTTGAGCTTCTCGGGGATCGGCGGCACGCCGTCCTCTCGCAATTGCACGTTGGCCAGCTCGACCGCTCCCCTCAGCACGCGGTTGAGCACGTTGTGACTGTTCTGCGGCCGGCCCGTCTTGGTCGAGAACACGAGATCCGAAGGCCCCGCGAATGGCGATCCGGCCTTGAAGGTCGCCAGCTCGTCGCGAAGGTCCGGTGAGAGGTCGACACTCCGCACCCCGGCGGCCGTCTTGCTCTCTCCCACCTTCAGCTTCCCGGATGCGAGCTCGACGTCACGCCAACGCAGTGCCAGCGCCTCCCCAACGCGCAGACCGGCGAGCACAAGCGTCGCCAGAAGCGCCCGCCGGCCGCCTACATCATCCGCGCGTCGCACCTTCGCAGCTGCATCGAGCTCGCCGGCGGCCCGCAGCAGTGGAGCAACCTGCTCCGGCACCAGCCAACCGCTCTGAGGCTTCTCGGCCTTCAAGCGTCGCCGACGCCCAACGGCCGGATTGTGTGCCATGTGCCCGTACTCGACCGCGACCTCGAGCACCTGGGCCAGGCGGCCGATCGTCTTATTGATCGAGCCATTCGAGAGCCGCGTCACTCCCCTCTCTCGCTCCCTGACCTTCTGCGTGCGGTAGCGGTCGACTTCCGAAACCGTGATCTCGGAGAGTCGGTGCTTGGCGAAGAACGGCAACAGGTGGTGAACCAGCTGCCACCTGTAGAGGCGAACCGTCTTCGGCCGCAGTGTGTGTTCGCGGCTCGCCAGCCATTCGGACGCGAACTCGTGGAACGTCGGCTCC
>JBBQNR010000082.1:0-12165 GCA_038330145.1 Solirubrobacterales bacterium
CCCGCTTTGGCTCGCTGCAAACCTTCGCCTGCCAGCGTCCTCAGTCGCCCCTGTGCCACCAGCACAGGGGCTCCCTGCGTCCTCGGCAGGCTCGGTTTTCGCGGCCAAAAGCGGGCCTGGATTACAAGACGGGGCACTAGCCGCCAGCGGTCACTGCCCGCAGGCGCCGGGATTCTGCGAGCAGAACTTCTCGAACTTGTCCGCGGGGCTGCCGGGCGGAGGCGGGACGTCGTTCTGCTGGCTGTCCTGGGGCGCGGGGGTGCCGCCGGTGCTTTGGTCCGAGGGTGGTGGCGTCGCTGCTCCACCGGAGGACCCGGTGGGCCCGGTCTCTCCGCTGGCTCCGTCCTTGCCGGTGGCGCCATCGTCGCTGAGCTGACCCGATCCTCCCGGCACGGTCAGCTCGGGTGGCTTCACCGGGTCGTTGGAGGAGTTGTCGTCGCCGCCGCCGGCCAGCACGACGCCGGCCAGCACGCCGGTCAGCACGGCTGCTGCTGCTATCAGGGCCACCCGGCGCATGGCTGGAGTCACGAGCAGTCCTCGCCCGGCAGGGCCACTACGAGTCGGCGCCCAGCGCCGGCATGCGGCGCTTGCAGTAAGGGCAGTCGCTCAGGTCCAACTCGACCAGCTCGTCGCAGTGCGGGCAGATGCGCAGCGTCTCCGGCGTCCTGGGAAGGTTCGATGGGGAGGAGGCAAGAGGCACGAGCTTGGACACCACCTCGAGCCGCTCACCCGTGACGCGGTCGTAGTAGGCGCGCTCGGTTGCCTCGCGTGAGTTGTCGAGCGCCAGCACGACCTCTCTGCCCGAGGCGGGCGCGCGCAGCCGGTATCTCTGGGGTGCGGCCATTGGGCGGCAAAGATACCAAGGGGTGGTCGCGGAGCCCGGCCGAAGATGCCGGCCCAGAGGACCGCCAGGGTCTCAGGTCATGTCGATCGCGGTGCCCTGCTGCCAGGCCTCCAGGACGTCTTCTGCCTGCCAGGGCGCTCGGTCGCCGAGGCGCTCGACTTGCTCGGAATAGGCCTCCATCGCCTTGCGGGCCGCTTCGGTCGAGACGCTCGCCATGAAGCCGGCACGCTCGATGTGCAGCCCCTCCTCGAGCGGGCGCGAGCCGCCCTCGTAGACCGCGCGCTTGAGCGCGGCGACCGATGCCGGAGAGCGCCGGGCCAGCCGCTCGGCTGTCGAAAGCGCTTCGCCCATGAGACGCTCGGAGTCGGCGGTGCGGTGCACGAGGCCGACAGTCTCCGCCTCCTCAGGCGTCAGCACGCGTGCCTCGAGCATCATCTCGAGGGCGCGCCCGGGCCCGAGCAGGCGCGTCAGCCGTTGAGTGCCGCCTGCTCCCGGAATGATCCCGAGCGTGGTCTCCGGCAGGCCGATGCGGTGGTCGCCGCGCGCCATCAGGCGAACGTCGCAGGCGAGTGCCAGCTCACAGCCTCCGCCGAGCGCGATGCCGTTGATGGCGGCGATGAAGACCTTGTCGAGGCGGTTCATGCGCAGGAACAGCTCGTGAATGTCTCGCAGCGCGACCATGCCGGCCACCGGGGTGCGCTGGAGTGCGCCACGCGCGCCGGGAACTCGCTCCAGCGCTCCGATCGCTCGCAGGCCGCCACCGGCCGTGGTCTGGGAGAGGGTCGCTCCGACCCCCTTCGAGCTCTGGCTGATCTCGGCCACGTCGAAATGGGTGATGAAGACGCCGGGCGGAGCGCCGGTGATGACAACCGCCCCGATCGAGCGGTCCTTCTCGAGCTCGCGCGTGAGCCGGTCCAGCTCGCGGACCATGGCCGTCGTCATGAAGTTGCGCGGCGGATTGTTGAGCCGCACGATCATCACGCGGCCCCTACGCTCGACCTTGACCTGGCTGGCGGCCATGGCCACCTCCTTAGCTCGCGGACCCGGCGAGTCTACGCACCCGGCCGTGGAATCCGCATCTGACGCAGATCAGGGTTCGTGGCCGCTTGGCCGAATATGTTCATTGGCATGCGCGTTCTGATCTTCCACGGATACCTGCTGCGCGGAACCGGATCCAACGTCTACAACGCCCGACTCGCCGAGGCGCTGGTGCGGCTGGGGCACGACGTGCACCTTCTGTGCCAGGAGCCGGCTCCAAACGAGTTCGGCTTCGTCGACACCGTCGGCAGCTGGGAGGGCGGAAAGCTGGAGCTTCGCCAGGTGCGAACGCCGGCGCACACCGGCACGTGCAGCGCCTACCGGCCCGACATCGGCGGCCTGCTGCCGGTCTACGTGTACGACCGTTACGAGGGCTTCGAGGTACGCACGTTCGACCGCCTCAGCGACGAGGAGCTGGATCGCTACCTCGACGCCAACGTGGCGGCGGTGCGGGAGGTGGCGCAGCTGGCATCGCCGGACATCGCGCTCGCCAACCATCTGGTGATGGGCCCGGCGATACTGGCTCGGGCGCTGGAGGACGTGCCATACGCCGTCAAGATCCACGGCTCTGCGCTCGAGTACACCGTCAAGCCGCACTATCAGCGCTTCGCTCCGTACGCCAGCGAGGGGCTCGTGCCCGCGCGCACGGTGCTGGTCGGCTCGCGCCACACCGCCGAGAGCCTGTGGGCGGCGATGCCGCTCGAAGGCCTGCAAGAGAGAACAAGGCTCGGGCCGCCGGGGGTCGACGTGCACACATTCGCCATGCATGACGTCGAAGAGGCAAGCGCCGGCTTCCGGGGCCTGGTGGGCTGGCTCGACAGCGCACAGCGAACCGGCTTCGACGATGCCGCGGCCGAGGCGCTGGACCGTCTCTGCGAGCGGCCGCACGATCCGCCACCCGACGGGGAGGCGCTGGCCGCCGTCCGGGCCGGCTACGACCCCGTCGGCGTCGACGTCCGGGCGCCGGACGCGCTGGCGCGGATCGACCCCTCCTCGCAGCCGGTGGTCGCCTTCGTCGGCAAGCTGATCGTCTCCAAGGGAGTGGACCTGCTGCTCGCCGCCTGGCCGCTGGTGCTCGCCCGCCATCCGGACGCGAAGCTGATCGTGGTCGGCTATGGCACCTACAGAGAGGGCCTGGAGGTGCTGTTGCGCGGGCTCGAGCGAGGCGACGAGCGGCTGATGCTGCACGTAGCCCGCCAAGGCCGCGCGCTCGAGGGCGGCCCGCGCGACCAGCTCACATATCTACGCACCTTCCTCGAGAGCCTCGCAGGCCGGCACGAGCGCTACTTCGCGGCGGCGAAGCGGATGCGCGAGAGCATCGTCTTCACCGGCCGCCTCGAGCACGGAGAGCTGGCCCGGCTGCTCCCCGCGACGCAGGCGCTGGTGGTGCCCAGCATGTTCCCCGAAGCCTTCGGGATGGTGGCCGCCGAGGCCGCGGCATGCGGTGCGCTTCCGATCGTGGCCGGCCATTCCGGGCTGGCGGAAGTCGCCGCCATACTCGCTCAGCCGCTCTCCACTCAGGTGCGTCCGCTGTTGACGTTCGAGCGTGGGATGCGGGCCGGCGATGGCATCGCGGATGCGATCAACGGCTGGCTCGAGTTGGACCCCGACCTGCGCGAGGCCGCCCGGCGGCGGCTGTCCGCAACCGCGCTCGAGCGCTTCGGCTGGGAGCAGGTGGCCGAGGGCGTTGTCCATGCGGCGCACGGGCGCCTTGAGCTGCTCGAGCCTCCGCGAGCATGACAGCAGACGCGACGGCTATCCTTTATTCGGCATGAGGTCGTCCTGCTCACGACCGCGAGTCCCGGTCAGGACGGCTCTGACCGCGATCGTGCTCGCGGCCGCCCTGGTGCAGGCGGCGCCGGCGGCGGCGGCGAAGCCCGGTCACCGCGTCGCGGCCATGAGCGCAGCGGCGCCCGCGGAGCTAGCACTGACCGCTTCAGCTTCCATGCTGCGCTACGGGCGCACGCTGACGCTGACCGCGAAACTGACCTCCGGCGGCGCTGCGCTGGGCGCGCGCGAGGTGGTGCTCTACCGCAACGGAGCACAGGCGGCCAAGGCTCAGACCCGCGCCGACGGTGTCGTCGTCTTCAAGCTCAAGCCGAACGCCGCCTCCACGTACCAGGCAGGCTTCTCACCGGCTACGCCCGCTGACGTTGCGGCCTATCAGCCGGCGGCAAGCGTGAGCGTCTCGGTGACGGTCGCGCCGCTGGTGAGGCTGCGGCTGAGCAGCCCCCTGCGTGCCGGTCGCAGCATCGTCGGCATTCCGGGTGAGCCCATCCGCATCAGCGGCACGCTGGCTCCGTTCGCGAGCGGCAGCGTCGTCGTGAGAGTGCTGAAGGGCGGGCGCCAGTTTCGCCGTTCGTCGCGGGCCGTCGCCGCTCGGGGGGGAAGGGGCCGCTTCGGCTTCAGCTTCACGCCGCGCCGTCGCGGCAAGTACGTGATCGAGGCCTCCCGCCAGGGCGACGCGACGCTGGCACGCGGACGGGCGCAGGCAAAGCGAGTGCTGGTGGTACGCGCATCCGCCCGGCAGGGATCGAAGGGCGCCGGGGTGCGCGCACTGCAGCGAAGGCTCTCGGCGTTGGGCTATGCGACGCCGATCAACGGATCCTTCGGGGCAAGCACCGCGCGTGCCGTCCTGGCCTTCCGCAAGGTCCGCGGCATGGGCCGCAACTTCTCCGCCGGACGATCGATCTTCAGGACGCTGGAGCGAGGAGGCGGAGCCTTCCGGTTGCGAGACACCAAACCCGGAAAGCACGTCGAGTTCGACTGGTCGCGGCAGGTGCTGGTGCTGGCGCGTGGCTCACAGGTGGTGAGGATCGTGCACGGCTCCTCGGGCGCTCCCGTCACGCCGACTGTGTTCGGCAGGTTCCACTTCTACAGGAAGTCGCCCGGCTTCAACGCCAAGGGCATGTATTTCTCCAACTACTTCATCGGTGGCTACGCCATCCACGGCTACCAGTCCGTGCCCAACTTCCCGGCCAGCCACGGCTGCATCAGGATCCCGATCGCCAGCGCGACCGCCGTCTACCGCTGGATCGACGTCGGCGACCGCATCTCGGTCTACAAGTAGCGCGCGGTGCGGGTTGGGTGAAGCGGTAGGGCCTAGTGGGGGTGGGCGCCGGGCGCCTGAGCCAGCGTGACGTCCGAGATGTCCAGGCGCACCAGCGTCGGCCGCGGCCGCGGGCGGTTGTCGGGCTTGCGCGGATAGACCCGGCGTCGCGTCGGCACCAGAAGGCCGTCGAACTCCCGGTGCTGATCGCAGTAGTGGGCGGCCTTCGCCCACGAGCCGAACACCTCCGCGGTGTAGTCGAGCCGGCGCAGCCTTCCCGCGTCGTCGAAGTAGAACTCCTGCTCCTGCGAGTGGGTTGGGATGTCGGGCGGAAAGCGAACCCGCAGCCGGCGCCAGCGCTCGCCGTTCTCGGTCCACGGTTCCACCTCGTCCAGCTCGAATCCGGGACGCAGGAACATGAACGGTGTGTTGACGTAGTTCCAGAGCGCGTAGCCGGCGAAGTAGAGAAGGTCCAACTCGTCCCACCAGAGCTTGCGGCGCAGCCCGTCGAAGGCGGCACGCGGGTCGTCGCGCCGGCTCAGCACCTCCCCGGAGCCCGATTCGATTCGCACCGAGTCGCGGTCGAACACCCCTCTGCGGTCCGACTCGGGCCAGCCGCTGAGGACGGTCCTCGGCTCGGTCGTCGACACGTGCGCGTGGAAGCGCGGCGGAGGGCGACGAAAGCGCATCGCGAACGCCAAGCCGCCCGACGCGACGTCGAGCACTATCTCCTGGGCGGATTGGAAGCGACCGGCGCCACCGTGCGCCTCGATCGCGCTCTCGAGCAGATCCGACACACTCTCAGCCTAACCGGGGACGGCGTCGCCGGTGCGCCGGCTAGTCAAACGTTTTGAGAAGGGCCACTAAGCGTGCGGCTCAGAGGCGGGCGCGGGCTTGCCGATGCCGGCGTCGATGGCGGCGCGTGATCCCGCCTCGACGTTCCACTGCTGGCGGAAGCCGCGCATCGCGAAAGCGATCAGCAGGCCCTGCAGTGGAATCAGTAGCAGCGACAGGATGCCAAGCAGGCTCGAAGGCAGGGCCGGGTCGTCGAAGCCCGTCTTGTCTCGCGCGAACCAGGCGGGCGCGGCGACGGCGGCGAAGATGATCAGGATGACCGCCAGCGCGCCGGCGACCGGCAGCACTCCACGATTCCAGCGGGTGACGTAAAAGGCGAACAACAGGTATATGAGGACGTAGGCCGGCGGCACCGCCTTGGCGCCCTCCAGCTTGTCCCAGCCGCCGATCGTGATCACCAGGATCAGCGCCGCCGAAAGCAGCAGCAGGACAGCGATGATGGCCTTGGTCGACTTGGACTCGGGCTTGTCCCTGTTTGGACGGTTCGTTTGTGCTCGCTCAGCCACCGCAGGGGAAGTCTAGAATCTTTCACGCAACCGTGCGACCAAGGCTGGCTACGCTGTCACAGAGCGAGCGGGCGTGGCGGAACCGGTAGACGCGCCAGCCTTAGGAGCTGGTGGGCTTAGGCCTGTGGGGGTTCGAGTCCCTCCGCCCGCATCAGCCTAGGTGGCCAGTCCGAAAGTTCACCCCTTCGGGGGATCGTGCCCCGCCTCGCGCCCGGTCGATAGGGGAGTGTGACCGCGAACGCCATCGTCGCCGCCGCTTCTCGGCTGGTGATCCGGGGCGAGGAGCGGCGCCAGCCTCGGGCATTCGGGCCGTCGCAACAGGCGGCCGGGCAGACGACCGAAAAGTTCGTCAACGCCCTCGCGCACGAGATCAGGACACCGCTGTCCTCGATCGTGGGATACAGCGAGCTGCTGTTGGATCAGGATGCGCAGGACGCCGATGTCTGCCGTCGCTTGGCGAAGCTGATCGATCGCAACTCGCGCCGGTTGGAGCGCCTGATAGGTGACCTTGAGCTTGTTGCGAAGGCGGAATCCGGCAACTTCGTGGTCGAGAGGTCCGCCATGCTGCTCAACGAGGCACTGCTCGAGAGCGTCGAGGCTGCGACGGTCGAGGCCAAGTCGCGTCGCGTGGCGCTGGAGCTGCGACAGGCAGGGCCCGTGACTCTGCTCGGAGATCACTGCCGTCTCGAGCAGCTCTTCGACAACCTGATCTCGAACGCGGTCAGGTACACACCGTCGGGTGGACGGGTCGCCGTGATACTGGACCAGGCCGGGGACCGCGCCTGGGTCGAGGTGATCGACACCGGCGGGGGCATCTCACCGGCCGTCCAAAGGCAACTGTTCGGGCGTCTCTTCCGCGCCGGTGGCGATGATCCTCTTCACAAGGGCATCGGCCTCGGCTTGCCGATCGCGAAGGCGATCGTCGAGGCCCATGACGGCAGCATCAAGGTGGACAGCCAGCAAGGCATCGGCACCGCCGTCCGGGTCGACTTCCCGATCCGGATGCCGTCGCGCTTCGGCGACCGCGCCGCGGCCTTTATCGCCACTGAGTTGCAGCCCGCTAGACGCGGCTAAACGCGGGAGGGTGCTGCGGCATCCAGGTCCCGCACCGCTGCCGTAAATTCGGCCGGCCGCTCGGCGCGGTCGGGATGCAGCACGTGAGCGAGCAGCTCGACTCCCGTCACCAGCCGGGGGCCGGGGCGCGAGAAATATGCCGAGGCATCGAAGGCGACCACGCGACGAGCGCCGAGCGACTCGATCTGCGGCCGGCAAGCCTTCGCCTCCCGCACCGATCCATCGGTGCCGTAGCCACATGGCATCACCAGCGCGATGTCGATCTGACCAGCAACGAGCTCGTCCCAGGTCGCGGTGCGGGAGCGTTGCCCCGCCTTGGCGAACGGGTCCAGACCGCCCGCGATCTCGATCATCTCGGGCACCCAGTGGCCGCCGACGAACGGAGGGTCGAGCCACTCGAGCGCCAGCACGCGTGGTCGCGGCGCGTTCGAGGTCGCGGAGCGAACGGCGTCGAGCCGTGCCAGAGCGCCCTCGTGCAGCGCCGCGGCCTCGGCGTGGGCCTCCGTCGCCTCGCCGAGGCGAGTGATGTCCGCCAGTACCTCTCCGAGCGCGAGCGGATCGAGTGAGATCACGCGCGGGCGGGAAGGCAGCGTTGCCGCCACCGCGACGACGTCGTCGAAGCTGACCGCGCACACCTCGCACACCGCCTGAGTCACGATCAGGTCAGGGCTGAGCAGCTCCAGCCGCTCGCGGTCCAGCTCGTAGAGCGGCGCGCCGCGGCCGACCGTCTCGCGCACGACGCGGTCGATCTCAACGGCGGAGAGGCCGGGCGGGATCACGCTGCGGGTGAGCTGGGGGAGGGACGCAGCATGCGCCGGCCAGTCGCACTCGTGCGTGACGCCGACCACCTGCTCGCCCAGACCCAGCTCGAACAGCATCTCGGTGGCACTTGGGACCAGGGAGGCGATACGCATGGCCAAAGCCTAGTGGCGATCGAGCGCTGGGATATAACCGATCTACCTCAGGCATCTCGGTTTACCCTCGTCTTCGAGGCGAGCTGGTTCACGTTGCATTCGGCGGACGAGGAGTCGGCGACCGTCGCGTTAATGACGCCCGATCACCCGTCTGCGCCACCGGGGCCGGAACCGTATTCAGGTTCACGTTGCATTTGGCGGACGAGGAGTCGGCGACCGTCGCGGGCACGGGCATCTGCGTCGAGTTTCAGGTGAAGGATGCGTGGCGGGCATTCGAAGAGGTCGCCGCGACGGGACTCGAGGCCGGGTACCCGTTGACCGATGAGCCGTTCGGGCAGCGCCGGTTCGGTTTTCGTGACCCGGCAGGCGTCTGGGTCGACGTCGTGGAGCAGATCGAACCGGCCGAGGGCTTCTGGGATCGATTTCCGCCCGCGGGGCCCGGTTCTACAATGGGCGCTCCGGGGCAGTAGTTCAGTTGGTAGAACGCTGGTCTCCAAAACCAGAAGTCGGGGGTTCGAGTCCTCCCTGCCCCGTTGTAGTTTGGAAGCGAAAGCTGCTCGCGGAGTGGTGCCTATCAACCGGATCCCGGTGGGCAAAGCGCCGCCAGATCATCGCCGAACGACAGCGGCAGCTGCGCACCGCAGGCTAGGCGTGCCGAGACAAGCTCGCCGACCGTCGGCGTCCCAAAAGCGAACGTATTGCCGTTACGGGTCAGCAGCGCGTCGAGCCGGCTGGGCGAGGACCGGCAACGTGATCGAGCGCAACACCGTCGCGCGTACGCTCGACGCCGGCATCTGGGTCGCCGCCTTTGAGCCGGAGACTCCTCCAGCGGTCGGCAAGGTGGTGCGCGGGAACCTCATCTGGGACGCCGGTGCCGATGGCGTGCTCGTGGAGTCGACCGCGGTGGACACCGTCGTCGAGCGCAACATTGCGCGCGGCGCAGTCGACGATGGCATCGACGTTGACGCCGCCGCCACCACCCTGACCCGAAACCTACTGCTGCGGAACGGCGACTTTGGCATCGAGGCCGTGCCGGGTGTGTGGAACGAACCGCTGATAGCCGAGCGTCGAGCGATCCTCGAGCGCTGCCAGATCCGGAACCAGCCCGGGCCCTACCAGCTCCAAGCGGCGATCGGAGCGGTGCATGCTGAGGCAGCCACTGCCGAGCAGACCGACTGGTCACAGATCCTGGCGATCTACGACCAGTTGCTGGCCCTCGCGCCCACGCCGGTCGTCGCACTCAATCGAGCAGTTGCCGTTGCCGAGGTCGAGGGGCCGCCCAGCGCTCTCGCGGCCGTCGATCAGCTGGAGCTCGAGAGCTACCATCCTTTCCACGCGACCCGCGCAGATTTGCTTTGGAGGCTGGGGCGAGAGAAGGAAGCGGCGATCGCCTATGAGCGAGCGGCTGAGCTGGCGCCGACCGAGGCCGAGCGCGAATTCCTGCGTGGGTCGGCTTCGGGTCAACGAGGGCGGGAGTGAGAGCAGCCGGCCCTGATGGCGACGTTGGAGTGGCCGACGCTCCGTGCCCACACTTTTCCGCGCAGGAGATTCCCATCAGCTTTCCGCATCGACGGTACGATCGAGACGTGCCAGTAGACGTTCGGACCGAGATCGAGATCGACCGACCGCGAAGCGAGGTCGCTGCTTACGTGTCGAATCCCGATAACGCGATGGCCTGGTACAAGAACATCAAGGCGGTCGAATGGAAATCCCCGAAGCCGGTCGCTGTCGGCTCCAAGATCGCCTTCGTCGCTCGGTTTCTCGCACGCCGCCTCGTCTACACCTACGAGGTCAAAGTGATGGATCCAGGCGAACGGTTCGTGATGAGCACCGCCGCGGGACCCTTCCCCATGGAGACGACCTATAAGTGGGAAGACACGCCGAATGGCGCTACCAGGATGACGCTTCGAAATCGAGGAGAGCCGTCCGGTTTCTCCGCGGTTGCCGCACCGTTGGTCGCCGCCACGATGCGGCGGGCCAACCGCATGGACCTCGGTCGGCTCAAGGCAATCTTGGAAGAGAACCCTTGACCTGCGCCGAGGCAACGGGCCCGCACTGCGCGGGCCCGTTCCTTGCGTTGTGTCGTGTCAGTCGGCCGCGAGCCCGGTGGCTCCGTCGGGCAGACCGGACGCTCCGCCGATCGGCGTGAGGCTGCCGTGGTCTCCTACCCGGAAGCCGCTGATCGTCTCGTCGCCCGAGTTGAGCGAGTAGAGAAAGCGACCGTGACGGCTGAGCGCCATGTCGGTCGGTGCGGGGCCGGTCACCCCTGTGCGACCGTCGGCATCGAGCAGGCTCAGCTCGCCCTTGCGGTTGATCCGGTAGCCCGAGATCGAGGCGCTGCCGGTATTGGTCGTGTACGTGAAGCGGCCGTCCTCGGTGACCACTATCCAGCAGGCCGCCGTCTCGGTCGTGGCGGCTGATGGCGTGATCGGCTCGATCGCGTAGTCATCGACTCCGTACGAGGAAACGGCGCTCTGATCAGCTGCCCCTCCGAAAGCCTCGGACACGATCAGGTGATCGCGCTCGTCGAAGGCGAACCCGAACGGCGTCGCCCCCGAGGAGGCATTCGAAATCGGTCCACGCGCGCGGCCATCGTGCCGGACCTCGTACGTGAGGATGAGGTTGGTGTTCTTCTCCGTGACGACGAGCAGCTCGCCCTCGGGGTCGAAGGACACCTCCGCCGGGCCGCTCCCGTTTCCGCTGAGGGGGCGGGTCGAGTCGCCGAGCGGCGAGAGGCCCCGCTTCTTCGAGAACGTGAAGCCGCTGATGTTGCCCGCGCCCCCGGCGTTCAGCACATAGAGCAGGTCGTCGTCGATGGTGAGGCTGATCGGCTGGTCGCCGCCCGATGCCGCCGTGTCCACGAGCTCGAGGCCGCCTCGCTTGATCTTGAAAGCCGAGATCGAGTCGCTGCCCGGGTTGACGGCGAACAGGTAACGGTCGTCGATCACCAGGGCTCCCTGGTTGCCGAGACCTCCCCCGGTCCCGACGCCGCCGGTCGGAAACTCGCCGCTCGGGGTCAGGGCGCCGTCGCCGGCTCTATGAAACACCTTCACCGCGTTGCCGCCGGTGCTGTTGGTGAGCGAGTAGACGGCGCCCCGTGAGGAATGGGCCATCGCGCCGGTCGCGGCGATGCCCAGACAGGCAAGCGCCAGGGCGAGCGCGATCGGGAGCGTCGCCCGTTTGGGGAGGAGAAGGACGTGCGACATTGTTGTGACCTCCTTGGAGTTTTGGAAGCGAATCGATGTGATCCATCCGCCCACGCTAGGCCCACCACCTTGCGATTTGCTTAAGCGCTCTGCGAGGCGATCAGCGGATGGCGCGACCGCTCGGTGACACCACCAGCCAGGTGCCACCGAACTCGACGACGTCCTGGCAGAGGACCTGACCGGGTTCGCGATCGTCCACGTAGTAGTAGAGGGGATGCCCTCCGTAGGTGACCTGCACCTTCCCGTCCCGGCGCCGCGTCGTCCCGAGCAGACCCGACTTGACGCCGCGGCGAGCTTGAGGCTTTCCGTTGGTGAGAAAGGGAGGCCACGCGGCAGCGCAGGCTCCATAGCATCGGCTGCGACTCGTCGCCTCCCGTGTGAAGAGATACAGAGCACGGCCCTTGCCGTCGAAGAGCATCCGGCCGTAGCGCGAGCTCATCACCTTGACGGAAACGCCTTTGGCTGACCGGGCGCTCGAGCGCTCGTCACGCGCCGGGTCGCTCACGTTCGCGACCGAAGTTCTTGTCTCGTTCGCGGTCCCCGCCGCAGTGGCGTTTGAGCTGCCGTCGTCGCCCCCGCAGGCTCCGAGCAGGCTGCCAGAGGCGAGGCACAGCGCGATGATGCCCGCTGTGCGCCTCATCGATCGACCTCTCATCGGCAAGATGCGCCGAGGCTAGCG
>JBBQNR010000083.1:0-12101 GCA_038330145.1 Solirubrobacterales bacterium
TCAACGCAAAGGACCAGCCGTAGTACTTGCGGTAGGCGAGGATTATCGGGATCACGATCAGGTCGGCGAAGATGAACGCCATCACCCCGGCGAAGCTGATGCCTCCCGACCAGAGCACGGCCGCCAGGGGAATGTTGCCGACCGAGCAGACGAAGCTGAGAACGGCGATCAGCGGCCCGACGATCACGTTCTCGATCGCCACCACCAGCGGCGGTGCGTCAGTGACGAAGAGGCCGTTGAAGAAGTCGTTTCCGAGCAGGCCGATGAAGCCGGCCAGCAGGAAGCCGATCGTGATCTCCTTCCAGAGCATCTGCCAGTCGCCGCGAAAGTTGTGGGCGACATCCGACCAGGCCGAGGCGGAGGTGAGTCGCTCCCGCCAGCCCATCTGCTCCCCGGCCATGTGGTGCTGGTGAGCGGTGTCGGCCTGCTGGGCGTGCCTGCGGGCGCTCTCCTCGAGTTTGGGCGAGACGAACAGCCGCAGCATCACCGCCATCAAGACGATCATCACGATCCCGCCGATGTATTCGGCAAGCGTGAACTGCCACCCGATCAAGACCCAGAGAACGAGGCCGAGCTCCCAGACAAGATTGGTCGAAGCGAACTGAAAGGCGAGAGCCGATGTGGCGGAGGCGCCCTTCTGGAACAGGGACTTCCCGATTGCGATCGCAGCGTAGGAGCAGGAGGAGGAGGCGGCGCCCAGCCCGGTGGCTTTTGCCACGGGCACCAGGCCGCTGCCCGACATCGCGGTCTCGATCCGATGTCGAGGGACCCAGGCTTGGACGATTGCCGAGATCGCGAAGCCGAGGACCAAGGCCCACCACACCTGGTAGGCCATCAGAAAGCTCTGCTTCAAGCCCTCGCCGACGGTGCTGATTACCTCAGCCAATGCCCTTCTCCCTCTGCTTTGGCTTGACAGTATATACCTATGGGGGGTATCGTAATACTATGACAAAGACACCTGGTTACCTGGCATCCAAGGAACAACTCCGAAAGCGGCTGGCCCGCGCCGAAGGCCAGGTGCGGGGAGTCACGCGCATGGTCGAAGAGGACCGCTATTGCATCGATGTCCTCACCCAGATCCAGGCGGCTCAAGCCGCGCTGAACGCGATCGCGCTCGGTCTGGTGGACGACCACGTTCGCCATTGCATGCGAGAAGGAGCAATCACCAGCCAGGCTGATACCCAAGTCGATGAGTTGATGGGGGCGGTCGGCCGATTGGTCAGATGACCCGCCAGTCCTTGTGCCGGCGCTGCCACCCCATGGCCGTTTCAGGACAGCCAGCGCAACCGGTATTGCAGCGATGGGCCTAACACGACGCAGCGTAGGACATGTGGCCTATGTTGGCTGGCATGGCGTTGTTTCGTCACCCCCGGCCGGCCGGGCTCGGACGGTCGATGCTCGTCCTGCTCATGGCCGGTCTAATCGCCGGGGCGCTGCTCACTCCTCCGGCAGCCTCGGCAGCCAGCGCTCATCAACGGCTTGAGAGGAAGCGGTCCCAGCTCGATCAAACGCAGGGCCGTGTCGGCGTCTTGACGACGACCATTGAACGCTACTCAAAGCAGATCGCGGGCTTGGAAGAGCAGGTGGCATCGCTGCGCGCTCAAGAAGCGGCAGCAGAGAACCGCCTCATCATCGAGCAGGCCAAATTGCGCGCAGCTCAGACTCGGCTCAAGACCGGGAAGCAGCACCTTGCCCTGCTCCGGGCTCGGCTGCGCCGAGCGCTGGTCGCCTTGAGAGAGCACCTGGTCTCAACCTATGAGTCCGGAAGTCCCGACGTCCTAACCGTCATCCTGCAATCCGACGGCTGGGATGATCTCGTCAGTCGAGCTCAATACCTGCAGACGATTCAAGACGAGGAGCAATCCGTCGTCGGCCGGGTCCGATCATTGAAGGAAGAGGCAAGGCGAGCGGTAAACCGGCTGCGAAACACCCGAGACACGATCCGCAGGGCGCGCGATGAAATCGCTGCACAGAGGGATGCTCTCAGCAATGCACGCGCTTCTCTCGAGGGCAGGCAGGCTGAGCTGATCGCCACCCGCGGGCAGCGCCAGAGAGCCCTCAGCGACACGCGCAGCCATGAGCACATCCTCGAGGGGGATGTCTCCGACCTGCAGGCCCAGATCCGGAAGCAGCTCACCGCGCAAACCAGTACCCCGCTTCCGGCTGGACCGCTCGTCCCGAGTGGCGGAGCCACGTCGACGGGTCTCGTCTGGCCGGTCCAGGGGACGATCACCTCTGGCTTCGGGATGCGATGGGGGCGGATGCATGAGGGCCTTGACATTGCCGCCCCTACTGGCACCCCGATCGTGGCGGCTCAGAGCGGAATTGTGACAATCGCCGCCTACACCGGCGGCTACGGTAACTACACCTGCATAGACCACGGGGGTGGGCTCTCCACCTGCTACGGCCACCAGGTCTCCTTCGCGACCTCGGCCGGCGCCGCCGTCAAGCGGGGCGAATTGATCGGCTATGTCGGCAGCACCGGTGAGAGCACCGGCCCACACCTGCACTTCGAGGTGCGCGTCAACGGAGTGGCCCAGGATCCGCTGGGCTATCTCTGAACCAGACGCAGTCTCAGTGCCGGTTAGACGTTTTTGGTGCGGTTCGCCATCTGAGGCTTGCAACAACTCGCCGCCCTCAGCTTGGCCGTGTCAGTCTCGGATGGCGAATACCCACTTGCCGGGGAGATCAGGATCGACCCAAGCACGGTAGCCCAGCTTCTCCATCTGGGCGATGCACTCGGGAGCCGTGTAGTCGAAGTAAGGGTGGAGCTCGACTCGCAACGATCGGACGCGCTCGGGCCACTCTCCCCCGGCCTCAAATACACGAGGTTCTGAACCCTCGATGGTTACGTGCATGTAGTCGACCTCTTGATCCGGAGCGTGCTCGGCGAGCAATGCATCGACGGTCAAAGCCGGCATGCCATGCATCGAAGCCGGATCAGTGGGGCGACGCGCCCGCACCTTGAAGCCGTGCTCACCGGCAGCGACATCCCTCTCCACGACTAGCTCTCCTTGCTCGTCCCAGATTGCGCCGTGGACCGCGGTCGCTCGATCACCGAAGCGGGCCAGATTGCGCTTCGCAATCTGCATATTCCCTTCATCGGCCTCGACACCGAGCAGTCGGGCGCCGGGAAACTCGAAACCCAGAACTGCCAGCGCGGCTCCGATGTTCGTGCCCAACTCGCAAATCAGGTCGAGGTGCTCAGAGCGCAGCTGTGGAGGGGGACGATGAACTCCCGCGCGGTAGTAAGAGGCGGCGTTTAGCAGGTCGCTCGTGCCCGGCCGGATGAGCAGCGCCTCCCCCCGCAGCGCCCCCATTGGGACCAGAACTGGATCGGCGGGGGAGTCGCGGTCCGCTGTCGATCGACGGTGGCGGATGCTGTCGACCGCGCGGATCTTGCCCTTGATGCCTGAGGCGGCGGCGAGAACTGTCCAGGCAGTCTTGGCACGGCTGATCGTCTTCGCGAGCACTTGCTCGACTCAGGGTATATCCGGCGCCGGACCAGACACCAAGGGCAGTCACCGTTGGCGTTTCACATCTGCCGCCCACAGCGGCTACCCCTGAGGCCGGCAAGACCTGGAGCAGCCGACCAGCGCCAAACAGGTGAAGCGTTGGGTCAGATTGCCAGGGCAAACTTCGCAATTTGCGGAGTTTTCGGGCGGTCCAAGGTTGACGGAAGGCTCCCGGCTGGGAGATGCTCGGCACGAATTTCGGGGGAATTTGAACGTCCCGTCCCTTCATCTGCCACCTGCAATCGGTGGCAGAGGCTCTTCACCTGCTAGGCGTTGAGCGACAGATAGGAGAACGATGCCCGGCTATCTGATCCATCGAAAGATCATTCCGCTGCTGGCCGTGGCCGGCATTCTGTTGCTCTTTGCCACAGGCTGCGAGCCGCTCGTAAACGCTCCTCCTGGCGGGGGCCAGACGGTGACCCAGACCTTCCGCTACGGGCCGTTCACGCTGGGACCGGGCGGGGAGGTGATGGGCTCCCCCTCCTCCGGGATGCCGCGCCCCTCCGGCTCCTTCGGTTTGAAGACCGCCAAGTTCGACGTCGTCGATCAGAACGGCACCCCGGTCAGCGTCCACGACGTCCACCTGCACCACATCGTGATGACGACCCCGGCCCGCCAGGATCAGCTCTGCCCGGGCAGGCGCGAGCGGTTCATCGGCTCTGGGATGGAGCGCACCCCGATCAACATCTGGGGTCCCTACGCCTACCTGGTCGGTGCCAACGATCAGTGGGGCTCGATCTACCACCTGATGAACATGACGCCGCCGGGAACCCCCGCGAAGACGGTCTACATCCAGTACACGCTCGGCTATCAGCCTGGGGCAAACGCCACCAACACCCGCCCCGTCACTCCCTACTTCATGGATGTCACCGGCTGCGGCAACTCGACCTTTGACGTGCCGGGCAACGGCGGCCCCGGCAGCGTCTACGCAAAGTCGCGCTCCTGGACCTTCCCGACCGACGGGATCGCAGTCTTTGCAGGCGGTCATCTCCACGACGGCGGCATCGACATCTCGCTGCGGGACAGCGCTCCCGGCTCGCCCTCCTGTACCGGCGTCGCCACCTACCACGAGAATCCCCATCACCTCGCCACCATCAACCCATGCATCCTCCACGAGAAGGTCGTCGCCGGGCACAGCTACTCCGTCACCGCCCGCTATGACAACTCACAGCCATGGAAGGACGTGATGGGCATCGTGCTGGCATACGTCTGGTCGGGAACGCAGTAGCCAGCAGACGGGTCGGGGGCAACTCGCCCGACCATCCTCGCCGTGGCATAGCCCCTGTCCGTGCCGCGGATGTCGCGCGAGAGGCGCCCGAGCTCTCCCAACCACGCCGTCTTCCTCACCGACCAGCCCGAGGCCGAGATCGCCGCGCTTGAGCTTCGCCACCGCCGGGCCCGCCCGGGTCGAGGATGCGCCACGCGGATGGTCAGCTCCGGTCGCTGCATGACGCTTCGCCTGCCGCGCTCCTGATCTGGGCGGAGGCCGTCATCGTCGCCGTCGCACGGCTGCGAACGCTTTGCCCGGCTGGGGCGGTCGCAAGCGCTCTTCGCTTCGCTCGCCGCCCGATAGAAAGCTGCGCAGCACAGCCGGACGATCGACGCTGCCCGCGCGGCCGAGCAAGCCCCCAATCGAACAACCGCCGTCGAGAGCCGCGACGGCGACTTCGCGGAGTCACCCGTCGCACACTCACTCACCGGCGTTAGCGCCGCCAACACGCCCTACGAGGCGAAAACGGTGGATCGAGGCTAACGCACCGCCGCCTCGTGCAGGTAGGCGACCATGATTCCCATCACGTCGTCGTGCGGATTGCCAGGATTCGTGTACTGGCTGTGCAGACGGATCGTCTGCCCGGCGCGTATCGGAAAGCCCTTGCGCATCCGGAAGCCCCTGTGCTTCCCGAAGCGCCGGTGCCTCCAGAAGCCGCTGTGCGTGTACGAACCGCCGGGCGGGTAGGCGGCGTTTCCGCGGGATCTCTCGCTGCCAAGCCCGCATGCGGTCATCGTGTCGAGATGGCCCATGAAGCCGTTCTCCATCCCGAACTTCGTGTAGTAGCGATCCTCTGAGCGGCAGATCGTCGCTCCGGTCAGATCCGACGGAACGCCGCCGCTCGGCGGCCTGGGCCCGAAGTAGGCCCTCTTGGGTCCGCCCACGAGCTCGGCCGAGATCGCGGTGCCGCCGCCGTGGTTCGGGCAGGCCGCGGCATCCATGCAGGCCATGTCCATCGCAGAGAGGTCGTGCTGGTGACCGCCGATGCCGACGATGTAGCCGGTCAGATCCGACGTCCACGACGAATGAGCGTCGGAGTTGCCGTGTGGGATCGAGTACTCCGAGGTGGCGCAGTTGTTGATATCGAGCCAGATCGGCTTGACGCGCTTCAGATGCGCCCTTGCGGGTCGGTATCGCACCACAAGCTGAATGTAGACCTGCTGCGGCCGGGCCATCATGTTCATCAGGTCCGCATCGAGCGTCCAACGGTCGCCGACGTTGTAGTAGCCGTAGCGGTTCGGCAGGTGGGTGTGGCTGCGCTCGCTGCCCGAGGCGAAGAAGCGCTCGCCGAAATTGAGACGGCCAAAGTACCCGTTTGGGCAGGTGGCATCCCGCTCAGCGGGATTGAAGAGCACGAAGTGGTGAAGCATCGTGCCGGTGTCGAGATTGGCGTCCGAGCCGTCCGGGTAGACGAGCGAGGGCACGATGTCGGTGAGGTAGCAATCGCTGCATGGCGCGGGGAGGTTGAGCGTGAACTGGTTACCCACCATCCCCGGCATGCCCATGGAGGCGGGCGGGAGCATGTAGGGCCCGTAGCGGACGATCGCGGTGGTACCGGGGCGGTGCTTCCAGTCTCCTCTGGGGTCGCTGACCTTCTTGACCACCGTAACCGAGCCACCCACGGCGGCGCCGGCCGGTGCAGCAACCGCAAGCGATGCGAGCAGCGTCGCGGCGAAGGCTGCGACGAAGCCAAACCTTCTAAGTGCCACGATCTCTCCTCCTCTACCTCGAAGCCATAGGGCGCTCCGCTGATTCTAGGGCGTTTCCCTGTTCGCCGGATGCCGCGGGGCCGATGGCACGGCGCCTCTCGGTGCTCCCCCTCGCGGGTGCTCCCTGCGGATCCCCAAGGCGCTTCCGTTCTGTTGGTCAGTGGGAGCTAGCTTGTGCCGTCTCGACAGGCGCGAGTGTTGCCGCACGTTGCAGGGTCTCTGCGATCAGCGAACCGCTTGGAAGCCGTTGAGGGTCCAGCAGCCACTGGATGATCAAGCCGTCGAAGGTCGCCATGATGAGACTCGCGGCAACCTGCGGGTCCGGAGCAACGGCCTCGGGCCGGTGGACGAGGATCTGCTCGATTCCCCTCGTCAGCGCAGTGCGCAACGCATGGAAATCAGCGGCGAGCGCCGTCCGCAGGGCAGGGGAGCGCTCGGCTCGAACCAACGCTTCAAAGTAGGCGATCACGAGCGGGCGGTTGCGGCTCAGCGTCTCCAGCAAGCCGTCAAGCGCGGGCCCCAATTGCGCCAGCGTCGGCGGCGCCTTTGGTTGGGCGAGAAGCTCGATAACCGGTTCAAACCAGCGCCGGACCCCTTCCGCCAGGGCTGCATCGAGGAGCTTCTGTGTGGATCCGAAGTGGTAGCCGATCGCTCCCAGACTGACCCCCGCGTCGCTCGCGATAGCGCGAGCGGTCGTGTCGGCGTATCCCCCGTCTCGCAGCAACGCGGTGGACGACTCGAGCAGCGCCTCGCGGTTCGTCATTACGGCAACTGTAGCGCCGACTTGCACATATGTCTTGCACAGACGTACAATACTCTCCGTGGATCTGTTGACCATCGCTCGTTTCCGAGAAGGGCGGCGCTCGAGCTCCCCGCCCGCCCCCTGGACCTTGGCTGCTGTGCGCGCCGCGAGGCCGTTCGCTCGAATCGCCGCGCGTCGAGCGATCGAGGGGCGCCGTCGCTCGGGGAGCGACCCGACCTCTGGACGCTTTACAGGCGCAGAAGTGAACCAGCTCGTCGATGTCGCCTTCATGCGTTTCGAGAGCCACGTTCCCAACCTGCCCAGCGAGCCAACGCTGGGAAGCCGACAGAACGTGACGCTCGCTGCCTTGACCCTGTCCTTCCTCGAGTCGCTCGAGGAAGGCGGCATTGATCGGCCCTACGCGATCGAGCTGACCGGCGATACCTGCTGGCGGTTTTACCGCCAATGGGGCCTGGTCACCAGGGCGGCCACCCGGCTCGTCACCCACGACCCTGTGCGCCGGCTGCGCCTCAGCGTCAATGCCTTCTTGACGTTTCCTTTCGGTCGCCCCGGCTATCGCTTCGATGACGTGGCGCAGCAGGACGGACGCTCGTTGGACATGCAACGCTGCCCGGTGGCGGACTACCTCGGGGCACGCGGCGCGGCCGATCTGTGCGCCGGCTCTTGGTGCAACCTCGACTACGCGCTGGCGGAGATGTGGGGCGCCGGGCTGGAGCGCTCCGGAACGCTCGTCGGCGGCGCGAGCTGTTGTGATTTTCGCTTCCGGGTCCCTGCGAGCCGACCCGAAGACTCTCCGAGGTGAACGGCCCAAGCGACCGTGCCCGACCGTCTTCGACGCGTCAAAGGCGAGCAGGACGTCGCCGTTCGGCCCACCGAACGTACGCCGAACAACCCCTCGGCAAAGGATGACGATCTGTGATCGTTTCCGGCGACAACAGCGCGCCCGAAACTCAGCTGCAGAGCCAAGTCTTTGGCCTGCAGTCGCTGGCGCTTGCCGTAGCGGATCTCCCGAACTCGCTTCACACGCGAGAGGTCGCTGGTTCGAAACCAGCCGCGCCCATTAGACAGCGCTGCCCTCAGGTCGACGGCGATCACTTCGACGCGGGCTAGGCTCCCGCAGTGGAGCAATACGACGCGATCATCGTCGGCGCTCGCTGCGCGGGCTCGTCGTTGGCCATCGGCCTCGCGAGTCGCGACTGGGACGTGCTGGTCGTCGATCGCGACCGGTTCCCCAGTACGACGACCTCGACGCACGGGATCTGGCCCAACGGGGTTGCCAGGCTGAGCGAGCTCGGGGTCCTGGACCGGCTGCTCTCCGAGCACGACGTTCCGATGTATGAGAGCGTCATCGGCGGGCTCGGTCACGCGGCCAGGGGCGGGTTCACCGCCGTACGGGGCTTCGACCGGGCGATCGCTCCACGACGCATTGCCCTCGACCAGGCGGGCATCGCGGCGGCGAGGGCGGCCGGCGCGGAAGTGGAGGTAGGAGCCAAGGTCGTCGACCTGCTCGGATCCGGCTCGGACGAGGATCCGGCTCGGGGCGTCGTCCTGGCCGACGGCCGGCAGATCCACGCCCCCTGGGTCTTCGGCGCCGACGGTCGCAGTTCGACGGTTGCCCGCCTGCTCGGCATCCCGAAGGAGCGTCCGATGCGCGGTGAGATGTCGATGGCCTATGCCTACTGGCGGGGTATCCCCGACGTCGGCTACGGGTACTTTCAGATCGAGGTTGGACGGGTGTTGACCAGCGTCCCGGTCGAGGATGGGCTCCATATGCTGATCGCGGCGGGACCACCGGAAATGGTTCATGGAAGGCAGCAGGAACGCCGGGGCCGCTACCTCGAGTTCGTGCGCGGGTTTCCAGCGACCCTCAGTCCGGAAGCCCTGCACCGCGCATCTCTCGCCACCGGAGTGACCTACGCACCGGAGCCGCTGATGCGGGGCTTCTTCCGGCGCCCAACCGGGCCCGGGTGGGCGCTGGTCGGCGATGCCGGCCATTTCAAGCACCCCGGCACAGCACAGGGAATCGGCGACGCTCTGGAGCAGGGCGTCCACGTCGCTGAGGCCCTTTCAGGTACCAATCCGACCCTGGAGGAGTACGGGGAGTGGCGCGACGCCCGCGCCGCGGAGCACTATGGGTGGTCGTTTGCCTGGGGACGGTTTCCGCGCCCCGACCTCGAGCCGATCTTTCGTGGCTGGGCCTCCGAGCCCGATGCCGGGCAAGACCTCCGCGACAGCTTCAGCCGCCTCGTCGAGCCGTCGGTGGTGATGAGCAAGGAACGGCTGGAGCGCTGGTTTGCGGGTTGATCCCTTGGGCGCTTGCCCCTTCGGGTCAGGCCGGCGGGTTCTCGGCGTACTGCGGCGCGCCGTCGCCGATCTCGTGCCAGTTGGCCTTGTAGGCGACCTGGAGATGGAAGCTCGGATCCAGGTCGAGCTCGCGCATCAGCCCTGCGGCCACGAAGTACTTCTCCCCGAGGTCGTCATAGATGCTGGATCCGCAGGTGCCGCAGAAGTTGCGGGGGGCAAACTCGCTCTCGTAGCGCGTGACCAGGTCCTCGCCCTTGGTGAAGCTGAAGTTCTCGTTGGCCACCAGCACCCCGGCGAGGCTGGAGCCCGTCCACCGCTGACAGCGACTGCAGTGGCAGTAGCCCAATGCCTCCGGATCTCGAACCTCGTACTCCACGCCACCGCACAAGCAAGCTCCCTCGAGCGTTTCAGTCATCACGGCCCCTCTCGTTGGCGTTGGATGATCCACGGCCAACGTACCACCGACACCAGGCCGGCGTTCGGGATGGCCTGCGCTCTTGCGCGCCAACCCCTGACGCAGTCCTCTGGCGGCCCTGAGCACGGACCGATACCTTGCCGGTGTGACTGGCAATCGAACCCTTGATGGCCCGGTCGGCCTGGTCGGCGCGGGCTACATCGGGCACCTGTTCGCACAGCAGTTCGCGATCGCCGGGTACGAGGTGAAAGCGTGGTCACCCGGCGGCTCGGCAGCCACGTTGCATGACCGCTTGGGCCAGAGCCTCTCCACGCTGGCCGAGATCGGCGTCGTCGAAGCCTCGGCCGTCGAGGAGATCCTGGCCCGGGTCTCCACCCACGACGACCTCGTCACGGCGTTGAAACCCTGCGCCGCGGTGATGGAATCGATCGTCGAGGACGCCGAGCTGAAATCCGCCTGTTACCGCGAGATCGAAGCTGTGGTCGGCCCCGAAGTGCTGCTGTGGAGCTCGACATCCAACTTCCCGATGACCCGGCTCGCCGCCGAGATGGCCCACCCCGAACGGGCCATCGTCCTCCATCCCGTGCAGACCCAGCTGATCATCTTCGTCGAGGTCGTCGCCGGGGAGCAGACCAGCGAGGAGACGGTCACCGCCACGATGGACTTCTGCGAAGACGTGGATTTGCGAGCGGTTCAGGTGCGCAAGGAGATCCCCGGCTTTCTCTGGAACCGGGTTTGGTTCGCGATGCTTCGCGAGATGCTTCACCTCGTCGACATCGGCGCCGCCGATCCGCAGGAGCTCGACGCGATGGTCCAGACCACCCTGCGCGCCTTCGTCCCGGTGTTCGGACCACTCCAGATGACCGATCTGATCGGCCACGACACCCTGCGGGACATCTCCAACGCGCTCTATCCCGAGCTCGCCGCCGATCGAACCGCATCAACGACGATCGAGCAGCATGTCGCCGATGGCCGTCTAGGCGTGAAGAGCGGGCAGGGCTTCTACGACGACAGCGAGGAGCGACTCGCCGAGCTGACCGGCAGGCTCTATGAAGCCGCCCGTGGGCTTGGCGATAACACCTGACCGGGCGAGGACTTCGGCGAGGAGATGACGCCGGAGATGCGCGAAAGGACGAGCGGATGCGCCGCGAAGTCGAGGCAAACAACTAGGGCGATCGCCTCAGAGGTAGCGGCTGCGGCGAAACCACACAAACAGCGCAGCGGAGGAGATCAGCAGGCTGCCGACGCCGTAGAGGGCGAAGACCCAGAAGGAGCCGATGTGCTCGACCAGCCAGGGGAAGTTCATCCCGAAGAAGCCGGTGATGAAGGTGAGCGGGAGGAAGATCGTGGCGATCAGGGTCAGCTGCTTGCTGGTCTCGTTCTGCTGGACGCTGATCTCGTTCTGGCGAACCCCTAGGACGGCGAGGTTGGCCTGGAGAATGCTGGTCAGCAGCTCGCGCTGGGAGCTGATCTCGTCGTGGACGAGCTTGACGTGGTCGTTGATGTCGCGGAAGTAGTTCTGAAGCGCACCGGTCACCCGCGGGTCGGCGCCGCGCTCGATCGCGGCCAGCGGCGCCAGCAGGGGGTGCACGGAGCGGTGGAACTCGATCGCCTCGCGCTTCAGCAGGTAGATGCGCTCGGTCTGGTCTCCCCCGCCCTCGAAGACCCGCACCTCGGCGTCCTCGACGTCCTCGGTCAGCCCCTGGACGACCGGGCCGTAGTCGTCGACAACGGTGTCGAGGACGGCCCAGACCACCGAAACCGGGCCGGCCTCGGCGAGATCGGGTCGTGACTCGAGGCGGGCGCGGGCATGGGCCAGGCGGCTCGCCTCGCCGTGGCGAACCGTTATCGCGTAACCGGGCGCGGCGAAGATGTGGATCTCACCGAACTCGACCTGCTCCCTATCGTCGTCGTACAGCGCGGTCCGCAGGACGACGAAGTAGTGGTCTGCATAATCCTCGAGCTTTGCGCGCTGGTGGCTCGAGCTGGCGTCCTCGATCGCCAGCTCGTGCACAGGGAAGGCCGCGGCGACCTCACGCATCTCCTCCTCGCTCGGGTCGTGGAGGCCGAGCCAGATGAAGCCGTCCTGCGCGGCGCGGGCCGCGGCCTCGGCGACGGACATCGG
>JBBQNR010000084.1:0-11900 GCA_038330145.1 Solirubrobacterales bacterium
GCGATCGAGCACGGCCTCTCCAACGCCCGCGTGGAGGCCATCAACACCCAGATCCGGATGATCACCCGACGCGCCTTCGGCTTCCACAGCCCCGCGGCGCTGATCGCGCTGGCGATGCTCTCGCTCGCCGGGCTCTGCCCACCGCTTTCACGGTGAGTCACGCATTCACCCGACCCACGGGAACGTCAGGAGACCCGTTTTTTCTCCCCGGGCGTCTCGATCCGCCGGAACCGGATGGGGCGGCGAGAAGCCGTCACACGCGAACCCGTGAGCCCGTGGGGCGAGTTCAGGGTGGATCGTGATCCACCGGAGCGTCCTCGCTATGGCTGGCGCTGTTGTTGGATCGGTCGCGCGAAGCATGTCGCCAGCACGCAGTCGGACGTCGGGCCGTGGTCTCGTGTCGCCCACGGTCATGCTCTTCCGATTTCCCGACCTCAACTGTGGTAGGATAATCGGAAGCGACCTCGAAGGGATGGCCACGTGGCCCAACTACAGCCTTTCCACGACCAGCCGGACGATGAGGTCGCGGCGCGCCTCACCATGATGGGACTCGCGTCGGACGATCTTCGTAACGCGGTCCTCGACGCCAACGCCGAGGCGCTGGAATGCACAGCCAATGACGTCGTGTCGCGCGCCGGCTTTCTTCGCTGGTCCTCACCGCTTCGGCGCCTCGGCGACATCTACGTCCCCAAGGGCTTCACGCGAAAGCGCCCACGGAACTTCGAAATCCTTGTCAGTCCTGATCGCGCGTACGCGATGACGGTCGCGCCCGGCGATCATGCGACCGGAACGGAGAGGATGCCCTCCACTCGCATCGAGCGTGGCCCGCTGACGGGACAGGCAGTCACGGGGAACCGGCATCAGATTGCCTTCGAGGACACCGACCGTCACTTTGCCGAGACGCTGGCCCCGATGACGATCTGGTTGTTGTTGGCCTTCTACGACGAGCCTGCCGAGGAGATCCGGCTGGAACTCTCACTGCCGGTCGAGTTCACTCGTACGCCCAAGAGCGAGCGCGGCTACGTGACCGCCTTCGAGCCGCGGCTGATCCTGCCTTCCGTCGCACTTGCGCCGGCCGCCGAGGTCTCCGGTGCCAACGATGAGGACGGGCAGATCGACATCCCTGTAACGCGGCGCTAGCTACGAGCCGCAATGGACGAATTCAACTATGGCCGGGTCGACCTCGCGCGCCGCCGGCGAGGCCTTACGAAGGGCGCGCTGGCTGAGGCAGCTGGCATCTCCCCCCGGAACCTCAGCACCTACGAGAAAGGACAGCAGGAGCCGACTCGGCAGACCGTGAGCCGATTCGCGGCTGCGCTGAACTTCCCCCGGGACTTCTTCTTCGGCCCCGACCTCGACGAGCCAACCCCAGAGGGCGCGAGCTTTCGCGCTCTCAGCCGCCTCACCGCCCGACAGCGAGATCAGGCGCTTGGCTCCGGAGCGCTCGCGCTCGCGCTCGCAGACTGGATTGATCAACACTTTGATCTCCCGGAGCCCGACGTTCCCCAACACCACGGAGTCGACGCGGAGATGGGCGCCGAGGCCGTCCGCGCGGCCTGGGGGCTGGGAGAGAAGCGCATTGCGAACGTGGTGCATCTGCTCGAGGCTCACGGTGTCCGCGTGTTCTCGCTGTCTGAGGACTCGACGACGGTCGACGCGTTCTCGTTCTGGCGAGGGCGGATCCCATACGTCTTTCTCAACACCAAGAAGACGGCAGAACACAGCCGCATGGACGCCGCTCACGAGCTGGGCCACCTCGTCCTCCATGGTCACGGGGGACCCCACGGCCGACAAGCCGAGCATGAGGCTCAAGCATTCGGTGCCGCTTTCCTCATGCCGGCCAGCAGCGTGCGAGCGGAGGCGCCGCGGGGCGCTCGCGTCGCGCAGCTCGTGAGAGCCAAGGAGCGTTGGAACGTGTCGGTCGCCAACCTCGCAGTCCGAATGCATCGTCTCGGGATGCTGAGTGACTGGCAGTACCGCGCCATCTTCATCGAACTGAACCGCCGCGGACGAGCCAACGAGCCGACCGCGCCGGGAAAAGCTCCGCTGCGGCAAGAGACATCGCAGATCCTGGAAAAGGTGTTCCGAGCGCTCCGTGACGAGAAAATCACCAAGGCCACCATCGCCCAGACCCTGCAGATTCCCGTTCAGGACCTCAACGACTCCGTGTTTGGCCTAGTCCTGACGCCGATCGGTGGGGGCGACAAACTGGAGCACGTCGCGGGCCATGCTCCACCCAGGCTTCGAGTGGTCTAGAGCTGATCGGATTCAGTTCACAATGCGGCGCGGGCCGCTTCGAGCCAGCCAGTGCCGCGTTCGGTCCCGGGGCGTTCGCCCGTCGATTTTGCGAAGCGCGCGAGCGCACGGTTGATCGCGGGCCATGCAGCGTGCTGATCGATCGTCGAGAGGACGAGGTCGTCGATCTCTCGCGTCAGATCTCGGACTTGTCGTAGATCCCAAGATCCTTGGCGACGACCGGCATATGGCGTGAAGAGCACGTTTTCGTCGAGAGTCGACGCGACGCGTAGCTCTTCGGCTTTGACGAGTAGTTCGTCTCGCACGGGCTCGATATCGGCGATGCCGACAGGAAAGGTTTTCAGGGTGGTAGCGGTCACATGAAAGTCGTCGCCTGTGCTCATCCACCAGACGAGGCCAAGGTCGCCTGCCAAGAGGCCAAACGCGAGGAGTCGGTTCTCCTCTGTGTCGAACCTAATCGTCGAGTCGTTCGGGGGTGCGACCTTGCGGAGCGCGGCGTCGTATACAGGCGGCACGTCGATGTATACCGGCAAGTAGTACAACGCCGTCGTCTTGAATCCAAGTGGATACCCACCGGTGCGCTGAACGCTGTCGCCGAGCACGTTCGGGGACATGGAGAGCGTGTGTAGTAGCTCGGCAAGCTCGTCGTCGCCCGTGCGCGGAATCCAGGTGGTCGTTCGCGTGTCGGCATCACGCAGCGCGGCGTAACGGTTCGTCTGGAAGAGAGTGTTCCGTGCTGCTTCTTGCCACCTGCGGGTGGGAGTGGTGTACACCGGACCGGGGTGCGGCGAGGTCGCCACGATTGTGTTCCGGACACCGAGGCCCGCTGTGAACAGCGCCGACGGGTTCCGTGAGTAGGTCGACAGCCACGTTGCGTTGTCGCGGGCTAGGAGCGTGGCGCGGGCGACCTTGAAGTCGTCGCTGAACTGAAAACTGATCGGGAGGATCATCGCGAACCTTCCGCCGACGTTTAGCAAGCTGAGCGCGCGTTCCACGCAGGCAGCAAAGATGTCCGGCAAGCCGTCAGCCGCGAACCCTTCGATCGCGTACGGCACATTGCGACGGTTCACGTAGGGCGGGTTGCCCACGACGACATCGAAGCCTCCGGCCGCGACGATATGCGGGAACTCGAGAAACCAGTGGAAGGGCTGGGTGGTGTCCCACCATTCCTCGAAGTCTCCGGTGCCCGTCTCGACTCCCACCGCCTCAGCCAGGACGTAATCGGCGTCATGGCGGACTTTGTCTACGGCGCTCGTCAGGGCCTGCTTGGCGGACAGCACGGCGTCGGGGTCGTCCGCGGCTTGGGCCGCAAGGAACGCGCGGCGCAGTCTGGCCGCCTCCAGTGCCTTCGGCGCGAACGCTTCGACACCGGCTGCCGCCGTTAGGTTGGTGGTTCCAGTTCGCTCGCGCGCGTCATCGAGGTCTTTGAAACCGACAAGAAGGTTGCCGGCCCGCAGGTTGAAGTCTAGATCGGGCAGGGGCTCGATTTCCGATCTCGCGCGTAGCTTCGACGCGAGGGCGAGGAACAGACGGAGTTTTGCGGTCTCGATCGCCTCGCGCATGATGTCTAGTCCGAACAGGTTGCTCAGCGCGGCGTGCTTGCGACGGAAGTACGCGTCGTTGGGATGTTTGTCTGCGTCTGCCACCAGGTCGGCGAGATGTTCGTGTGCGTCCTCCGTCCCGGTAGCAAGGTGTGTGCGCGCGCGCTCGAGCAGCGCGGCATACACCTCATCGAGAACGTCAAGCGCAGCAAAGAGAAACGCGCCCGAGCCGCACGTCGGATCGATCACGGTCGTCGCGGTGAGTTCTCGCCAGATCGCCGCAACGTCGCCGGGCGAGTCAAGGTGGTGAATCACGTCAGCGAGGAGCGTGCGTGCGTCAAGGTTCCGGGTGACGAGGGCGTCGATTGACGAGATCTCGCCATTGGCGATCGCAGTGAGGAGTTCGTTCGTGTGTTGGCGACGGTCGAATGTCTCAACCCAGGATTCACCGGGGAGCTGGAGTTCCGGGTCATGGGAAACCTCGGCGAGCGTTCCCCAGCTTGATACGTCTTTCCATGTCTCGGTTGCGTCGATAGGCGCCGGCATCCACTCGCCGGTTAGCTCGCGACCATGACGCATCGCTTCGGGGATGTACCTGACCGGATGAGCCTGCAAAAAGACAAACGGGTTAATCTCGCAACAGGCGACAATACGATCGATGAGTCGCGGCACAAGCGTCGTCGCAACCATGTATCCGGTGACGTCCTCTTTGGTGTAGTACGCGCCTTCTTCCTTTTGGCCAGCAGCGGTGAGGTTGATATACCGCTCGAAGATGTAGCCGATGACGTCTGGGTTGATCGCGTTCGGGTCGCCGTGCGGCCGGTCGTCGAGATGCCAGGTGAACGAATCGAAGAAGTCGAAGATTCGCTCGAACTCGCCGTCGGGCACGCGGATCTCGTAGTCAGCCTCGAGCTCGTGCTCCTCGAAGATGCCGCCATTGACGTACGGGACGTCTCCAACGAGGCCAGCGATCGCCGGGTCCGCATAGTCATGGGTGTGAGAACCGAAGCCATGATGAAAGAGCGGTAGCAGCAGGTCCCGGTAGAACGCGTAGAATTCGTCGGGTCCGCGGACTCGCCGTATCGCATTCAGCCGGGTGCGCAGGTAATCGCGGTCGTCTGAGAGAAAGCCCTTCTTCTGCAAGAAGTAGATGAACATGAGTCTGTTCATCAAGAGAGAGGCGTACCAGCGCCGCAGATCTTCGTCATCAAGTCCTTCGATGCCGTCCTGCAGCTCGGAGTGATTGCTCTCGAATCGCTTGTAGAACCGCTCGGTGACCCGCTCGGCGTTGAACTGCGCCCTGACTCGATCCTTGACCTGCGGCAACGTCAGGCCGTCCTCATCCGCGAGCGTGAAGACCACGCCGGCGAGACGCTGCACAAGCGCCGGCAGCGGTTCACGTGCCGGTGACTCTTGTGGCACAAGGCGTACACCACCGCTCTTGCGCGGTTCAGGCCAACGCCAGACCTGACGGTCAGCGTCGGCGAACACGAGGAGCCTTTCGGGGGCGCGTTGCGAGACCTCCACATCGATCTTGTGCTGGACGTCGGCGTTGGGGAGCGCCGGCACCTGTAGGACGTGGAGGCCGCGCTTCTGCGCCACGGGCTTGACCTCGTACTCGTCGTCGTCGACGAGCACGGTGAACGCCGCCACGCCAGGCTGATCCCAGCCGAGCAAGCCGAGGAACAACCCTCTGAGGTCGGCGCCGGCCAAGTAGTCGCGAACCCCCTGGTCGAGGGTCATTGCTCAGTGACCCCCATCGAGCACACGATGTGGATGTCGTCTTCCGTGTCGCCGAGATCGACCAGGAGGGCCTCATCCGCGTCAAGGTCCTGGGCGAGCGCGACGACGTCTTCAGGGGTGCGCTCACGGACGGCCTTGCTGATGCGGTGCTTCGCAGTGTCGCGCAGAGGCGTGTGGTACACGTCCTCGATGAGCCGTCGTAGTTCGGGCGTGTCGAAGAACGTGCCTTCGTTCGCTCGCCGATAACCGTCGAGAATGCGGTACAGGCGCGCGCGGATTCCAGAATGGGTGAGGGCGAGAGGTCGGGACGCGGACTCCACGAGCGTGGTAGTCACCGCCTCGATGACGAGGTCGTGATGGTCTTCGCGACGCTCGCCAGCTTTTTCGCTGGGAGCGCAAGATGCAAGTCGCAGCGCCTCAAACGGAGTAAGTACTCGAGTCGTCGGCTTTCCGGCTTCGGCCTCGGCAGGCTCGGTGAATGCGAGTCCGTCGATGCCACGCGTCGTCCTTGTGTAAACGATGGTGCCGCCGGCTGGGTCGTCGAACCGGCGCGCGCGTGTCGAGTAGGTGACGTTCGGCAGACTGCTCGCCGCGTGCTGCTGCTCCTCGGTCGCGGCCTCCCACGCCGCAAGAGCAAGGGAAGCCCAATCGACGTCCTCGTCCCCTTCGGGCTCGTCGAGCGTCGCGGACCCGTCGAACAGGCCCCGGACTTGCTCGTCAACGTCCGGCGCCTCGTTGAAGAAGTCCTCGTCAGAGCCAAATACCGCGGCACTCTCCTTGAGGCGTTGCGCGATCCGCTTGCGCAGTGAGATCACCTGCTCGACGCCTTCCTGCGGCAGGAAGCTGTACACGCTGACTTCGGGTGACTCCTGCCCGACGCGATCGACTCGACCTGCGCGTTGGACGATCTTGATGATCGTCCAAGGCAGATCGTAGTTCACGACTATGGCAGCGTCCTGAAGGTTCTGGCCCTCCGACAAAACGTCCGTTGCCACGAGCACTTGCAGCTCGGTCTGCTGCGAAGGCAGACCGCCGATCGACGCGTTGGACTTCGGGCTGAACCGGCGAGCCGCAACAGTCGGGTCGTTCGTACCGCCGGTGACTGATTGGATCGCCACGCCAGGCAGTCGCGCCTGAAGCGTCTGGCCGGCGTAGGTGGCGGTATCTGCGTATTCGCTGAACACCAGAACCTTCTCGCCGGGGTGATCGACGCCAATGAGCTTCGCCAACGCCTCGATCTTCGAGTCCTTCTCGGGATCCCAAGGACTATGCTCATCGAGGATCCCCTGAAGCAGAGCGGTGTCGGCCTCAAGAGCTTCGAGGAGGTCATCCGTGAAGAACCGGGCAGGCATCCAGCTCAGGCCTGACGGCGGGCGGACCTCGAGAGCCTGGTACCGATTGGCGGCGACCGCAGCCCACTGCTCCGCGGTCCGGCCCACCGCCGTGCCGGCATCCGTCTCAAGCCCTTCAAGGACGGGATCGTCATCGGTGTCAGCGAGGGTGTCCCAGCGACGGTCCTCAATCGTGCCGAGCGGCAGCGGGAGCTCGTTTTGGATGGCGTGCAGCGCCACGTGGTTGCGGAGCAGGTGCCGCTCGACGCTGATCAGAAACGACTGACCGCAAGAGCTAAGCCGCTTCATCAGGGTCGTCCGGATGAAGCCTTGGAGGTTTCCGCGTGACTTCTCCAGCCGCTCGAGAATTTCACGTTCCGGCGCATTCGTCGGTTCGACGGTCTCATCCAGGAAGTCGCCCAAGCGATATCTCGGGAGCTGCAATGAATTGAGCTCGTCAACGGTCTCGACCGACGCCAGTCGGTCGCCCGGATCGTCGGGGCCGCCCTCGTACTCGAGTGGTGATGGAAGCCGCTTGGGGAAGTAGAAAGGTGTGCCGTCGGCGAACCGGAGGAACTTGCGGCCCTCGTCGTCGGTTTCCCCGTACCGCCCCTCGATGAACGATCGGGTACGCCGGACGAGGAACAGCGACATCAGCCGCTGCCAGTCTTCTGCGAACTCGCTCCCCTCAAAGGCCTTGAGTGTCGATAGCCGGCCGTCGGCGCGCTTGGCTACGGCTAGTTCGCCGACAGCGCCGATCATGCGCTCAGGGCGCACCGCAAGGTCAATGTCTTCCGCGAGGAACAGGCGAAGCTGACCGGCTGCATCGGTGAACTGCTTGTTGTACGGCGTGGCCGTCAGCAGAATCACGCGCGGGTCGTTGCGTCCGACGTAGCTGCGAACCGCCTTCCAGTGCTGTGTGTCGGTGTTCCGCAGATTGTGGGACTCGTCGATGATGACAACGCGGTACCGGGCGAGATCGGCGAGATCCTTGTGCGCCATCGACAGAGACACGACTTTGCCCAGCAGCCGGTACTCGCGGACGTGCTCTTCCCACATGCCAACGAGGTTCTTCGGGCAGATGATCAGTGCCTCGGTGCCATGTTGTTCTTGCATGACGCGGGCGATTGCGGTTGCCGTGAGGGTCTTTCCGAGGCCGACGACATCGCCTACCATGACGCCGCCTCGCCGCTCGACGATTCTCGCGGCAACACTCACGGCGTCGGCCTGGTGGGCCAGCAGGATGTCTTTTAGGGACGCTGGGATGTCGTAATCCCTCAGTCCTTCACGGGCATCGCTGGATAGATCGAACGCGAGCTTCAGGTACACGAGATAGGGGTCTGGCTGCTGCTCCGAGACCCAGGATTCGTCGAGTATCGCGATGAGCTGGTCGGTGACATCGACCGCGAACTGGTCATCCCATCGCTCCTGGAACCAGGACTTGAGCTTCGTCGCCGCGTCGTTGTCGGGCACGTCGACGTTCAGTTCGCCTTGGCCTTGCAACCCAGAGAAAGTGAGGTTGCTTGAGCCGAGGAACCCGAGGTCAGCGAGGAGCTGCCCGGACTTCAGGTGTGCGAGGTAGAGCTTCGCGTGGAGCGGGTGCCGCGCAAAGAACTTGACCCGAACCTTTCCGCCAACGAGTTGATCACGGAACGCGCGAAGGTGTGCCTCGTCCGCGGCCGTGGGCGTGCCAACCGTGAGCTGGGTTCTGAAGTCGCGAAGAACCTCATCCCGAAGCTTGGGGACATCCCCGAGCGTAATTCGTGTGTCGTCGTCCGCGCGGCGGACGCGATAGCGGTCACGGACGAGCTGATCAGGCCGGGCGGCCATTCCGATGAGAACGCGCGCGGCCGGGCGATCCGGGCGGTCGTCGATCGCGTCGATTGCGCCGGCGAGGAGCTGCCAGCCGCGGAGATTCAGGTAGCCGATGCAGGTGTCGAATGCGACCGCCTGAGCGAGGGCCGCGTTCAGCGCTGGGGCGAGCAGCTCTGTCTTGTTGTCGTAGATGTGCGGCAAGTCGGGCGAGCCTAACGGTCTGGACTGGGGTCGAGCAGGCGAGCCCGCGTCCGACGCTGCCGCCGTCGGACTGCAACGAGAGCGCCGCGGTCGGTGACGGAACAGCGCTCGCCCGGTGCCAACATTGTCCATCCGCGAATCGGACCGGGATGGTGCGTTACCAAGGAGCCATGCCGAGGGACATCACGCTGCCGCTGGCGAACCGACTCGCTCTCTGCAGGGCCGACGTGACGCTCGACGGTGCGCCAGCGGCGATCTGCGGTGCCCTTCACGGGTTCGCGACGGTGGTCGGGTTGCCGGACGGCCCACGCGGAGAATGGGACTGGAAGACCGCACAGGACATCGTCGCCTCTGGAGGCGAGTTTGACCTTCGTGGGAGGCATCGACTCGCCAACAGCCATTGACCCTGCGGCCACGGCCAGCGCGAGGCTGGACGATCGCCGAGCTGCCGGTTGTCCTCGCTCGATGTTGAACGGCGCCGCGGCGCCCCGGAGTCGGGGCGGGTGACCGTGCACACCTGGCGGCCGCGGCGGAAACTTGTGCGAACATATGTTCCCCATGTCGTTTCCTCGCCACCCCCGTTCCACGCTCCGAGCTCTGCGGGGAGGCACAACCGAAAGGCCGCACGGCAGTACAAGCACAGCGGCAATAGCGCGCTGACGTGTACATCCTCGGCGGTGAGCGAGCGTGCGTTGATCGCGGAGGGCCTGATGACGAAGGTCGCTGAGCGCCTTGCCGTTCTGGGTCAGGTCGTCCGCCTGCGCCTGGTCGAGCAGCTGGCACATGGGGCGGCCACGCCGCAAGAGCTCGCTGATGCTCTCGGGCTGAGCCAGCAGAACGTCTCGAAGCACCTGCAGATCCTGCATCGCTCGGGCCTGGTGACGCGGCGCCCGGACGGGGCCAATGTGTTCGCGGAAGCCGCGGAACAGGTCCGAAGGCTGATCGACGACATTGCCGGGGCGTGACAAACACCCGAAACCCGCTGCTCATAACCCGAAGGACGACCGAAAGCTACTTCCTGTCGAACTGGATGCCGCCCGCACGGGGCGCGCTAAGCTGACCAGCATCGGAAGCCCCCTCTCGCCAGGGGGCTTTCGTGTGTCAAGGGCGAGGCGTGGCGGCCTGCGACGACCCGCAGCCGTCCGGAGAGCGCATTGGCTGTCGGCGCGGTGATGCTCGCGCGACTCCCACAGCCGCTGCGCGCGCTCGGGGGGTTATTCCCTCCCGAGCACTGGTACAGCCACGGCTCGTTGGTGATCTGTTTCCCCGGCGTTTGCGGTTACCGCAAACGCCGCACTTGGAACAAACAGCGCGCTACCGTTCGGTGCATGGTGGTCGCCACCCAGAGCCCCGCTGATCAGGATGCTGTTGTTGACGGTGCCGTCCGTTGGCTCACCGAACGGCTGCCCGCTTCATGGACGGTCGGACGCGCTCAGCGCATGCCGGCGGCGCTTACGGTGTCGCAGGCGCGACTGCTGGATGTCGCGATTGATGTCCGAGCCAGCAACGGCACGGTCGTCACGCTTGCCGTCGAAGCACGCAGGTCGTTGGAGCCGCGCGATGTCGAGCTTCTGCTGTCGGGCCTCGCTCGGTCTCTGCGGTCGGTCGCGGGCTCTGTCCCGATCCTCGTGGTTGCGCCGTGGCTCAGCGCGCGCACTCGGCGAGCCCTTGAGGCCGGGGAGGTCAATTTCATCGACCTGACCGGCAATGCGCTGATCACCCTGGAGAACCCGATGCTGTACCTACGCAGCGACGGTGCGCAACGCAACCCCGCTCCAGCCGCCCGAGGCCAGGTTCGGGTGCGCGGGCCGAAGGCCGCACGACTCGTGCGTCTGCTGGCCGACGTCCGCCCGCCGTACGGCATCCGTGAGCTCGCGTCGGCAACGGGCTTGGTGCCGGGCTACGTCTCTCAGCTCGTCGGTGCGCTTGATCGACAAGCGCTCATAGATCGCGAACGTCGAGGCGGAGTGCATGGCGCGGACGTGGCCGGTTTGCTGCGGCGTTGGGCGGAGAGCTATGAGCTGTTCGCTACGAACACGACCTTCCCGTTCCTCGCAGCGGGCGGGCCGGTCGAGGTTGTCCCGTTCGCCGTGGAACTTCGCGGTGGCGGTCCGGTGATCAGTGAGCGGCTGCGAGCGTAGCGGCCGGCTCGGTCGTGGTGGTCGGGGTGGTCGTGCGGTTCGTGGTGGCGCGTCCGGCGGCGACGTCGCGTTCGACGGCGAGGGCGAGCGCGGCGAGGTGCTTGTAGCCGATGATCTTGCGGAACTGGCGCTCGGCTTCGAGCATGCCGGCGGCCGTCCATCTGAGGCACATGTCCCCGTTCTGCCAGCGCTTGACGTTGCGCGAGGTGGCGCGGCAGATACCGATCATCGACTCGATCGGGTTCGTCGACGACAGCGTCTTGTGCAGCTGCTGATGCACGCCCAGGCGCTGCAGCGTGACCGTCTCGGCCAGGCCTTCGCGCAGCGACGCGGCGGCGCCGGGGTGCGAGTGGGAGAGCTCGCCGGCGAGCGCCTCCAGGCGGTCGATCGCGGCGCGGTGATCGGTGAGCTTCCAGGCCGCGCGGAGCTTGCGCTTGACGGCCGCGCGGTCGCGTTCGGGGAGGTGATCGAGGACGTTGCGCTCCTTGTGCCGCACGCAGCGCTGAACGGGCATGTGGCCGAAGACCGCGTCGACCGCCGCACGCAGCGCCTTGCCGCCGTCCAGGACGACCAGGACGCCCTGGTCGCAGTCAAGGCCCCGATCGACGAGGTCGGCGAGCAGCTCGACGCAGACGCGCTTGTTCTCCGTCGATCCGTCCCACAGGCCCAGCGGGACCTTGACGCCGTCGGTCGTGACGCCGAGGCAGACCACGCAGCAGCGGCCCTTCAGCTCGATGCCGTCGAGCATCAGCGCGGCGAGGCGAACGTCGGCCAGGCTGCGGCTCATCAGGGCGCGCAGGTGCTCGCCGGTGCGCCCGACGAACTCGCGGCTGACCGCCGACTTCGAGGTCGAGCGCTCCGAGTCGACGACG